>JAJRZU010000071.1 GCA_024275075.1 Deltaproteobacteria bacterium | reverse complement strand
CCGGCGACAACGTAGAGCTTGTCGGTGAGCTGATCACCCCGATAGCCATGGAGAAGGAGCTTAGATTCGCGATAAGAGAAGGCGGCCGGACAGTCGGCGCCGGAGTCATAAGCGAGATATACGAGTAGGGGGTATAATACCATATAATACCCGTTAATATTGCGATGGATGCGTGAAGAACGATATATTGCAGATAAACCAGAGTTAATTGGTATTAGGGTACATACTCATAAGAGGGCTGTAAGGAGAAAAGGAAAAATGCAGACACAAAAAATTAGAATAAGGTTAATGGCCTTTGATTATAAGCTTCTTGACCAGTCGGTCGTTGAGATCGTCGATACAGCAAAGAGGACGGGCGCAAAGGTCGCAGGACCGATACCGCTCCCGACGAGGATAAACAAGTACTGCGTCCTAAGATCTCCTCATGTTGACAAGAAGTCAAGGGAGCAGTTTGAAATAAGGACGCACAAGAGGCTTTTGGATATCTTGGAACCGACACAGCAGACAGTTGACGCGCTGATGAAGCTTGATCTGTCTGCGGGCGTGGATGTCGAGATAAAACTATAAATAGTTATAGGATATGAGGGATACAAGATGGTTAATGGATTAATTGGACGAAAGATCGGTATGACCCAGATCTTTGATGAGAACAAGAGAGTCACTTCTGTTACGGTGATCAAGGTTGAGCCTTGTGTGGTCGTTCAGAAGAAGAATCTTGACAGGGACAAATATGAGGCGGTGCAGATAGGTTCTGTAGCCATGAAGCCTAACAAGGTGACCAGACCTTTAGCCGGTCATTTTAAAAAGAGCAAGGTTGCGCCTGTCAGGTATTTGAAAGAGATGAAATCTGATGACTATTCTAAGTTGAACGAGGGTGATATAATAAAGGTCGATATCTTTAAGACCGGTGATATGCTGGATGTATCGGGCGTGAGCAAAGGTAAGGGGTTTGCCGGTGTTGTTAAGAGATATGGTTTTGCCGGTGGTAAGCAGACACACGGTTCAAGGTTCCACAGGCAGCCGGGTGCGATCGGTGCGTGTGCGGATCCGGCGAGGACGTTCAAAGGTAAGAGGTTGCCAGGTCAGATGGGTAACAAGAATGTAACCGTACAAAACCTTATGGTTATCGATGTTAAACCCGAGAAGAACCTGATCCTGGTAAAAGGGGCAGTACCCGGGTCAAAAAACGGAATTGTGTATATTAAGAAAGCGGTTAAAATAAACAGCTAAGCTATTAAATAAATTGGAGTATTAGATTATGCCGGTTATAGATTTATATGACAAAGAGAACAAAAAGGTCTCTGAGATAACGCTGAATGACTCGATCTTTAATGTTGAGATAAAAAAGCATCTCTTATATGAAGTGGTTAAGATGCAGCTTGCGGCGAGACGCTCTGCCAAAGCGAAGACAAAGACACGTTCTGAGGTCAGGGGCAGCGGGGCGAAACCCTGGAGACAAAAGGGGACGGGACGCGCGCGAGCAGGTACGAAGAAGTCGCCATTATGGAGAAGCGGCGGAACGGTATTCGGCCCCACCGGCACAGAGAACTACAACCTCAGAGTACCGAAGAAGGTGATGAAAGCCGCATTAAAAGTAGCTTTATCCGTCAAGTGTAAGGATAATGAATTGATCGCGCTTGATGATTATAATATGGACAAGATAAAGACAAAGGAATTTGTTCAGACACTGACGAATCTTGATGCTAAAAACTGTCTGTTTGTCATCAGTGACAGGGACGATACCATTGAGAAGTCATCGAGGAACATACCGAATATGAAGGTGTTAAGCGCAGACCATATTAATGTATACGATATATTGAAGTACGACTCATTAGTATTGACGAAACCTTCAATTGAGAAGATCGAAAAGAGGTTAGGATAATGCACGCGATACAAGATATTATAATAAGCCCGATTGTCACAGAGAAGACATCGACACAAAAAGAGATAGATAACACAGTGGCATTCAAGGTCGCGAGACACGCGAACAAGATACAGATTAAAGACGCGGTTGAAAGGTTGTTTAACGTCAAAGTGTTGGATGTCCGCTCGATCAATGTCAGGGGCAAGCGGAAAAGAGTGGGCAGGAATTTTGGTAAGACACCAAACTTCAAGAAAGCGTATGTAACATTGGCGAAGAACGCTAAGATAAGCTTTTTCGAGGGCGTATAACTGGCGCACCTGTTCTTATATATTAAATTAAAGCGATTTTTCAGGAGCATATAAATGGCAATAAGAAAATTAAAACCAACATCACCAGGCAGAAGGGGTATGGGCGTTTCAGCGTTTGATACCATCACTGCGAGCGAGCCGGAAAAGTCTCTCCTGGCGCCTGTACGCAAGAAGGGTGGCAGGAACAATAATGGCAGGATCACATGCCGGCATAAAGGGGGCGGTCACAAGAGGCGGCTTCGGATCATTGATTTCAAGAGGGATAAATTCGATATACCAGCGAAGGTCGCGTCTGTCGAGTATGACCCGAACAGAAGCGCGCGGATCGCTTTATTATTTTACGCGGATGGTGAGAAGCGGTATATAATAGCACCTGGGAAGCTCAAGGTCGGTGATGTTATCATGTCCGGTGAGGATGTGGATATCAAGATAGGTAATACTTTGCCGCTCAGGAGAATCCCTGTCGGTACGATCATACACAATATCGAGCTTAAGATCGGTAAGGGGGCGCAGATGGTGCGTAGCGCCGGTGCTTACGCGCAGTTGGTTGCCCGGGATGACAAGTATGCACAGTTAAAGCTGCCGTCGTCCGAGGTAAGGAAAGTCCGGGTCGAGTGCATGGCGACGATAGGCGTTGTGAGCAATTCCGAGCATGAGATTATCCGGATTGGTAAGGCGGGTCGCAACAGGTGGCTTGGTAAGAGGCCGTCAGTAAGAGGCGTTGTAATGAACCCTGTGGATCATCCGCATGGCGGCGGTGAAGGCAAGAGTTCTGGTGGCAGGCACCCGGTAACGCCATGGGGTAAGATTACCAGGGGTAAGCGAACGAGGAAGAACAAAGCGACAGATAAATTTATCGTAAAAAGAAGAAAGTAAGGGGAGTGTAAAGTGCCAAGATCAGTAAAAAAAGGACCTTATGTAGAAGAGAGTTTAATGAGGAAGGTAAGGCGGATATCGCCGGATGACAGGAAGATCATCAAGACATGGTCAAGAAGATCGACAATAATTCCTGACTTTCTGGGGTTGACATTTGCCGTGCATAATGGTAGGAAGTTTATTCCGGTTTTCGTTACTGAGAATATGGTAGGGCATAAGCTGGGGGAATTCTCACCGACAAGGACTTTTTACAGTCATGCCGGTGACAGGAAGTCCAAAACGAGAAGATAGTTAAACTCAAGGAGCTCAAGGAGATTTATTAAATGGAAGAAGCGGTCGCAAAATTAAGATATGTACGGGTGTCGCCAAGGAAAGCAAGGCTGGTGACTGATGCTATAAGAGGTAAGAGGGTGAGTGATGCGTTGAACATACTTGCATTCTCAAAAAAAGGCAGTGCGCCCATGCTCT
>JAJRZU010000070.1 GCA_024275075.1 Deltaproteobacteria bacterium | reverse complement strand
GATATAGACCTCCGTTGTCGGTCTTGGGAGCGTAACGCTCCACCTGATATAGACCTCCGTTGTCGGTCTTGGGAGCGTAACGCTCCACCTGATATAGACCTCCGTTGTCGGTCTTGGGAGCGTAACGCTCCACCCTGATATAGACCTACGTTGTCGGTCTTGGGAGCGTAACGCTCCACCCTGATATATCAGGGTGGGCTGTGCCACCACCGAAGAAGCTGGTAGACACAGCATAGTCGGAACCGAAACGGAACCATCAATTTTGATTGTGTGATCAACTGATAGCTTTGATATTGTTATAAAAAGTCGAGAAGTTGATGAACTTCCTAAGCGGGGCCAAGCTCTGTACATACTCGTTCAATATATCGTTGTGCTTCGCTTTCAATGAGTGGAATTTAACGCCATAGGTGTCCCGTTCCTCGTCAGGCAGATGGCATATCTCCCCGGGTACCTTAAACATGTGTTTCTCGATGAGTATCCTGAAATTCCTGAACCTGTCGCCACTCTTGAGTTTTGCTTCATTCAGGCGGATCACGCTGCGATTCCTTAGATTCTCAATGTTATTTGGTGTGAACGCTAACCCGCCGATACTCAGGTCTTTTATACTGCCTTTGATCCGAAGACCGCTGAAGAATCCGGTTACCAGCTCCAGACTGTTCATCATGGATTCCGGCAGGAGTATCCTTGGCAACTCCCTTTTATCATCATAATTGATCGAAGTAGGTATATGGAATTGAAACTCACCTTCTTTGTTTAATGCCATGACAAAGGAGTGGAAACTGTACTTAATTGAGTTGATGACAAAAGATATCTGGATGTTTTCATTTAGTTTAAAATAGACGTTATCTTCGATCTTTACAGTGACTTTATTACTGTTTTCATCCAGATCAACTATTAAGGATTTTACATTGTACCCGCGTTCAAGGCGGTAAACATTCAAGATTATTCCATTTGAATGAAGGAAACAGAAACACCCTAATATCTCCTTGATGTTGACAAGATCCAATAGACCGATAACCGAAGAGTTAAGCCTGCTTGATTTGTTTAGAAACATTTAGACTTCCCCGCCCTCATTAATTAAATCTACAAACATTATTCTAAAATGTCAAGGGTATTTGTCACAAATCTTTGTGAGTCCCCGTAGTCTCCCCTGATAACAGGCGCTTATCAAAAAAGCATTTTATCCTTACATAATAATCTTTCGCGTAAAACGGTGAATCGCCATAACCGGCGCCCTTTATTTCCCAAAGTTCCTTCGGGCTGCCCGCCGCATCATGGGACTTAAGCCAAATGGGCGTGCCCCCAATACAATTTTATTTGGCAACAGTCCCCAAATAGAAAAATACCCCTATTTCAATGAATAGTATTCCTCTTGCTTCGGGGCTGTCAACGTTTTCGGGAGTTCATAGTTTTTCCAGGTATACAGGTTCACCACTTTACCCCGGTATATCAGCCGGAATATGTTGCTCTTAAGTAACCAGTCATTGATGTTATTATCATGTTCCACCATCAGCATCTGGGGCCGGTACTTCTGTAATATCCTGAATTTCTTCTTTATATCATCAGAAAAGGAGAAATCCATCGCGTCTTGCATCAGCTCCTTCGGGTATACCGTCGCCCACCTGCCGTCTATAGAGACCTTAGTGTCTGGATATAAATAGTAGATCGCGTACATCCCATAATTATGCGGCAGCCACAGTTTACCCTTAAGACCGTTCACCCTGATGAAATTCACGGTATCTACAGGGTACGGATCACCCTCTAAGTATATTGCCCGCTTATCCGGCAGACCGGGTCCCGTAGAGATGTAAAGGAACAGCACAATGACTAATGTTAAAAATATCTTCGTGTACCTCTCCGCGGGCGAGTAAGTATCCTGCGCGTTATTACCGACCCGCAGGGTATCGGCGATATACCCTAATCTGTCTGATATAACGCCGGCCGCCATGATGGCGAATATCGGTGTGTGCCGTACGGACGTCAGCCCCAAAGCAGCCGCGGACATAGGTATGAGCAGATCCTTTAGCGTAACCCTCTCTTTTGAGAAGATCAGTGAAGCTATGTAAATAATTAGTGTAATAAAGAAAGGCATCTCGCGCATTGCGAAAGTAAATGGCTGCCACTCGGTGATATACTGCCTGGATATACCCAGTGACATCTCATAAGCGATATAAGAATAAAGCTTGATGCCATAGGGGTTTAGCAGAGTTATCATAAGCGATAAGAAACAGATGGCGGCCAGAGTCAAAAACTCCTTCGACTTATAAAAACCCTTACCGGACACTTTGTAAAAATCGACTGTTTTTGATACGAGAAATAAGAACAGGAAAGCGAGTCCGGCAACAAACGCGCCGTGCATGTTTACCCAGAAAAGGAAGATACCCGGCACTATGTAGAAATACTTCCCCTTTTCGTCATAAGTCGCGAACAGGTAAGCCAGAATCAGCAGATACAGGTACGAAAATATCTGCGGCCTGAACAAGAACCCCCGGGACAGCGCCTGCACCGCGAGCAGGAATACAAGCGGCAGGACGATGATATTCTTTGTTTTTGATGTGATTATCCTGTAAAGGGTGAAAGCGGAGGCCATCCCGACACTGATTTTCATGACGATAAGGCCTGTGGCGCCAAAAAGCTTGTGTAGATATGCCAAGAGCATCTGCGAGAGCCACTCGTGGTTGACGACATAAGCATCAGAAGCGGTAAAGGAGAAGATCTCCTTTTTCAGCAGGCCAAAATCATTAAGCAACATCTCGCCGGTCTTTAGATGACCAAACAGGTCGTAGTCTGCCGTTCTTGATGAAAACAGCTTGAGCGCGACGGCAAACAGCACCCCTGTAATGAGGTTTTTGATGGTGAAGATGCCTGCAAATGGATTCTTTTTCGGTTCTTTATAGTTATTCAAAATGTTTTGTGTTATTTGATACCGGCGATAGCCTCCGCGATGTTGTATGTATGGTCGCCAAGCTTCTCGAAATTGGCGAGCATATCAACATAGATCAGACCGGCAGTGACTTTGCACCGCCCCTCGTTCAGCCGCTTTATGTGGTTCTCCCGATAATTATCCTCTAATTTATCGATACGGGACTCAAAGTAGCGCGCGTTTTGCAAGAACTTCTTGTTCTTCGCACCGATAACCTTTACCGTACTCTCTATGAATTCCCTTGTAATGCCTGAAATATCCTTTAATTCTTCAAGCGCGCCTTCAGATATCTTTATCTTGCCATCGATTATCTTTTCAGTCAGTTTCGCGAGATTCTCGCAATGATCGCCTATCCGTTCTAAATCATTTACCATGTGAAGTAAGGACGCGATCTCTTTAGAGATATCCTTTGTTATCGATTGCTGTGAAATCTCCACTAAGAAATTTGTAATATCTTTTTGCAGCAGATCGACAATCCCCTCTTTTTTCGTTATTTTCTTTAATAATTTCATATCATTATTCATAATGAATTCAATGGAATTATTATACATGGAAAGAGATATCTCCGCCATACGCACGACTTATTTACGCGCCTCACTTATCGCGATGACCGGTGTGTTTAATAATTTGTTATCCAGATATTTTAGCGCGTACTCTACCTCCTCACCCTCTTTTTGCGGCACCATAAATGAAGCGGCTTTTGCTAAGTAACCGGTAAATGGCAGAAATATGAGTACGTTCAGTACGTTAAACAATGAATGCGCGTTAGCGATATGCCTGCCGATAAAGGGTTTTTCATTAATCGCGTTTACAAAGTCTGCGCTGTTTGGTGTGATATAATCAATAAAAGTTACGAAATACGGCAGGATCATCAGCATGTATAAGGTACCGATAAGATTAAAGAGCAGGTGCGCCCTCGCCGCCCTCTTCGCGTTCGTATTAGTACCGATGCTTGCCAGATTCGCGGTGATCGTAGTACCGATATTTTCTCCGAGAATGAGCGCAACAGCGGCATAAAAGCTGAGCAGGCCAGAGGAAGCGAGCGTCATGGTGATACCGATTGTCGCGCTGCTACTCTGAACGACAAGAGTCAATGCCGCCCCAACCAATACCCCTATAATGGGATTATCACCGAATAGAGTGAAATAACTGATGAATGCCTGATTTGTCTTTAGCGGCGCAAAAGCTCCTTTCATGACAACGAGTCCATAAAAGATGAGCCCGAAACCTAACATTGCCTCCCCGATGTATGTCCATCGCTTACTTGATGAAAATGTCTTGAGGAAAACACCGATACCTAAGATTGGCAGGGCGTAATGGTGCACTTTGAATGCGATCATCTGGGCAGTGATGGTGGTACCGATATTCGCGCCTAAAATGACCCCGATCGATTGAGCAAGCGTCATCAGACCGGCGTTGACGAACCCGACTACCATAACGGTAGTAGCGCTGCTACTTTGAATGATCGATGTGACAACCAGCCCGACGAGTAAGCCCATTATCCTGTTAGTTGTCAATGCCTCTAATGTTCTTCTGATCCTGTCACCAGAGATCTTCTGCAAACCTTCGGACATAATCTTCATACCAAACAAGAACATCCCGAGTCCACCGATCAGACCAAAGATAAGTTTTTCGAGCATAATCCCCCCGGGACCCAAAAATACAATTTGCTTTTCAAGCACTTTGCTTAAACAACTTATACATATTTTATTCAGAATTTGTCAAGGAAATTATGGCTGGCTGGATTAATCGGGTTCGTTAAGTAGCGGTATGGATTACAAGATATTAATATAATATTTTTTATGCGGAAAGTACGGTCTGAATTCAGCCTCTTTTCTTGCTCTTCAGCCGCACACGTTCACTCAGCGCCCTTGCTTTTTTTGATAAAATAACCCTATCCCTCTTTACAGCCTGTATTTTTTCAAGCTGCACTTTTTGCCTTGTTCTCTTGGCTTCTAAAACTCTTTCAATCTTTTTTTCCGCTACCCTGCGCGATGCGGCCATAGCAGATTCATGCACTTTATTATCCATCTTCATTACCTCTATTGTATTATAACAAAAATTGTATTTTTTTTCAATACAGCACAATATTAACTTGACATTTAGTATTTTTTTTAATAATAATATAAATTGCTTTCAGTAGTTACCGAAAAGTACTCAAATTATATTGATCATAAATAATCAGGGGGAGATATGAAATCAGAGGGAGATATGAAAAGCAAACTGTTCGCAGCCGCGCTATGTTTCATCGTAATAGTTATTATGTCGATAAGTATAAGTGGATGCTCAGGTATCGGTAGCGGCAGAGGTGAGACTACACGAATACCAATTACAATATATAAGTCGGCCGCAATTGACATCAGAGCCAGGAATATTGATTCTATCGCGGTTACAACTTTCTTTGGTAAAAAAGACGAAGGTAAGAAAGCATCTTATATGTTAGCTCAGGCATTAGCGGACACTTTGATTTATACAGTGAAAAAACCAGATGATGTTGACAGCGATCTATTGGTGAATGGATTAGGTTTAAAACGATACATGGAAAAAAGTGAATTAAAAGCATTGGGCGCCGCATTAAAAGTCGATGCGTTCTTCATGGGGGAAGTATTAGAAAGAGAGATCGGTGATGAGGTTTATAATAAGGTCATTACAGAACAAGAAGGCACCGGTGAATTTGAGTTTATCAAGAACAAACAAGGGAAATTGGAGTATCAGGAAAAAAAGAAGGAAGTTGATGTAAAGATGGAATGTAAGACAAGGGTCGGAAAGATAAAGATAAACTATAAGCTTTATGATGCAAAGACAGGGAAGATTATTATCAATACGACGGAATACCTGTCTGAGGAAGTGGACGCTTTTTGTTATAGAACGAGTCTGAACCCGACTCAGATGTCTTCCATAGAGCTTGAGACTCTCTTGGATGAGGTTATGGAAGAGCTTAGCAATAACTTTGTAGAACAGTTAACGCCTCCTTCAAAGACTGAATTGATTGTATTTGAAAAGATCCCCGGGGCCGATTCATTCTCCAGCAACTTAGTAAAGATCGGGATAGATTATGCAAAAATAGGTAAGTGGAAAAAAGCTATCGAGAGCTTTGAGCAATGCCAAAGAATCAACAGGAAACATTCTGAAGCTAATTATAACTTAGGGATTGCTTACAAGGGATATGGTTGGTATGAAAAGGCTTTAGTCCAGTTTAAAGATGCTAACAGGCTGAAACCAAAAAAACTGTATAAGGAAGCTATCAGGAAAACGACTGAACTGATCGAGGAAAGCCGCAAGAAAACTGAGGAGTAGCGCTACTTGGTTTACTCGCGCGCACAGCAGATAAAAACAAACAGGCAAGCCTGTTGAAACTAAAAAAACACTTCTTCTAAAAGAGGAAGTGTTTTTTTATGCCGCGTTCTTAGCTAACTTATGGTGTTGTTTATGGCAGGCGGGGCAAGTTGCTTAACCGAACCGCCGCCGCTCATCCATCCAGCTGAAATATAACCAACCTGCCACCCAGCTGAAATCCCACGGTACCCGACAATCTACGGAGCCGGTGCACTGGATATTTCTTCTACCCTCTCTTCTTTCTTGCCGCGGTCATACTGCCTTGGATTGTGGCAACCGACAACGCACCTGCCGCCATCTTGTTCATCCGTCTTTATTTGCGTATATGTCAGCGAATAAACTAATATTTTACCAGCGGTAAGTTCATTTAGAAGCATGAAGTTCTGGTCAGATTGATGACTCATGTGGCAACCAAAACATGCCCTGCCTTTTTTGGGCTTTCTCTTCAAGCCATACTTATCGACAACTGTCTTACCTCTGACGTGTATAAAATGAAGGTTTTTTGCGCCATCTCTAAAGTTAGTCTCATTATTGACTACGAATTCTGTCGTAATTAATGACTCCTCGTGGCACTCAAAGCATAAAGCATACTCTTCTGGTGAAAATGCAACATATCGTTTTAAAGTGTAGTTAGCTATGAGCTGGAACTGATTCTCCGTAGAGTGCGGACTGTGGCAGTCGATACACTCCCCGTCGGTAATTGCAGGGTGAACATGACGCTGTTCCTCCTTGCTGTCGTGGCACTCATAGCACAGATCGTTACCTGAAGCGATCAGCTGCTTCGCGTTATCTGTCGAGTGCGGGCTGTGGCAGTCGATACAATCCCCGTCGGCTATCGCGCTGTGGACATGTTTTTTGTCCGCGATATCGTCGTGGCACTCAAAGCACAGATCGTTACCTGAAGCGATCAGCTGCTTCGCGTTATCCGTCGAGTGCGGGCTGTGGCAGTCGATACAATCCCCGTCGGCTATCGCGCTGTGGACATGTTTTTTGTCCGCGATATCGTCGTGGCACTCAAAGCACAGATCGTTACCTGAAGCGATCAGCCGGTTCTTATTGTCAGAGGCATGAGGGTCATGGCAGTCTATACAAAGGCCGTCGGCTATCGCGCTGTGAATGTGTTTTTTGTCGGCGATGTCGTCGTGGCAATCTACGCATAAGTCATTATCTTTTGCTACCAGCGACAGCTTTTTAGGCTTCCCTTCTTCATGCTCATTGTGACAATCATCACAGCTCTCATCTTATACAGGGCTGTGTACAAACTTCTTTTTAAAGCTCTTTTTCTCATCTTTGTGGCACTCATAGCATGTTTTAGCGAAGGCACTTGATGCCAACCCAAGAATAACAGCCAGAATAAAATAGTGTTTTATTACTCGTTGTTTCATTATTGATGACTACTCCTACAAATTATTTTATTATTTAGTTAAACTCTAAATAAGGCAGACAGTATATCGTTTGTTTAGAACGTTGTCAAATATTTTTATTATTTTTTGTATTACTTCGCGGTACGCATCGCGATGGCTGAATCACATTTCTTGACAATTATCAGAGGTAATGATAATATTGCACAAGTCAGAGGTTAGCATCGATAATAACATGTAAGTGAGGATAAAATGAGGCATTTATATAGAAACGTCGCCGCTATATTCGCGGTTACTTTGGTACTATTCCTGTTTTTGTCAGGTTGTGACAGTTCCGTCAACTATGACAGCGGCGTAGCGACATCAGATGGGGAAGTTGACACCGGTGACACAGGCGATGGCGGCACAGACACCGGTGACGGTGGTGATGACACCGTTATAAATCCGAACGATGTCGATGGTGACGTCTTCGAAGCAGATATGGGTGATTGCAACGACGATGACGCTACGATATATCCGGGCGCCACAGAGGTGCCTGACGACGGTATCGACCAGGATTGCAACGGTACAGACCTGCACCTGAACACTTACTATATGGATTCTGACGGTGACGGTTACGGGAACCCTGACGAATCGGTATCAGAGACTGTCCAGCCCGAGGGTTATGTTACGGACAATACCGATTGCGACGATACAGACGCAAATGTATACCCGGGCGCCGGTGAGGTGCCCGGCGATGGTATCGACCAGAATTGTGACGGTATCCAGATGAATTACTACTATTATGATTACGACGGTGACGGTTACGGCGACCCCTCAACACTGGTAATAGACACAACTCAGCCCGACGGGTACCTGACGGACAATACCGATTGCGATGACACAGACGCGGCGATATATCCTGGGGCAGCGGAAATCGCCGACGACGGTATCGACCAGGACTGTGACGGCGCCGATCAGGTCACACCACCGACTACATATTACCTGGATGCCGACGGTGACGGTTACGGCGACCCGAACAGCACTATCTCCAGCATAACACCCCAGGAAGGGTATGTCGTTGACAATACTGATTGTAATGACACCGACGCGGCAAGCTACCCGGGCGCGGCGGAGCTTTGCGGAGATGGCGTCGATCAGGACTGCGACGGCCTGATAGATGAGATATGCCACCAGGTGCCGTGGGATTACCCTACTATCCAGGCGGCTATCAACGCGTCAGTGAACGGAGACACTGTAATCGTTTACGACGGCACTTACGTTGAAAACATAGATTATTCTGGTAAGGCGATCACGATCCAATCCGCGAGCGGTGCGGCAAAAACCATAATCGATGGCGGCGCGGCGGGCATGGTAGTCAAATTCGATTCTGGTGAGGGTAACGATTCCGTGCTTGACGGGTTTACCATCACCAACGGAGCCTCTGATTATGGCAGCGGGATATACTGCAAGGACAGCTCATCCCCGACAATAACGAACTGTGTCATAACCGGTAATGCCGCGAACATCACCGGTGGCGGGATATACTGCCTTTCATCGTCATCGCCGGTGATTACAAACTGCACCATCAGCGATAACACGGCTGGCTGGTACGGTGGCGGTATCGGCTGCGTTTTCTCCTCTCTTAAGCTGACAAACTCGATCATAGTGAACAACACAGCGTCTCAATATGGCGGTGCGATACACAGCACGTCATCAACACCGAGTATCACAAATTGTACTATAAGCGGCAACACATCCGATTTTGGTGGCGGGATCGCCTGCTCAACAGGCCCTGTCGTCTTGAACAGCATCATGTGGGGGAATTTTGCGAACTACAGCGATAGCGAGGTCTATCTACTGAGCGGAAACGCTACGATAAGTATCACATACTCCGATGTACAGGGCGGATACACCGGCATGGGGAACATAGACGCCGATCCGCTGTTTGTCGGTGGCGGCGATTATCACCTGACCGCCGGCTCCCCGTGTATCGATACCGCTGCGAGCGGGGGCGCGCCGTCCGACGATATCGACGGTAACGCAAGACCACAGGGCGCCGGTTACGATATCGGGGCGGATGAGTACCAATAGTACATCATCAGACGGAATCTTATGGAAAACTTATTAGATGTCAAGAACTTAAAGACATATTTCAACTTGAGCGCCGGCATCGCAAAGGCTGTAGATGATATCAGCTTCTCGATCAAGAGGGGTGATTCCTTCGGCCTTGTCGGTGAGTCAGGGTGTGGCAAGAGTGTGACGGCTCTGTCGATCATGCGGCTCATCCAGCCGCCGGGCGAGATAGCCGGTGGCGAGATCGTTTTTAATGGCAAGGATATATTGCGGTCAAGCGATGAGGAGATACGGAATATCCGCGGGGATAAGATATCGATGATATTCCAGGAACCGATGACGTCGCTTAACCCGGTATTCACTGTGGGTGACCAGATCACCGAGGCGATGCGGGTGCACCTTGATATCAGTAAGAAGGAAGCGTATGACCGCGCGGTCGATATGCTTAGGCTGGTCGGTATCCCTGCCGCCAAGCGCAGGATAAACGATTACCCGAACCAGCTCTCTGGTGGGATGCGTCAGCGCGTGATGATAGCGATAGCGCTCTCATGTAGCCCGTCACTTCTGATCGCGGACGAACCGACTACAGCCCTGGACGTCACTATCGAGGCGCAGATACTCGAGCTGATAAATGACCTGAAGCAGAAGCTGGGGATGGCTGTGCTGTTGATCACGCACGATCTTGGGATAGTCGCTGAAAACACCGATAACGTGGCGGTCATGTATGCCGGTAAGATCGTTGAATATTCTACGGTCAGGAAGGTGCTGTCAACGCCGAGGCATCCGTACACGACAGGGCTTTTGCAATCGCTGCCCTCGATCAGTGATGCTGAACATGACGAGAAGAAGAAGGGTCGGCTGAACGCGATCGCTGGAGTAGTACCGCACCTTTTGAACCTGCCCGGGGGCTGTCTTTTTAAGACCAGATGCCCATTGAAGAAAAAGATATGCGATGATCCGCCCCCCTTTAAAGAGGTCGAAGCGGGGCATTACGCGCGATGCTGGATGGTATAGATGCAAAAAGAGCTTCTCAAGATAGAGAACCTGACAAAAACGTTTCTGATAAAGTCAAGGATGTATGAGAAAAAACAGTCGCTTACGGCTGTAGACGATGTCAGCATCACTCTTTTTAAAGGTGAGACTTTCGGTCTCGTCGGTGAGTCCGGTTGCGGTAAGAGCACTTTGGCAAAACTTATCCTGCGGCTGATAGAACCGACAAGCGGCCAGATACTTTATAATGGCGACAATATTTTGAAGCTGAGCAAAAGGGGGATGAAGAGAGTCCGCAAGGATATGCAGATAATCTTTCAGGATCCTCAGGCATCCCTGAACCCGCGGATGTCTATCGGTCAAACGGTGTCAGAGGGGCTTGGCGTTCACAAAATATGTTCGACGCGCAAAGAGCGGGTGGACAGGACAAAAGAGCTTTTGAACCTTGTCGGTATACATGAGCAGTCATTGAATATGTACCCGCACGAGTTCAGCGGGGGGCAGCGGCAGCGGGTCGGAATTGCGCGCGCGCTAAGCGTGAACCCGATGCTCATAATAGCCGACGAACCGGTCTCGGCGCTCGATGTCTCTATCCAGGCTCAGATACTTAATCTTTTAAAGGACTTGCAGGAGGAGTTTGACCTCACTTATCTGTTTATCTCTCACGATCTAAGGGTTGTGGAGTATTTAAGCGACCGTGTCGGTGTGATGTACTTAGGTAAGATGATGGAGCTGGCGGACAGTAAAAGTTTGTATAAACAGCCGCTACACCCATACTCAACCGCGCTCTTATCCGCAGTGCCAAGCATTGCCGTGGAGGGGAAAAAGAAGCGTATCATCTTAAAGGGTGATGTCCCGAGCCCGATAAACCCGCCGCGGGGGTGCATCTTTCATCCCCGCTGTCAGTACGCAAAGGAGACGTGTAAGGAGATCGTACCCGAATTAAGGGAGATAAAAAACGGGCATTTTTCTGCCTGTATGCTTGCAGAAGACATTTTTTTAGTGTAAAATATTACAAGGTATGTTATAATTTTTTATTTAGTGCAACGGAGGATGAGTTGAAGAGAGCTTTTAGCGTGTTAGTGATTCTTATGTGCATCGTTAATGTAACCTTTGCGCAAGACGCCAGACGCGGTAAAGTTATTAAGAAGGACAAAACCAATCGGGTTGTTATCGTTGATATTGGTTTAAAGGACGGCATAAAGACCGGTTCCGCATTTGTTCTTTATGGCGCGAACAACAGGGAACTCGGCTGTGTCCTCGCGGAGAGCGTATCAGAAGACAGATTCGCGAGCGATTTGATACCTATAGGTATATTCAATGAAGTAGAGCTCGGGGCTGTCGCCGAGGAATTAGGCGCCGGCTGCCGGATAAGCGGCTCTATGCTCTCATACATACCAAAGGGGTTTTTTGGTATGGGCGACAACAAGAATGATGATGAGATGCCGCCGCACAGCGTTTATTTGAACCCGTTTTATATCGATAAGTATGAAGTAACGAACAAAGAGTATAAGAGCTTTGTGGACGCTACCGGACATGAAGCCCCGTATCTTGATGCAGAGGAAGCCGCCGCATATAACTGGAAGGATGGAACGTATCCTGAAAAGAAGGATAACCATCCTGTTGTCCTGGTAACTGCGCAAGACGCAAAGCAATATTGTGAATTTGTCGGGAAACGCCTCCCGACTGAAGAGGAGTGGGAGAAAGCGGCGCGCGGCACTGGTAACAGGATCTGGCCATGGGGCAATGTTTGGGAGGAAGGCAAAAAAACTAATGCGGTTGAAAGCGGTATTGGTGGCACGGTAATAATCGGTACATTCCCAGACGACCTTAGCCCTTATGATGTGATAGACATTGGCGGTAATGTCTCTGAATGGACGTCAAGCCCGTACCTGCCTTATGAGAACAATCATAAAAAGAATAAAAACTACTCCAAAAAGAACAATGTAGTGCGTGGCGGATCATTTAAAACCGGTAAAAATGAATCAAGAACGTCCGCAAGGCAGTTTGCCCCGCCAAACACTAAATCCATTTCAATCGGGTTCAGGTGCATTAAGGATATCTACTAATAATATCCCCCCCTTTACGCATTTATTGACATTCATACGCTCATTAAGCTATAATCATAATGTATTAGTGTGTTTTAAAATGATTATTTGCAGTTATCATACATGAAAAATAAAATTAAAAAATTAATATTATACCTGATTGTCTTCCTGGCGCTGCTCATAGCGTTGCCGGTGGCGTTTTTCAGCAGTAAGACCGTGCAAAGCTATGTCGAGATGAAAGTACAGACCGCCGTGCAAGAGGAATTGGGATTAATCATCGATTATTCGAAATTCACATTAAGCCTGCTCCCGATCTCGCTGAACCTGAACGATGTAAGCGTATCCACCGCAATAAGAACGGACTATTCCCCTAACATAAAAGTCAGACAAATCAAGATAATGACCGGCGTACACCCGATCAACCTTTTAAGTCACATATTCAGTTCAGAAGAGGCGGAGTTAATAATCGAGAGCATAAAATTGGTTAGGTTAGACGCCAATATATACGTAAAAGATAATAAGGTCAAGGGCTTGAGCAGACTGGACATCGATGCCGCTACCCCTGCCGGCAGCGATGACGCCACGGGCGGCGCGGCTAAGGGCGCATTTACTGTCAACAGGATAGAGATCGTGGATTCCCGCATAAATATCACACGGTTAGACGATGATAGCACGATAAGCGTAACCGGTATCAATATCGATGCTAATACGAAGAATATTCCTGAAGAGCTATTGATGTTCGCGCAGGCATCAAGGTTAAAATTCAAAAACGATTCTATCGACGAGGAGTTAAACAGCCTATTCCTTGACTGTAAGTATATGATTTCAGAGAATAAACTCAGCATAAAGAGCGCGCAGGCCTTTAGCGGTGACAAGGCGGAACTAAAGGTATCTGGCGATACGCGCTTCACCGATGATGAAGGGGAACCCGGGGTCAGCTACGATTTAGATTTCTCAGTGAAGGCGGATGGCTCAATAATAAAAAAGCGCCTGCCCGATGATTTTGAATTTACAGGTGATTACGAAATGTCGGGGAATGTCAGCGGCTCTGGCGGTAAATTCAACCTGACCGGCGACCTTGACTCTGGCGGCGGCAACATATATGGCATAGATTTCGATGCGTTATCATGCAATGTCGCCATAGATGATAAGAAGATAGAGGTGCGGGATATAAAGGCGGATATCTTTGGCGGTCACGCTGTCGGCAGCTATTCCACAGAATATGCCAGACTACCGGATTTTGTCACAAAACTTACGGTAACGAACTGGGACTTCGCGGATATTCAGAGGAGTTGCCCTGCCCTGCCGACACTGCTTGGTGGTGTGGTCAGCGGCGACCTCAATGTCGGCGGCGAATTCACCGACGATAATTTCACCATCAAAATATCAGGCGGCCTGATGTCAAAAGAGTTTCTCTTGTATGACGGCCTGTATGAGAAAAACAAAAAAGAACTTATCACTTTCAATGACTTAAAGCTTGACATATCGCTGGATGTGTTGGCGGACAATATAATCTTCAGGGATATTAACGTAACAACGAGTGATTTTAGCGCGAATCTAAAAGGGAGTATGCCCGGATACAAGAGCTATGATCTCGCTTTTCAGGCGCATGTCAGCAACCCAGGGCCGCTAAAGAATGTCGCGAAGATAGATGTACCGCTAAGCGGTGTTGCCTCGGTGAAAGGGACGCTCGGCGGGACGCTTGACAACCCGTCTGTCACGACTTCTCTGACAGCATTCAACGTAACCTATGACAAGTATTTCATCGACAGGTCCCAGGGAGAGATCACCTATAAGGGCGGCAGGCTGTATTTCAATGATCTCAATGTGTTAAAGGGTGACTTCGACCTGACCGTGGACGGCAGCATCCTGATTGACGATGAGGCTGAACTTGATCTCAGGATTGCGGTCAACGGCGCGGAGTTCTCTTCGATCAACGGTTTACTGTCAGAGCTTGGTGAGAAGAGTGTGGACACGCTGGACAATCTAAGCGGCTCTCTTACCGGTACGGTCGATATCCACGGTAGCGCCAAGGCGCCTGAAATCAAGCTCGATATGGCCGCACCGTACCTTACCGCGTATGATCTGCCAGTGGATATATCTGTAAAAGCGCGTATTTATGATAATGAAGAGTTACAAACTTATATGGTTGATATAAAGCAGGCACGGATCACAAAGGATCAGGCGCGCGTCGATCTTAGCGGCAATATCGTAGTGAAGGACGGTTCGTTTGACCTTGAGTATACCGCGGCGGACATAGGCGTCAAACATGTTCTAAGCACCTTAAAATACGACGATATTGACGTTGACGCGAAGGTCTTCTCCACCGGCAGGATACTTGGAGCCGACGACGGTATAAAAGACGCGTTCATGGAAGTTACCGTAAGCGGCATGACTTACAACGGGCAGGTTGTCAGGAATTCAAATTTTATCCTTACTTATAATGATGATGGGATAACGGTAAAGGGGTACTTTTTAAAAAAAGAATTGAAGCTTGATCTGCGCCTTCGCGGTGAGAAGTTGAATGAGCTTGAATTCAACGGGATTTTTATCGATTTAATGTTAGATGACCTAATATCACTCTTTGACGGCGATGCGGATGTTAAGGCCACAGTAAACGGCAGGCTGAAATTCAAAACGTTACTGGATTATGACAACATAAAAGATATAAATAATTACTTTATAAATACCGGTGACTTAGAGGCTGACATCGAGCTGACTGACCTGATAACCGCCGGGTACAAATTTAAAGAAGCGGGTCTTAATATCGGCTATGATGAGCGCGCGGGCGATATTGACATGTCGATATTAGAGGAGAAGATCCAGTTCTCCACGAGCTTTATATACGATGGCGATATTGACCTGACCCTGGCGGAGATCTCGGTAACAGACCTTTTGATGAGCGATATCAATAAATATATCGACAAGTCAGAAGCGATAAAGGGCAAAGCGAATATCTCTTTGAACTTCAAGCTGAACAACGTCATCTCCATCGATAATACAACGGATCTTCTCGCAAACTTAAGGGACGTAAACGGCTTGATGAACTTTGATGATGTCAGCTATGAAGAGTTCGAATTAGGTAAGATATGCGTCAATCTGGCTACCAAAAGGAAGCTTTTGAAAATCCGCGGGATATGTGCTGACAGCCTTTTGCGGATAAGCGGCGTAGTCGACTATAAGGATAAGAAGAGATACGAGATAACCCTGGCGACACCAAAGGAGTTGGATTACCCCGAACTTTTAAGGCGATTTAAAGTGGACTTGCCCGAGGATATTGACGGCGCCGTAAAGTTCAAGCTGACGTTATCAGGCGGCATCGTTGATTATAACGATTATCTCGTCTTACTTGAATCCGATCATCTGACAATAAAGGCCAGCGGCCTTGAGTTCAGGAACGACGACACCATAAAAGTCACTTATGACGGTGCGATTTTCAGTGTAGACTCGTTAAAGCTGAAGGATGAAAACTCAAGCTTGTTTGTTACCGGCGCCGTCGGCAGGGACTCTGTTGCCGACCTGAAGATGGGGGGTACGATGAAACTGCCGTTTGTCAAGCCATTCCTGCCAAAGGAGATCGAGCGGATAGGCGGCCTGTCCACATTCGATGCGAGCGTAAAAGGCGACATAAAAGACCCGGAAGTTTTTGGTACGTTGAAGATAGAAAACGGTGTCTTGGGCGTATTGAAATTCCCGAAGAATATCAACAATATCACCGGTACTATCCAGTTATCGAGGAAGGAGCTGACAATCAAGAAGATAACCGGTGAGCTTAACAAGACGCCGGTATTTGTAACCGGTGAGGTCACACTCTCTGAATTCAAACCGACCAGCCTGAATCTGGCGATAGATTGCGAGCGGTTAGCGCTGAATTACCCTGAGGGCATTTATTCGCAGACCACTTCGCACCTGAAATTGGAGGGGGGCTTAGAAGAGCTTGTTCTGTTTGGCGGCGTAGACATACTAAAGCTTCGGTACACAAGACCGGTTAAAGTAATAAACGTTAAGGATATCATAAAGGTAGAGGAGCTGTTAGCCGCGGATATCGTCAGCTTCAAGGATCTGTTCCCGACCTTCAAGAAGCGGAAATCCGAGCCGAAGCAGTATAAAGGAAAGGGGGGATCCCTGGAATTCGATGTTGTAATAAACGGTGAGAAAGACCTGATAATTGACAATAACGTCGCTAAATGTGAGTTAAAAGGGAATGTCAATCTGATAGGTAACGCTGCCGATCCGGTGATCATCGGGAATATAGAGATTATCACCGGCAAGGTGTTTTACATGGACAAAGAATTTGAGATCGTATCAGGGATGGTGAACTTCGCGAACGAATCGTACATCTCGCCATTCTTTGATATCCTCGCCGAGCGCGAAGTCAAGCCGACCGGCTCTGATAACATATATACCGTCTCGCTTCGCCTTACCGGTGAGATGGAGGACGCGAAACTTAATATCGATTCTAATCCCGCTCTTGACAAAACCGAGATCGCCGCGCTAATCCTGTTTGGTATCGATCCCGCGGAAACAGAGGAGGAAAAAGGTGAGAAGCGGAAATTAGAGGCTCTTAGGATCGCGTCTGATATTGCTCAAAAGAACCTGCAAAAAAAGCTTGGCAAGTATATCGGGTTCGACCGGTTCAAGATCGACCCGTACTATTCCGAATCGTCCGAAGCGACCTCCGCCAGGCTTATCGTCGGTAAGGAGATTAACGACAACATCACCGTCACCTACACGACCGACATAATCGGGACAAAGGAGCAGAGCGTGGAGCTGGAATATTCGCTTAGCAAGAACTTCTCTTTGTTGGGCGGCTGGGAAGATAAAGGCGACGCTTCCCGCGGTTCCTTCGGCGGCGATCTGAAGTTCCGCTTCGGGTTCCGGTAACACCCCTTTACACTCCCTTCAAATACCGCATCTCATGCTGTGTCAGGTGGCGGAACTCCCCGGGTTTCAAGGCGCCGAGCGTAAGCTCACCATAAGATTCGCGTATAAGCTTTAGCACATCATGCCCGACAGATTCACACATCCTTCTCACCTGCCGGTTCTTCCCTTGCGCAATGGTTATGACAAGCCACGTGTTTTTGGGCAGGGCAGTGTCTACATATACCTCGACCGGCGCGAAGAAACCGAGCTTCGGGTCACCGCTTCGCAGCTTTCTAAGCTCCACACCGGTTAGCTTCCCCTTGATCTTCACTTTATATCTCTTAGAAACCTTGTGCCGCGGATGCGCGAGCTTGTTCGCTGTCTCACCGTCGTTTGTAAAGAGCAGAAGCCCTGATGAATCGTAATCGAGCCTGCCGACAGGGTAGACCCGCTCCCTGACGCCCTTTAGGAGGTCGGTGACTACCGCTCTGCCTTGCGGATCCTTCATTGTCGTCACATAACCGACAGGTTTATGCATCATGATGTAGATTTTTTTTTGTGTCGGCTTTATTGTGCGGCCATTTACGGTGATAACATCCTTTTCCAGGTCGGCTTTGGCGCCAAGTTTCGTCACCACAACTTTGTTCACGCGTACCTTACCGGCTGTTATCAGCTCCTCAGCCGCTCTGCGCGAGGTTATCCCCGCGTCTGAAATTATTTTCTGTAACCGGATAAGCATATCTAAAGGAAAGAGAGCTGGGAATCGTCAAGCTCACTCTTCCCAAGCTCCTTGATATCTTTTAGTGTCGGCAGATCTGAGAGATCCTTCAATGAGAACACCTCTAAGAACTCATGCGTAGTACTGTATATCAGCGGCCTGCCGGCAATATCCTTCCTGCCGACTATCCTGATAAGCTTCTTCTCGAGTAGCGAGCGCACGATGTAACCCGAATCTACACCACGGATGTCCTCGATCTCCGCCTTGATTATCGGTTGTTTGTACGCTATGATAGCCAGCGTCTCCAACGCGGACGGGGATAACTTAACCGGCCTCGCCTTCGTCAGACTCACGATATATTCTTTATACTGCGGCTTGGTGCGGAAGTGGTGCCCACCGGATATCTCCATCAGGCATATCCCGCGGCTGCTTTGTTTATACTCCTCTTTCAGCTGGGAGAGCGCTGTCTTTATCACGTCGCTGGATACGCTGTCCACCGGTTCCATGGAGACGTTGAGCGCTTCGACGATATGCCTGACAGTAACAGGAGTCTTTGACGAAAAGATCATCGCCTCGATTATCGGTTTCGTAAGCTCCACTTCCTCGATGAAATCCTTTTTTGTACGATCGTCACTCAACTATGCGTCCCCTCCTTGAGAAGAATTGTAAATCAGCGACATGATCCGTATCGGGCCGAACCTGCTTACCTGTACGACCTTCACCACGTTCAGCTTGATAAGCTCTAAAAGCGCCAGAAAGGTCACTATGATCTCATGCCTCCCCGCGGCGCCCTCAAACAGCGCCTTGAACAGGAACATCTCCTCATTATTCAACTTTAAGGTCAGCTCGTTTATTTTGTCCTTTAACGTGAGCTTTTCCGCCGTTACCTCGTGAACGATCTTCTCCTTTGATTCTTTGATGATCGATGAGATAGCCTTGATAAGCTGGAAGATGGATACGTCGAAATCGCCGCTGCCCGTTATCTCTTTCTTGAGCTCCTCTGCTTCATACCGCCCGCATGGGAATACATCCCGCTCTAACATGCTGCACCTGGTAAAGTACTCTGACGCGCCCTTGTAGCGCTGGTAGTCAAGGAGCTTCCTGACAAGCTCGGCGCGGGGGTCTTCTGGTTCCTCACCAAACTCGTCCTCCTCTTCCTCCACCGGCAACAGCATCCGCGATTTGATGTACGTCAGCGTCGCCGCCATGAGCAGGTACTCACCGGCAAGGTCTAAATTAAGCTCCTTCATCTTCTTGATATATTCGAGGTACTGCTCGGTTATCACCGCTATGGGGATGTCATAGATATCCACCTTGTTCTTCTTGATAAGGTAGAGTAAAAGATCCAGCGGACCCTCAAAAGCGCTCAGCTTCACTTTATAGCGGGAATTGAAATCGGTTGTGCTGTAAAAAACGTTCTCCATAAACGCACCGGGAAATTACTTGATAAGACTGTTGCACTACATAAAAACTCCCTCCCCCATCAAGGCAGGGGGACGGTTTATGGGGCATGCAGAGTCTTTTTAATCTAACTGATTTTTAGCATAATATACGCCTTGTGTAAAGGAAATAAGTATTCAACGCACGGGCGCGCCTTGACAGTCAGGAAAAATCCATTACATTGTAAAAGAACCTTATTTTGACATTAGTCAAGGAGTTCACCCCTAATAAGTTATATATTTCTTTCATTACGTTAATCTGCAACTAAAATTTAAGGAGGCTGTTAAATGGAAAAAGTAAGCGCACATGAAAGTGTGGTACAGATGCACGAGAAGGTAAAGGCTGACGGTATGAGTTCTGTCGTCGAAAGGTTTGACGCTCAGGGCATAAGATGCAAGTTCTGCTCTGACGGGGTGAGCTGTCAGTTATGTTCGATGGGGCCATGCCGTCTGACCGCGAAAGCGTCAAGGGGGGCATGTGGTGTCGACGCGAACACTATGGCGATGAGGAATATGCTGCACAGGAATATAATGGGTATCGCCGCCTATTCTTTTCACGCGGTCGAGAGCGCGAAAACGCTTAAGGCGGCGGCGAACGGCAGCGATGTGTTTGCGGTAAAAGAACCGGGAAAACTCAAGGGGTTCGCCGAAAAGCTTGGTATAAACACGGACGGCGATACCAATAAGATAGCGGGCGATGTCGCCGACTTCATTATTGCCCAGATAAACCTTGACGGTGACACAGAGTCAACGATGGTCAACGCGTTCGCGCCGAAGAGCAGGAAGGAGCTCTGGAGAAAGCTTGGTATCTTCCCCGGCGGCCCGCTGCACGAGATCATGAGCGCGTCTACATCAGCTATGACCAACGTTGACGGTGATTATGTATCGCTCGCGCTCAAAGCGCTCAGGCTGGGGATAGCGTCCACGTACGGAGCGCTCGTACCGATCGAGATGTGCCACGACATACTTTTTGGTACACCAAAGCCGCACAAGACAAACGTTGATATCGGGATACTTGAGAAGGATTACGTCAATATCGTTGTGAACGGTCATGAACCGTTCGTCGGGGCGGCGCTGATAAAGGTGATAAAGGACGACCCGGGGCTGAACGGGAAAGCCGTCGCGGCGGGCGCGAAGGGGATACACGTTGTCGGTTCTATCGAGACCGGTCAGGAGCTGATCCAGCGCTTCGAATGCGATGACGTTTTCGTCGGCCTGACCGGTAACTGGCTCAACGAGGAGTTTGTTCTGGCGACCGGTACCGTTGACGTTTTCGCGGCTGATATGAACTGTACGATACCGACGCTGAGCGAATACGCCGAAAAGTACAACGCGACAATAGTACCGGTGTCAAAGCTCGTCGCGCTGCAAGGCGTTGACAAGCGGTTGAACTATCTGCCCGAAGACGCGAAGAGTATCGCTCTTGAGCTGATAGATATCGCGATCAGTAATTTTGAGAACCGCAAGGACAAGCCATCCTCACCATCTGAGCATAAGAAGCAGATAATCTCCGGCTGTTCCGCCGAGGCGATTCTGGATGTGTTGGGCGGGAGCCTTACACCGCTTTTAGACGCTATCAAAAACGGCACCATAAAAGGCGTCACGGCGTTGATAAGCTGTACGACGCTGAAGAACGGCCCGCAGGACGCGCTCTCGATTGCCGTCGCGAAGGAGCTGATCAAGCGCGATATACTGGTGCTAAGCGCCGGTTGCGGTAACGCCGCTTTGCAGGTGGGCGGTCTGACTACGTTAGAGGCGGCTGACATTGCCGGCGAGAAGCTGAAAGGGCTTTGCAAGGCGCTGAACATCCCACCGGTGCTAAGTTTCGGTACATGTTCGGATACCGGTCGGATAGCGAACCTCGTGACCGCCATCGCGGACGCGCTCGGGGTGGATCCGTCGCAGCTGCCCGTTGCGGTGACAGCACCAGAGTATCTTGAGCAGAAAGCGGTTATCGACGCGTTCTTTGCGGTAGCGTTCGGGCTCTACACGCACGTATCACCGACTCCGCCTGTCACGGGCGCACCAGAGCTCGTCGCGCTGTTGACCAGCGGCATCGAGGGTATCACCGGTGGTAAAGTAGCGGTGGGGGAAGACCCTGTGGAGATAGTGAACGGAATCGAAGACCATATAAATAAAAAGAGAGCCGCATTAGGGATATAAAAAGGGCATATTATGCGGTAGGCGAGCCGGTATGGGTACGATGTTTGTGCCCTTACCGGCTTTTCTTCGTTTTATTGTTTCTCCCCATTGGATTTCAGAAAAACGAATTAAAAATAAAAAATGTTTAACTTTTTTTGGTAAATGTAGTATTATTAGAGTATTCTGCTTTATGAGACGTGGAGGTGATGATGATACAAGAGGTCGGTGTTGTTCAGGGCATAGAGGGTGAGTACGCGTTAGTGCAGACGGAGCGTACAGGCGCGTGCGATCATTGTTCTTCCAAGGAGATGTGCGGGATGGGTGAAGGCGGCGACTACGCGGTAGTCCGCGCCTTAAACACAGCTGGCGCGAAGGATGGCGATACCGTAAAGATAGAGGTTCCTGAGAAGTCGTTTCTAAAGGCGACATTTCTGGTGTACATGGTACCGGTGATATCGCTTGTCGCCGGCGGCATAATCGGCGGTGCGCTTCACCCGTACATCGGTGAAAGCATGACAAAGGATTCGCTCTCGGCGTTGACGGCATTGATATTCCTTGTTTTGAGCATATTCTTCGTAAAGTCTGTCAGCAGGAAGATAGACAAGGATACACGATACATACCAAAGGTAGTCCAGATAATCGGTTAGAGATGAGTTAAAAGTTAATAGCGCAGAACAAGAAGGCGCGATATGAATATTTTATCATAGAGACTTTTGAGGCGGGTGTTGTCCTGAAGGGTTCGGAGGTGAAGTCGCTCCGGCAGGGCAAAGCGAACCTGAAAGAATCTTTTGGCAGGATAGATAATGGCGAGGTGTATATTTATAATATGCACATCAGCCCGTACGCTTTTGCGAACCGGTTCAACCATGAGCCGCGCCGTACCCGTAAGCTTTTACTGCATAAAGCTCAGATAAAGAAACTTATCGGCAAGGTACAGGAGAAGGGTCTGACATTAGTTCCGCTTCGGCTCTATTTCAAGCGGGGCAGGTGTAAGCTTGAGATAGCGCTTGCCAAGGGTAAGAAGTTTTACGACAAGCGGGAAGCGATAAAGAAAAAGGACTCGGACAGGGAGCTTCAAAGAGCTTTGCGGCGTAAAATTTAGCGTGGCGGTTTACTTGTGTTTGATAATTAATAAAGTCTTGAATTATCATCGATTATTTGATATGTTCTTAAGCTGAATTATGATAAGAGAGAGTGAGGTGTTGGATGATAAAGAAGTATTTAGTTGTTGTTATCGCTTTCATTTTTATGGTAAGCGTCATTTCATGCAAGAAGGAGAAGAAAGTCCAGACTCCGCCGAAAGCTGACGCCGGTCAGAACCAGAATGTGTTTTTGGGGGAGACGGTCACATTAGACGGGTCAAAGAGTATTGACAAGGATGGTGACGATCTTAGCTATCTGTGGGAGATAACAAGCGCCCCGAATGGCAGCAGAACCGCTGTTGAGTCTAAGAAAGATAAGATGGCGTCGATTTTTCCTGACAAGATCGGCATATATAATATTGAGCTGACAGTAAGTGACGGTGAGTTATCAGATAAAGAGACAATCACAATAAGAGTGTATCCAGAGACATCGTGGAAGGTTTTTGGCGGAGACGCTAAGAACACGGGCAAGAGTAATTCCCTTGCGCCGGTAAAGGGTAAGGTAGCGTGTAAATTAACTGCGGATGGTTCCTTTACGTCTTGCGTCGTATCATCGGATGGCGTTATTTATGCCGGTAATTCTGATAAATCATTGTATGCGATAAAAGACGGCAAAGTCCTTTGGAAATTCACGACTAATGGCGTTATAAGCGCAGTACCCGCATTGGGGAAGGATGGCACTATCTACGTAGGCTCCAATGATGACAGCTTTTACGCGGTCAACCCTGATGGTTCATTGAAGTGGATATATGAGACTACGGGCATGATCAATTCCTCCGCGGCAATAAATGACAGCTCGATAAACTTTGGCAGTTCCGACGGGAAGCTGTACTCTCTTGACCATAAGGGGAATTTAAGATGGACTTATAAGACTCAGGCGGGGATTTATGGTTCCCCTGCAATGGATGAGGAAGGCACTGTTTACATTGGTTCAAATGATTATAATTTGTATGCCGTTAATAAATATGGCGAGCTTAAATGGAAATATGAGACTCTGCTAAGGGTGATAGCTTCACCTGCCATAGACAGTGAGGGTAATGTTTACTTTGGCTCTTTAGACCACTTCTTCTATTCTTTGAACAAGGATGGGAAGGTTAACTGGTTCTACAAGACCAGCGCGCCGATATATTCCACGGCGGCGATCAACGGCGAGTATATATACTTCGGTTCAAATGACCGGAACATTTACTCCTTGCGGAAGGATGGCGCTGAGATCTGGCGGGTGTTGACCGGCAACAAAGTGCTCTCGTCACCGGTGATCGACTTTAAGGGAAATATTTATGTAGGTTCTAATGACAGCAACATCTACGCTATAAGCAAAGCGGGCAAGCTCCTTTGGAAAATACAAACAGGTAACATAATCAACTATCCACCGACAATAGGGCCTAAAGGGTACTTGTATGTATCCGCATGGGATAAGACATTATATGCGATAAAGGATATGTAGACCACCGGGCGGGTTTATACCGGTTCCACGACTTTTCTTAGCACCCAGCCCTTCTTGTTATCAAGAAGCCGGATCTTTAACCAATCGCCGCTCTCACCGATTACTCTGAGTACTGTGCCCTCATGCAGGTTAAAAAGCGTCGTGTCGTTCAGCGAGCTGCCGGACTTCACAGAGACCTCACTTTTGATTATCACGCCGTTTTTATCATTATAGTACCTGTTATAATTTAAAGCAAGCGCTATCGCTGACAGGATAAGTAGAATGAAGGTGAGATTTCTTAACCAGTTAAGGGATCCCTTTTTAATGATGAGCAGCAAGAAGAAGGCCGCGTTAAAAAAGGTGAAGATGTAAAAGAACAGCTTTGTGCTGAATATGTTGCAAAAGAAGAATATCTTGTAAAGATGGCAAAACAGGTTCTTGTTCTCAATAGTATCTTTCGTAAATGTCTGAAGGTAGCGGATATTGTCGTTGAGGTCGCTGTCGTTTGGTATGTATCGTTTCGCACGCAGGTAATTTGCCAGTGCGTAACCGATCTTACCTTCTTTGAAGTAACTGTTGCCAAGATTGTAATATAACGCGCCGCTTTTTACTTCCTGTACAATCGCTTCATACAGTTCGGTAGCCTGTGCGTAGTCACCGGTCTCATAAGCTTCGTTAGCCTTGATAAAGCTCTTTGATACAGATACGCCAGAAGCGAAAGCGCTTGTCAGGCTAAGGAGGAAAAAGGCAATTGCTGTGAATATCACTCTTCTCATGTTATTTAACCCGTCTCTCAATCGTTTTTGCCGCGAAGGACAAAACTTTTACCAATTGCTTCTTGTCTGCCGCCAAAAGCTTTACAGACGCAAATTGCGCCCGTTCTAATCTCTCCATCGCATCTGCCACCTTACGAATAACATCCTGCGGGATGTTGTTCTTAGCCAGGGCGGCTGCAACTTCCTTTGGTGTCATGGCGCTGCCGACGGAATTTAATTTATCACCGATATAATTCTTTAACGAGTTTAATAGCATACCATAAAATTCAGTGGAATCATTTTTTATCAGCTTGTTTAAATTACCCGTCGCCTGCGTAAATTTCTTGTATGCTTTTTTTCTTCGCAGGATGTTCGCGTCCGCCAGGTGCATCTCTTTTTGCCTGGCGTAAAACATGAAGACCATGTAAAGTAAACCGGGCATCAACGCTATCAATACATTCACAATGGAGAATAGCCTGAACTCCTCATTATTAAGCGAATTTATCGATGCCTTGATCGGTAATATATCCATACCGATGACTTTTACCGCTTCCTTGGTGGTCGTCCTGCCGACCATCTCGACAAGGTTCATGTTCTCCTGCACTGAAGACGGGCTCACATCAAGCGTATATTCAGGTGTCGATAAGACCACATAATCACGCTTTTTTGTATCAAAATACGAGAATTTTATCACCGGAAGCTTTTGTTTACCCTCTTTTAACGGGATAAACGCCTTCTTAAACGTCTTAGACCCGTATATCCCGCCCTTAGTCGCTTTTATATCCTCCACCGGTTTGTCGTCGTACGTCTTTAAATTCTTCAGCTCGGACAGCTTTGGGAACGCGGCGTCCGTGATGTTACCGTATCCGTGCACCGTTACGGTCAGCGTTGTGGAATCCCCTACATCAAGCGACCTCGTACCAAGTGATGCGGTAATCTTGAACTCACCGATCAGGTTAGAGAACGGCACCTCTTTGTTAGTGTATTCAGGTAACGGACTCACGTTTAGCTTGAGCTCATTTGTCTGGAAGTAGACGGGCTTTGTCTCAGCATACCCGCCAAAAAACGGATTGTCAAAGATGCTACTGTTACGCCCGCGCCGCTTACTTCGGTAAACGGCGTCCGCCTTACCTTTGAGCGGTGCGATAGGATATTCACCGGCTTTCAGCGGGAACAAAGCATATTTTACCTCGTTTACCGTGTACTGCTTCCCATTGATCACTTTCTGGTAGCTACTCGTTTCTCCCAAATCCTCAGTAATAAAATTTTTAAACACGGGATTCTCATAAGTAGCGTTTGCTATCTGGACACTGGTGAAAAATTTGAAAGTAAATATGACCTGCTCGTTGACGTATGGCGAGCTGTTCGAAATCTCCGCCGTGACAAAAATATCCTTCGCGGCATTTTCCGCCGCCGGTTTCGTGACTACCAGCTCGATCGGGGCGGTCTTGTATATTTCCCCGTCGTGCCTGAGAATGATCGGGGGGAGTCGAAACGTACCTGCTTTTTTTGGGAGGAGTACATAGTTATATTCAATAGCAGAGGACATCGTACCATTTATGATGGATACTTTGCTGCTCGAACCGCGGTATGTGATGCCAAAAGCGCCGGCGCCGGACACTGACGGCGGTGCGCTTGTGGATCTTGTTCCGCCCACTGTTACGGTCAAATAGAAAGTATCTTCCAATGAAGCCTGCCGCTTGTCCACATCGGCGCTGATAGTGATATCAGCGTGTGCCGCAACAGCCATAAATATGAATATAACAGCGATGACCGCCATTATCGATTTTTTTTTGTTCACGCGACTTACCAGTCCTTACGGTGTCTTGACCCTTTACCCATACTCTTTCGCATCTGCTTCTTCATGAACTCTTCCCTGTTCTCATCAAGGCCCTGCAATAACCGTTCTGCCTCTTCCTGCGTCATCTCCATCTGCTGGCCTGCGGATGCCTGCCCGCCTGCCTGCGCATCCTCGCCCTGCTTTTCGCTCTCTTTCGCCGCTGCCTGCTCCTTAGCTTCCTGCTCCTCTGACGGCGAGCCCTCGCCCTCTTCTTCTTCTTGCTCCCTGGAAGATGAGCCTTCTTCTTGTTTCTCCTGCTCGTCCTGTTCACCTTGAGCTACTTCCTGCTGCTCCTCGCCTTCACCCTGCTCGCCTTCGCCCTCTTGCTTTTCACCCTGCTCGCCTTCGCCCTCTTGCTTTTCGCCGTCCTCTTTTTGCTGTTCATCTCCGCTCTGCTGCTGCTCGCGATCCTTCTGCTCGTTCATCATTTGTTTTATGACTTCCCTGACAAAATCCAGGTTCTTTTTCGCCTCTTCATCGTTCGGGTCTATCTCTAACGCGCTTTTATATAATTCGACTGACTCTTGCAGTTTTCCCTGCCGGTAATAAGCGTTCCCAAGGTTAAAGTAAGACTTCTGAACAAGCGAGATATCCTTCGCGTTTAACGTGACATCAGAGTACAGTTTGGCGGCGTCCTCATAACTTTTCATCTTATAATGAGCATTCGCGATGTTGTACTTCAAATTGACATCATCAGGAGCTTCTAACTGGGCATCGATATAAGCCTTTAACGCCTTGTCATAGTCACCGTTCTTGTAAAACTCCTCAGCTTCGTCCAGTCTCTTATTTATACTCTTTGCGAAGGCATTATTCAATAACATAATATTCAAAAGCAAAATAAAAAATAACTTAAAAAACGATTTACTCCTTATTATTCTCTTCATACCTGCTCTACCTTCTTTTTCTTTTCACTAATAAGAGATTCTAAAACCAAGATCAGTATGGCTATACCGGCAAATATCTGGAACCGTTCCTCAAAACGCTTCCGCCTTTGGGACTTAAGTTCCCTGGCCTCTAACTCCTTCTTGATGCCGTCAATGTATATCTTCTCCAGATCCATATCACCGGTAATGGAACGCACGTAGCTCCCGCCGGTGGTAAGCGCGATCTTTTGCAAAGTCGCCTCATCGAGTCTTGTCATGATAAGTTCGCCATTCTTATCCTTCTTGAAACCGCCGCCATCAGGTTCGGGGATCGGCGCCCCGCCCTCGCTACCGATACCGATCGCGAATATCTTAATACCCTGCGCCTTAGCTTCCTCGGCGGCTTTTACCGGATCGCCGGAGTGGTCCTCGCCGTCGGTTATCAGTATTATCGCCTTGGATTCCCGCTTCTTCGAATCGAACGCGTCAATGGCCTTTCGTATAGCGTCGGCGATTGCGGTGCCTTTCACGGGAATCAGGTCTGTATCGATATAATCCAGGAACATCTTGAACGCGCAGTAATCAAGTGAGAGCGGGCATTGCAAGAAGCTGTCACCGGCAAACGCGACAAGCCCGATCCGGTCGCCCTGCAGGATGTTTATCAAATCCTCGATCTCCATCTTCGCGCGCTTTAACCGGTTCGGTTTTACGTCCTGCGCGAGCATACTCGTCGAGACGTCAACTACGACTACAATATCGACACCCATCCGCTGTACCTCTTCCCAGTGGTATCCCCAGCGGGGGCGGATAAGCGCCACGACGATGAATACAACGGCGAGTACGATCAATAGCGCCTTGAGCTTCTGCCTGTTGCGGCTGACTCCGGGCATTATCTTACCGATGAGCGCGTCTTCGCAAAACAGCTTGATCAGCTCGTCTTTCTTCTTGAACGCGTAGATGTAGAACAGTATCAGCACCGGAACTATCCACAGCATAAAAAGGTATGTCAGATCGCCAAACTTCATGATTTCTCTCTTTTAACTTTCTTAACTACTAGTTTATCGTTGCGTTGCGCTTCGCTTAACAGCAACCTACGCACTAATATAATGATTGAGGCGTCACGCCTCCCCTGCTACGGTATTTTCCTGAACCGCGTATTTGCCAGGACGACCTCTGTGACGAGCAGAAACAGACCTATCAGCATGAACCCGCCAAACAGCTCGTTATATTCCATGTACTCCTTCACCTTGATCTCTGTTTTCTCTAATGAATCTATCGTCTTATATATCTCTTTAAGCCCTTTTGTGTCAGTCGCCCTGAAGTACTTGCCGCCAGTCTCCTTCGCGATACTCTTCAGGCTCTCCTCATCGAGGTCGACGCGGCGGTATATGTATTGCTTCCCGAAGAATGTGTCCACCAGAAACGGTACGGCTCCGTCGCTGCCGACACCGATAGTGTATATCTTTATACCCATAGTTTTCGCGATCTCCGCGGCTATCTCCGGTGATATACGACCGGCATTGCTGCGCCCGTCGGTGAGTAGCACGATTATCTTCGATTTTGCCGGTACGTCCTTCAGCCGCTTGACGCTGGTCGCGATGGCGCTGCCGACTGCTGTGGAGTCGCCGGCCATCCCGATGCTTATACGATCCAGGAAGCTGAGCAGAACGCCGTAGTCAAGCGTCAACGGGCACTGGGTGAACGCCTCGTCACCGAAGACCACCATCCCGATGCGGTCATTCTCTCTGGCTTTGACGAAATCCTTCACGACATCCTTCACGACAGCCAGCCGGTCACGCTTCCTGCCATCGATAGTAAAATCAAGAGCCTGCATACTACCTGAAGTGTCAAGGCAGAGCATTATATCGATACCCTCGGTAAGCTGCTCGGTCGTCTTGGTGCCGTGCTGCGGGCGCGCCAGGCCAAGCGTCAGGAAAAGTATCGCGGCGCCTCTTAGCAGGATAAGCGAATGCCGCGCTCTCACGCTCTTTGACGTTTTCAGCTTCTTCAATAGCTCTATGGTCGAGAACCTTATCCTGCTCGACGAGCTGAGATAAAAATATGAATATGTTATTACCGGTATGGCAAATAGCACTGCCAAAAGCCATGGGTCTTCAAACCTTAACATAAAATCCTCATGCCGCTTCCTCTTTTATTTGCCCGTTAGCCTGGGAATCATTTGGTGTCGTATCTTCATCTTTTTCCATAGTCTGCTCAACAAATTTATATGCTCTTGAAAGCTCGAGCTGTATCATATTCTCATCAGGTACGGTATCGGTAAACTTTACGGTATCCGTGTTATTCAAGAATGTCCTTATCAACTCCTTGAGTACGGTATCAAGGTTGAGCCCGTTTGTCACGACCGGCAGTATCTCTTGTGTCGTCCACTCTGACGCTGGGAACCCGAACCGGCCCTCCATGTAGCGTCTCACAATCTCTGACATGGCGAAGTAATAACCTTTTATGTCGCCATTTTGCAAAAGACCGGAGTTTTTCAGCTTATCAAGCTCACTGAACGCAGTCTCATGCGGTGGCAGCGCCGGTATCTCCACCTGCCTGTTTCGCCGCCTTAGGATATATATCAGTAAAAGCAGGGCGATCAGTACGCCGCCGGCCGCGGATGCGATGACGACAGCCCTTGAGTAGTCTGTAGTCAGATCGACAAGCGGCTTGATATCGATTATATCGTTGAACTCCTCATCGTCGGATATCGATGATTTTACCCGCACGAACAGTTCGGCGGTCGAGACAAACTTTTCGTTGCCACTGTCACGATCAACATAACTTACATTGACCGCGGGTATGATGTAGCCCCCGATAATGTCCGCCTGGAGCTTGTACCACTTCTTCACGATGATCCTGTCATTAAGCTCGCGCGGGTCCTCATCGCCCCAGTCAACGATCCGAAAGCCCGCTATCTTCTCACCGGCCTCAGGGATATATACCTTTAGCCCTGGCTCTGAGCTCACCTCGACGGTATACGATATTATGTCACCGGTAGTCGCCTCCACTTTGTCTATGGACGCGTTGACCACTACCGGCGGCAGTTTTCGCGTATCCGCCGCTTCGCCGCTTTCTTTTTTACCACATGCAATGAGCATCGATAAAGCGGCAAGAATCAATATTTTGTTTTTCAGAACTTTACTCATGATTTACTTGATGTTGTCTAAGAAAAATTTCATGTCCGTTACCTTTTCCATATCTTCTATCATCTTCTGGTACTCTATCGCGAACTTCTCGTTAGCGTACTCTGACCGGACACGCTCCTTTAGTTCATTAAAATCGGCTTCTTTCGCCGGTACGCGTTCCCGCAGTTTGATAATGAAGAAGTAGTCGCCGCCCTCTATTATTTCTGTAAAACCACCGGTATCCAGAGCAAAGATCGACTGGTTGGCGAATTGGCTCGGCCCTACGCCCGGTACGCCGCCGGTGCCTTTCCCTACCGGCATATCAATGACGCCGCCTCTATCTTTCATGTAATCGTCGATGGAGAATTCCTTGACTATCTCGGCAAACTTCGCACCGGCTTTCAACTTCTTATAAGCCTTTTCGGCGTCTTTTTTATTGTCAGTTTTAAGTACGGATATCTTTGCCGTTTCCGGCTGGTCAAATTTTGCTTTATTGGCGATAAAGAAGTTCTTCAGATCATCCTCTTCGATCACTATCTTATCTTTTATCTCCTTGTCGATGACCTGCTTGATCACATAACCCTTAACGAAATCCCGGATTTGATCTTTTAATTCATCATCCTGGTCATAATTTAGTTTCATGCCCTTCATGAAGATCAGCTCCTCAGCCGCGAATTTCTTGACGAAATCCTTTTTCCCTTCAACGCCCTGGTAATTCTGCTTCACCCATGCCGGCAGCCTTCCCATCGCATTATCCACTTCACTTAAAGTGATGGTGGTATCACCTACCGTCGCTACGATCTCAGAAGCAATCTCTGCCTCATTGCCGCTCTCATCAAGCTTGGAGCGGGTCTGCAATGCGTAAGATGCGGCGGTCGATTTACCAAGTTTCTCTAAGCATAACACGATCTTTCTGTCCAGCTCAGCTTTGTCAACGAAACCGCCGCCAAGCGATTCCGCGATATATAACCACTTTATCGCCTCATTATAATCACTGTCATCAATGTACATCTTCGCCAGGGAGAACGATATTTTCGCCTTTTCCCCAGTGTCAAGAGTCTCATTGTTCAAATAGGCAGTATACAGATCCGTCGCTTCTTTGTTCAACCCGACCGCCCGCAGCTTATTGCCGGCATCCCGCAGCGCCTCCGTGTGCTGCCCTGGCCCGGCCCCGCCTGTCATAAGAAACGCGGCGGCGACAGCTATATTCACCAATATCAGAATGATGATCAGGTTATCTTTACGGCGTGTATTGTCAGCCATGAACCCCTCCCATAATAGTTGTTATAATAATTAGTTACTTTTTTGAATGACGATATTCATGATTTCCTTAGAGTATGCGCACAATTATTGGGCATTATGCCCTCCTGTTAATGTTATACTTCCACCCGCAGCCGCCCATTTTAATAGTACCGGCATGGGGCGCACCATTGCGCCCCACACCAGTACGGGAGGAGTGGGAAGTACAGAGAAGATATATTATCAGGCTACATTACATCCTTTTTTCTCTCATCTTGAAAAACCGCATGATCGGTTGTATATACGACCGGTCTGTCACGATATCTATGCTGTCGATGTCCATCGAGCGGAAGCTGTTTTTCCTCTCGATCGCTCTTTTCCTTGTCAAGACATCAAATCCTCTTGTGATATTTTTGTCGTACGTATCAATGAGGATCGCCTCACCGGTCTCCGCGTCCTCGAGCTCAATGAAACCGATATTAGGCAGCTTCATCTCTCTTGGGTCTGTTATCGTGACGGCGATCACATCGTGTTTCTTATTCGCGATAAAGAGGGTCTTTTCATAATCCTCGGCCAAAAAATCCGAGATCAAGAAGCATACGCAACGTCTCTTTGTAACTTTGTTGAAGAACTTCAATGAAGCGCCTATGTCCGTTGCGCTCTTTTTTGGCCGGAACTGCACTATCTCCCTTATGACGCGCCAGACATGGCTCCGACCCTTCTTTGGGGGGATGTACTTCTCGATCCGCTCGCTGAAGATTATGAGACCGACTTTATCGTTGTTCTTGATCGCCGAGAATGCCAGTATCGCAGCTACTTCCGCCGCTACCTCGTTCTTCAGCTCCTTCACAGTGCCGAACTGCCCGGAAGAACTCACATCGATCATGAGCATTATCGTAAGTTCACGCTCCTCGGTGAACACCTTTACGTAAGGGTGACCGGTGCGGGCTGTCACGTTCCAGTCGATTGTCCGAACGTCGTCGCCGGGCGTATATTCGCGCACCTCCTCAAACTCCATCCCCCTGCCGCGGAACGCGCTCTCATACTCGCCCGCCAGGATGTCGTTGACAAGGTAATTCGTTCTTATGTGAATCGACGAAATCTTCTTTATGATCTCGCTTGACAGCATATTGACCTCTCTTAAAGGGCAGACGCCCAATCAAATTTAAGGTACTTCCACCGTATCAAAGATAAGTGAGATGATGTCGTCAGACGTCGTATCCTCCGCCTCCGCCTCATAGGTAAGCAGGATCCGGTGCCGCAAAATATCCGCACCGATCGACTTGATATCCTGCGGGGTCACGTATCCGCGCCCCTGGAGGAACGCATAGGCTTTCGCCGCCTGGTTCAAATAGATGGTCGCTCTTGGTGACGCGCCGTAGCTAATCATGTTCTTTATATCAAGCCCGTAGAGTTCGGGCTCTCTCGTCGCGAATACGATATTGACAATGTAATCGTTTAATTTGTCGTCAATGTATATCTTGCGCACCAGCTCCCGCGCGCTGATTATATCCTCAGGGAAGATGACCGGACAGACCTTACCGTTATTGCGGTTTGCGATTTTCAACATTATATCCTTCTCTTCCGCTTTGTTCGGGTAGGTGATCTTCAGCTTGAGCATGAACCGGTCTACCTGCGCCTCGGGGAGCGGATAAGTACCCTCCTGCTCGATCGGGTTCTGGGTCGCCATCACCAGGAAAGGGTCGCCTAATTTGAACGTGTTCTCCCCGATGGTTACCTGTCTCTCTTGCATAGCCTCTAAGAGCGCGCTCTGCACCTTTGCCGGCGCCCGGTTTATCTCGTCGGCTAAGATTATGTTACTGAAAATAGGTCCCTTCTTTACGGTGAAGCCGCCCGCCTTGGGCATGTATATCTGGGTACCGATAAGGTCTGCGGGAAGCAGATCCGGCGTGAACTGTATCCGCCGGAAACCGGTGCTGATAGCGTCGGCGAGCGCTTTGACGGTGGTCGTCTTCGCTAATCCAGGGACGCCCTCCACCAATACGTGGCCGTCCGCCAAAAGCCCTACGATAAGGCGCTCTAACATGTACTCCTGCCCGACGATCGCCTTTTGCATCTCCGCCATCAAAAGATTTATCGACTTGCTTTTCTCTTCTACCTGCTTAGTCAGTTCCTCTATCATAAAACGCCTCCAAAATGATATTATCTTTTATAAAGAAGCCGCTGCCCGCATAAATATATTGAAGGAGGGGAAACCTAACGTATTCGCAGGCAGCAGCAGTACAACTAATCTTCAAACTCGATCTCTGACAGCTCATCCTTCGCATCAGATTTGAATCTGGTCTTATATTTATTCTCCATCAGTTGATATATCGTCTGGATATCCTTGTTCTTGAAGCTGAACGAGCCGTACTGCGCCTTCTTGCTCAGCTCCAGATAATTATCATATTCATCATCATGCTCGTTAAAGAGGTCTAACAGACGCACCACCTCGGCAAAAAACGATTTATGGTCGCCCTCCATCTTCGACTTCTGGATCTTCAGCAAAATATCCTTCGCCCTGGAGGCGTCACTTCTAACTTCTACAGCGCTCTTTTTCTTGCCCAGCTTCTTGTTGACAGCAATTATGAGAATGATAAAAATTATTAGAACGATGAGCCCGGCGACAATCGCTTTCCCCCGGTCTCTTTTTAATATATCTAATTTCCTGTTGAGCATCTTACCCACAGAAAACTCTGCGACAGTAATATCCAGCCCCATCGCCTTTATCTCATTCTCAGAGCCGTCAGAATTATCTTTATAATTTATATAGATCGGGTCGATTTTTATAACGCCCGTTTTGCTCGGCCGCAGCTTGAACGTGAATTCCTGGATTACCTGTCCGTCAGAAGAGGTGGAGGTAACAGTTACACCGTTCACTTCCACCCCGTCTAACGACTCAAGCTTGGGAGGATAAATAATGAGTTTATTTTCTGGATCACTGAGCTGGACTTTGACGATCAGGTCAATCTCCTCGCCCAAAAAGATCTCTTGTTGGCTTGCGGTGACGGATATCTTGTCGCCTGAGTAGTTCTCCTGTTTAGCTATCGTCGCGGCCACATCCTGCATACCGAATGCCGAATTAAACGAGAAAAGTGAAAAGAAGATTATTAAATATTTTATTGTCGTTAGTTTCTTATCCATAATATGCTATGAAATGTACCAGATCAAAATTAAATGAAAATTAAAATAACATTAAAATGTTTTAATTATCTATTTTTATAAGGATTTTATAATGAAATCGATTGTAGCATATCCTACGCTTTTTGCCGCGGCATAATCAAATCATGCAAATATAATGGAACATGGAATTTCTTACAAACACAAAATAACTAATCATATAAATATATTACATACATTTACCCCTACTGGTATGTATATTGCTCTTCTATCGGGCAGGTATGCAAACTAAGGGGAAAGCGCGGGGCTTGCATCTATATAGTTTGAACAATTTGTCTTGACATTATATTTAAAAGTGTGATTATTATTATAAATGTAGTATCAAATAACGCTAAGGGGGTAATGGCTATGCTAAAAAAATTATTTGTAATAACGGTATTACTCGCCGCGATCAGCCTGCCGGTGACTTATGCCGCCGCGGGCAAGAAATGCTGCGAATCCAAAGGTGAACAAGGTATGATGGGTGGAAAGTCGATGATGTCCGGTGGTATGATGAGTATGATGAGCGGTATGCACAACCCGGATATGTGCAAAAAAAACGCCGAAAAATTAGGCCTTTCTGATGATCAGCTAAAAAAATTCAATGCTCTTCACTACGAACACAAGAAGAAGAAGATAACATTAAAGGCACAAAGTGACATAAAGCAGCTTGAGTTAGATGAGCTGATGAGCAAAGACAATATGGACTTAGATGCGATCGAGGGGAAGCTGAGGGATTTTTATGATACTAAGGTACAGATGAAATTAGAGTGCCTGAAGACGCACAAGTAAGTTAAGGAGCTTCTGACTGATGAGCAGTTTTTAAAGATGCAACAGCTTATGAAACAAAAAATGATGCAGATGAAAGAGGGTATGGGTAAAGGCAGGAAGAAGATGATGCGACAGATGATGGGCTCAGGGGCTATGATGCCTGATGGCGATGACAAAGATATGGACATGGATGACGTAAAAATGAAGTAACGCTTGACATAGTATAGGCCTCTGGTGCAGGCACGGAGCGATAATTAATAATGGAGCGAATTTTATCATAGGAGGTTGTCATGGCTATTGACCCGATCTGTAAAATGGACGTCAACGAAGATGAAGCGAAATTTTCAAGTGCGTACAATGATGAGAAATACTTTTTCTGCTCGAAAAACTGTAAGGATAAGTTTGACGCCGACCCGGTGAAGTCCCTGAATCCTCCAGAGGAAGAGACAGAGAAAGCGCCGGTGGAAAAGGGCGCCGGTGAAACCGCAAAGAGCGGCGCCACAGCTGACTCTAAGGAGATGATAAGCATCACCGGTATGACCTGCGCGTCGTGCGCCATCTCCATCACCAAGAGTCTTGAGAAAGTGCCCGGTGTCGCGAAAGCGAACGTGAACTTTGCGTCGAGCAAAGCTTACGTCGAGTATGACTCTGGCAAAACCGGTATGGACGAACTTGCCCAGGCGGTTGAGTCCGCCGGTTATGGTGTGCTGAAAGGCGGCGGCAAGGGGCGGATAACCTTGCAGATAACCGGTATGGGCTCTGACCACTGCGCCGGTATTGTGCAAAAATCGCTCGAAAAGCTTGACGGCGTAAAAGAGGTGACGACGAATATCTCCACCGGCAGGGCGGATGTGACATTTGACGATGAAAAGGTAAAGGTATCGCAGATGATCCATGCGGTGGAGGATGCCGGTTATGGTGCGAAGGTCTTTGAATCGAAGGACGCGGAAAAAGAGGAGCGCGAAAAGGAGGTAGCGGTCTTAAAAAGCCGTGTTATCGTTTCGATTATCCTGGCGTTACCGCTTGTATACCTCGCCATGAGTGAATATTTATCAGTCCCTAAACTGCCGGTGAGTGAAACGGCGAACGCTATTCTTCAGTTATTTCTGACAACTCCTATCATATATGTCGGCAGAGATTTTTACATAAACGGTTATAAGGCGATAAAGAACCGGATGCCGAACATGGACTCGCTCGTCGCTATAGGTACCGGTACCGCTTACGTTTACAGTATAATTAACACTGTTCTTATAATAACCGGCGTGATAAAAACCGGCTACCTCTATTATGAGACGGCGGGGCTCCTGATCGCGTTCATCCTTCTTGGTAAGTATTTAGAGGCGGTCGCGAAGGGGAAAACATCTGAGGCGATCAAGAAGCTGATGGGCTTGCAGGCGAAAACGGCTATCGTTATCCGCGACGGTAACGAAGTTGAACTCCCGATAGAAGAGGTGGTAGTCGGCGATGTCGTGGTCGTGAAACCCGGTCAAAAGATACCGGTGGACGGTACTGTCGTCTCCGGCCACTCATCCGTAGACGAGTCGATGCTCACCGGTGAGAGCATACCCGTGGAGAAGAGCGAAGGGGCTACGGTGATCGGCGCTACGATAAACAAGACCGGCACCTTCAAGTTAAAGGCGGATCGGATCGGGGCGGACACAGCGCTCGCGAATATCATCAAGCTCGTCGAGGACGCACAAGGGTCAAAGGCGCCGATACAAAAATTAGTAGACACCATCTCTGGATATTTCGTACCGGTAGTCGTTGTGATCGCTGTAATAGCGTTCATCACCTGGTACTTCCTGGTCGGCAAGGAGTTCATCTTCGCGCTTAACACTTTCATAGCGGTACTCATCATCGCGTGCCCGTGCGCTATGGGGCTTGCGACACCGACCGCTGTCATGGTCGGCACGGGTAAGGGCGCCGAACACGGGATACTCATCAAGGGCGCGGAGAGCCTGCAGAAAGCGTATCAGCTCAGCACCATCGTTTTTGACAAGACCGGTACGCTGACGAAGGGAGAGCCCGAGGTGACCGACATATTCACTACCGGTGAGATGAACGAGGATGAGCTCTTGAAACTCGCGGCGATCGCGGAGAAGAGTTCTGAACACCCGCTTGGTGAGGCGATAGTAAAAGGCGCGAAGGATCGGAGGCTTACGATAAGTGAACCTGACAAATTCAACTCTATCACCGGTATGGGTGTCGAAATAGTTTACGCAGATAGAGAGATCGCTATCGGCAACATGGCGCTCATGAAAAAAAAGGGTATCGATACTGAATCCATTAAAGAGAAACTCGAAAAATATGAGACCGAAGGCAAGACTGCGATGATGCTCGCGTTCAATAATAAGGCGCAGGGCATAATCGCCGTTGCCGACCAGTTGAAGGAGCACTCGAAAGAAGCGATCGCCAGGCTAACTAAGATGGGGATCACGACGATCATGATTACCGGTGACAACAGGCGCACCGGCGCCGCGATCGGCAGGCAGGTCGGTATCTCTGAGGTTATCGCCGAGGTACTCCCGAAAGATAAAGCGACGGAGGTGAAGAAGCTTCAGGACGCCGGTAAAATTGTCGGGATGGTCGGTGACGGTATAAACGACGCCCCCGCGCTCACACAGGCCGATGTCGGTATCGCGATCGGTTCGGGTACGGACGTCGCCATAGAATCCGCGGATATCGTGCTCATCAGAGAGGATCTGCGGGACGTCGTGACCGCGATGGATCTTTCCCGCTACACAATGAAAAAGATCAAGCAGAACCTCTTCTGGGCATTTATCTATAACGCAGCTGGCATTCCTATCGCGGCGGGGCTCTTGTACCCGCTCACCGGATGGCTGCTTAACCCGATAATCGCGGGCGCGGCAATGGCGTTCTCATCGGTATCGGTTGTGAGTAACTCCCTTTTGATGCGGGGTAAGAAGTTCGGTTCATGAAATATTTTATCGGTTATTTGCGTCGTAATTTTTTGACAATGCGGTTATAGCCGTTTTTACCAGACGCATACAGAGTAAAGAAGTTCGCCGCCGCCGGTGACAGGACGACAACGTCACCCGCGGCGGCTGTATCATACGCCACCTTCACGGCTTCATGCAGGTCGCTTACACCACTGTAGTTCGTCAGCAATTCTGATATCCTGTCCGTGGCGGTGCCGGGCAGAAGTATCGCCGACTTCACCCTGTCATTAACAATTCCACATAGTTCGACGAAATCCATATCCTTATCCATACCGCCGCCGATCCATATAACGGGTTCGGTGAACGAGTTGATGGCGGCGATCGACGCGTGCGGTGAGGTCGAGCTGATATCGTTGTAGAACTTTATGCCCGATACCTCCCTCACAAATTCGAGGCGGCTCTTTACACCGGTGAAGTCCGTCATGGCGTCACTGATTATCCCCGGGCTCACACCGCGGATGAGCGCCGCGAGCGATGCCGCCAGGGCGTTTGATATATTATGCTCCCCTCGAAGCTTCAGGTCGCCTGCAGTAAAAAGCCTGATTTTTTTACCACCCGCGACGGCATACAGCGAATCATCCTGCAAAAACGCGCAATCCGCCAGCGGAAGCGACCGCAGGCTGTAAAAAAACACCTTCGAACGGACAGTGTCAGCGAACCCTTTCGCAATGTCATCATCGTGATTTATTATCGCGAAATCGCTGTCACCCTGAAATTCAAACAGTTTACGCTTAACATTAATATAATTCTCGAACGACCCGTGCTCTTCGATGTGGTCGCGCGCGATGTTCGTTATGACCGCGATATGCGGCGAGGCCTCGAGCGGCGCTAACTGCCGGTTTGACAGCTCGAGCACGACCGCGTCATCCTCGCGGATATTCGCTGCGTCATCGAGTATCTGTCTGGAGTACCGGTCGTTACCGCTGAAGTAGACGCTGTTGCTCGCCGCCTCACGGTTCCGCTCAAGGATATGCCGGATCATGTTAGCGGTCGTGGTCTTGCCGTTCGTACCGGTGACACCGATGATCGGCGCCTTTATCAGCCCGAAGTACAGCTCGGTTATCGTGACAAGCGGGATCCCCTTTAGTTTCGCATCAATAAGAGCCGGCTTGTTGAACGTATAGTTGAACCAGTTCTGCCCGACGAAGATGATATCGGCGTCCATGATATTCTTCAGGTAATCGTTCTTGAAATATTTTGCGGCATCAATATTCAACGTCGCATCGAGTATCCTTTGCCGCTCCTCTTTCGGGTGCGCTATGTGGCTGATATCAAATATCTTCTTAAAATCATCCGGGGTGTTGAAATCGTGCAGGGTCAAACGCGTGCAGCCTGAGCGCGACAGGTGCCGGGCGATCGCGCTTGTCTCGGCGCCGCAGATACCGACAATGTGGATATTCTTCTCTTTTATCGATTCAATAAAGTCCATGATCAGGGTGCCTTCTCAACGATCCTCGCCGCCCCCGCGAAAGTGTAATGTTTAAAGAAATCGTCAATATTTTCACGGATCACCAATTTCTCGCGCAGGCATGAGTGAAAGATCATCCCGTCATTTTCAAACAGAGCGATACCGACGTGCATGATGCGGCGGCCTTTCACTTTCGCGAAGATCAGGTCGCCGCTTCCGATGCTCTTTTTTGGTACGCGTATACCGCATCTCATCTGGTCAAGCGTATGACGCGGCATTATTATTTTGCAGGCGTCTTTGAATACCGTCTGCACAAAAGCTGAGCAGTCCATACCACCGGTACTCTTCCCGCCGTGTAAGTATTTGACTTTGTTCACGTACTTAGACGCCTCGCAAAAGAGCGGCTCGATGGAAGAAACGGTCAGCGTCTTACCTCTTTCTGCTAACCTCAGGCCGCTTCGACGCTCTGATAAATCCATGTTATGTATACTGATATCGCCACCGTTGACCCAGCCGAGTGTACGGTCTTCGAGTTGCACCAGCGCCATGCCGTCTTGCTGCGCTATTATCCTGAAATAGTTGTCATTTTGTGTGATCTGAGTGGTAAGCTTCGACCCTGCCATATCGTTTGTGACATTGACCAGACTCTTACCGGCTTTGCCCCACTTATCAGACCTGTTGACAAGGCCGCCACCGGTAAGGACATTGACATCAAAAATCGCCTTTTGCGTCAATGACAGGCTGCGTACACTTTTCTTAAGGAGGGCAAGCTGCTTGTCAGTAAGGCATTCTCCGCTTAGGACGAGCCCTTTTGCGACGCTTCTTATATGTATATTAAAGATAGTGAACCCGTGATCTTTAAGGAACCCATCACCCAATTCAGCGATTATTCTGTTGATCCGTCTGGTATCGTCATCCATCGGTTACTTTTCTTCTTCTTCGAATATTTCCAGTTTTACAGGCGTCAAGGAGGTTATCTCCAGCTCAACGCCGCAGTTACCGCACTCGATGATCTCACCTGTCTCCATACCGTCGATCAACTCTACTATCTCCCCGCATTCCGGGCATTTGACCATATCTCGCTCCTATAATTCTTTTTACCACAGAGGGCTCAGAGGTTTGATGGGTTATGCTGCGCAATAACCCATCCTACAATTTCTCCATGTTCCCTGAGTTTTTTTATCACCCAAAAAAGAGTAGCAAAAAGCGAATAATATTACAATAGAAAAGTTACCCTTTGCCTCGCCCGAAGAAACTTGCGACTTTATCCATGATCTTTAAGTATCCCGCGTCAGTAGCGGCCTTTTCAGCGTCATGCCACAAGATGTCCTCCTCTTTTTTGAACCAGGTGAGCTGCCGTTTCGCGTATCGCTTTGTGTCGCGTTTGATGAGCCGCACAGCTTCGTCGAGGTCGATCTCACCGGTAATGTACATCATCATCTGCTTATAACCGATAGATGTTAACGGTTTATGCTCCTTAGTATAACCCATCCCGGTGAGACGCCTCACCTCATCCTCGAGGCCGCCGGCGATCATCCTGTCCACTCTCGCCTCGATCCGTTTATACAGTTTATCCCTGTCAAGAGTAAGCCCGATCTTGAGCGTAAGGAACTCGCTCTCCTTAAAAGAGTGCTTCTGTCTGAGCTCACAGGGCTTTGAACCAGTTACCCTGTACAGCTCGAGCGCCCTGATTATCCTGAAAAGATCGTTCGGTTCGATCCTTTGCGCCGATGCCGCGTCAACCGATTTGAGCTCATCATAAAGGGCTCGCGTGCCCTCTTTTTCGGCGCGGGCTCTCAGCTCCGCACGGATAGCCGGTACGGGTGGGCTTCCCCCGATGAGCCCGCCGGTGAGCGCCCTGATATACAGACCCGTCCCCCCGACAATAAAAACCCTGCGCCCGCGGCTATGGATCTTCTCTATCCTCCTTAGCGCGGCTTTCATAAAATCGGCTGCGCAAAACGGCTCCTTCGGGTCTAACTCGTCAATCAGGTAGTGCGGTATGCCGCCCATCTCATCCTTCGTCGGCTTCGCGGTACCGATGTTCAGGTACTTATACACCTGCACGGAATCGGCGTTAATGATACTGCCGCGCAGCTCCCCGCACAGCCTTACCGCTAGCGAGCTTTTCCCCGTAGCGGTGGGGCCGGTGATTATGGCAACCTTCTTTCTGGACATCACAGCCTCTTGAACATCCTGCTGATATCTTTTATGGTGAGTTCGATGACGACCGGCCTCCCGTGCGGACAGTTCGTCGGGAAGTCCGTCTGCGACATATCCTGTAGGAGTTGCGTTATTTCAGGATGCGTCAGCCGCCTGTTCGCTTTTATCGCGCCCTTGCACGCGAGCAGTTTCATCAGGCCGGCGGCTTTGTCCTTGATGTCTGCGGTTTTATTCAGGAACATAAGTTCGGATATGATATCGTGGATTATCGCCTTATAGTCATAACCCATAAGGATATCCGGTACTTCCTTCACCGCGTAACTGTTCTTACCGAAAGGCTCGATCGTGAAGCCGATGGCGTGGAATTCATCTATGTAACTTTGCAAGAGCATGGCGTCGGTCTTTGAGAGCTCAAAGATTATCGGTATCAACAGCGGCTGCGGGGATACCTTCTTCTCCTTATGCTTCTGCACCAGGTCATCATACAATATCCGCTCGTGCGCCGCGTGCTGGTCGATGAGCAGTAGCGAGTCGCCCTTCGTGCAGATGATGAAAGACGCGCCAACCTGCCCTAATACCTTTATATGCTCACCCACAGTCTCCATCGGTATCACAGGGTCATACGCAGCCGCGGCCTTATCGCTGAATGAACCGGTACCGTAAGCGGCCGCGTCAGGCTCTTGCGCGAAAGTCACCTCGGGTCGCTTTGTAAAGGAATCGTCAGAAAAAAGCGTTCTCCCGCCCTCATACCCGCTTACCGGCTTGGCTGCGGCGCTTTTCGTATACTCCTGCATCGCCTGCACGATACTCCCGGCTCGCGCAGAAGTACCGCCGCCACCACCCATACCGCTGTAACCAAGCGGCTGGATCGAGGAGAGCGCATTTGTAATCGCCTTCTTGATGCAGTTTATCACATAGTTTTGATCCTTGAACCTGACATCCTTTTTCGTCGGGTGCACGTTCACATCGACCATGTCAAATGGTATTTCGATGAACAAAACGACCGCCGGGTACTTCCTCTCCTCGATCTTCGCCTTATATACCGAGATGATCGCGTAATTGACCAGCTTGTCAAAGATGTACCTGCCGTTCAGGTAGGTGAAGAATTTTCTGGTGTTGCCCGTCGTGTATACCGGGTTTGAAACGAACCCGAAAACGTGTATATTTTCATTCTTCTCATCCACCCTTATCAGGTGCCTGTAAATATCGCTCTCGAAGATATCGCAGATCCTGTTGTAACTATCGGTGGCTTTTGTGAAATCGACGATTATCCTGCCGTCACTGATCAACCTTATGTGCAGGCCATGCCTTGACGCGGCGATCTTGACGACTGTGTCGGTGATGTGGAACAGTTCCGCGGTATTCGATTTCATGAATTTAAGGCGGGCTGGGGTGTTATAAAAAAGGCTCTTCACCGATATGCTCGTACCGGTCGGGGCGCCTGCCGCTCTCACGCTTTTCAGCTTCCCGCCCTCCATATACAGTGCCGTACCCTCCACCTCGTCGCTGGTCTTGGTGATAAGCCCGAACCTGCTCACCGATGCTATCGACGGGAGCGACTCGCCCCGGAACCCGAGCGTTTTGATATTAAAGAGGTCGGACTCGCTCCTAATCTTGCTTGTAGCGAATCGCTCTATACAAAGCAGCGCGTCGTCTTTCGTCATGCCGCTACCGTTATCGGTCACTTTTATCAGCGCTTTACCAGCGCGCTTCACATCGATGGTTATCTGATCGGCGCCAGCATCGATAGAGTTCTCAATGAGTTCCTTGACGACTGAGGCGGGTCTTTGTACAACTTCACCGGCAGCGATCTTGTTTGATAACGTATCAGGAATAATTCTTATTTTTGCGGTCATTTTATTTACTTCTTATTAAATAGATCGAGCTGGGCTTCTCTTCTGTGCTTGGGGTAGCCTATCGGGTAATTACCCGTGAAGCAGGCATCGCAGTATCTGTCCGGTTTCCCCACGGAGAGGCTGTTTGCCGAATTCCTCATTCCTTCGATACTCAAATAGCCCAGAGAGTCCGCTTTGATCTTCGTGTTTATCTGCTCTATCGTATGGCTCGACGCGATCAGCTCCCTTTTTGTAGGGGTATCGATACCGTAATAGCACGGGTGCGTAGTCGGTGGTGACGATATCCTCATGTGCACCTCTTTCGCACCGGCCAAACGCATCATCTTGACGATCTTCTCCGACGTAGTAGCGCGGACGATCGAGTCATCTATCAGTACGATCCGCTTATTATTCAAGACCTTCTTCAGTGAATTCAGCTTTATCCTGACACCAAAACCACGGATAGAGTGGCGCGGCTCGATGAAAGTCCTGCCGACATAATGGTTCCTAATTATACCAAGCTCAAACGGTATACCGCTCTCCTGAGAATAGCCCAATGCGGCCGGTATCCCCGAGTCTGGCACCGGTATGACATAGTCGGCGTCGAGCGGGCACTCCCTGGCGAGCTGCCTGCCAAGCATCTTCCTGACCTCGTACACGTTTTTGTCCTGGATAATGCTGTCCGGCCTCGCGAAGTATATGTATTCAAAGATGCAAAACGTCTCGTCCCGCTCCTCAAACGGCTTGTATGATTTAAGCCCGTTTTTGTCGATCACTATTATCTCGCCGGGCTCGACTTCCCGCACCAGCTCGGCGTCAATCAGGTCGAGCGCGCATGACTCCGATGAAACGACCCACGCGTTCTTGTGCTTACCCAATACGAGCGGCCTTAGCCCGTTCGGGTCCCTTACGGCGATCATCTTCTCGTTTGTCAGGAATAGAAGGGAATATGCCCCTTTTATAAATGAGATGCCCTCTATCAGCCTGTCTAATAGGTACTTTTTCTTCGATATCGATATCAGGTGAATGATCACTTCTGTATCCATCGTCGATTGGAAGATCGCGCCGTGAGCTTCGAGCTCATCTCTTAAGAGGTCAGCGTTTATCAGGTTCCCGTTATGCGCGACCGCGATGCTGCCCAATGAGTAGTCGACGACAAAGGGCTGGGCGTTTTTCAACTGGCTGAAACCGGTGGTGGAGTAGCGAACGTGCCCGATCGCAGCGTTGCCCGGCAGGGTGTCGAGCACGCTTTCATTGAATATATCCGCGACAAGCCCCATCTGCCTGTAACTGTATAACTGTTTATTGTCCAGGGATACGATCCCCGCGCTCTCCTGCCCCCTGTGCTGAAGCGCGTAGAGCCCCAGATACGTAAGGTTGGATGCTTCGGGGTGGCCGTATATACCAAAAACCCCACACTTCTCTTTTAAATCATGCATTTTCGGTCAGGCGCTCCTTCACATATTTATGTGCGTTCTTAAAGAATAAAAGACCCTGCCCCTCTTCGGGCATCTTCTCGCGGGTCCAGCGCGGATGGTTCGTGTAGTGCAGGTAGGCTTCGGGGTGCGGCATCATGCCAAAAAGCCTGCCGCTTGGATCGCAGATACCCGCGATTCCAGCCTTCGAGCCGTTCGGGTTCATCGGATACGGTACGTCCGTCGCGACATAATCGCTGTCACTGTACATGATAGCGTTAAGGTTATTACTGATGATCCTATTATGGGTCTCATCATCGTTTGAGATGAACTTCCCCTCACCGTGCCGGATTGGCAGGTATACTCCTTTTGCGCCCTTTGTGAAGACGCATGGCTAGCTGTCGTTGATCTTGAGATAGACCCACCTATCCTCAAAACGCGCGGAATCGTTGAACGTCAATGTAGCCGACTGGTCAATGTAACTGCCGTCAAAGCCCGGCAGGATACCGAACTTCACCATGAGCTGAAAACCGTTGCATATACCCAGAATCAGCTTCTTATCCGAGATGAACCGCTGGATCTGATCGACTATCTTCTCACCGCCGCCAGAAGGTACGGCGTACTTGAACCGGTTCACGCAGGCCTTCGCGCTGCCCAGATCATCACCGTCTAAGAAGCCGCCGGCGAAGTTCAGGAAATGGTACCCGTTGATATCCTTCGCAAAGCTCAACAGCTCGCTGATATGTATTATGTCAACGATATCAAAACCGGCCAACGCGCAGGCATGAGCCATCTCACGCTCGCAATTGACACCATAACCTGTTATTACCGCCGCCTTTGTCTTTACCGGCATTTCGTTACCTTCTTTCAGAACCACAAATAGCTCTTTCACCACAGAGGTCACAGAGAGTTTTCTATCACAGCCGAGTAGGTTGCTGTTAAGCGAAACGCAACGCAACGTTTTTGTTCATGTTATTGTTGCGTTGCACTCCGTGTACTCTGTGGTTAAGTCTTTTTATAACCCCTTTAGCGGCTTTTGCCATGCTTTTTTTAATGTATCTATATCGATAGTCACGTTGCTTTTGTCCAATCTTTTGATTATCAGCTCTTTTTTGTCTGTTACAGTTCCGATCCGGGCATAGGCATCCGCGCTCATGATCTACCTGAACCGCTTTTCATCTTTGGGGCTGACTGAGACGATCAGGCGGCTTTGCGATTCTGAGAACAGTATTATATCATCCCTTGTGATATCGCCGCAAGGCACTTTTGTCAGGTCGATCTTTGCCCCGAACCCGCCAGAGAATGCGGATTCGGTGATAGCCACACCGATCCCGCCGTCGGACGCGTCGTGGCATGAGCGGATAATCCCTTCTTTCATCGCGGCCAGTACCGCTTTGTAGCGGTGGTAGGCCGCGTTCGCATCGACTTTCGGTACTGTGTTGCCCGTAGCGCAAAGCAGGTTATAGTATTCGCCGCCGCCGAGCTCATCCTTTGTGATGCCCAGGATGTATATGCAGTCGCCCGCTGCTTTGAAATCCATCGTCACGGCTCTTCTGACGTCATCGATCGTGGCAAACACTGTATACAGCAGGGTCGGTGGTATCGATATCTTCAAGCTGCCCATTATGTAATCGTTCTTCATGCTGTCTTTCCCTGAGATGCAGGGTATTCCGTAGGCCGTGCAGTAATCGTAGAGCGCTTTGTTCGCCCTGACGAGCTGCGCGAGTTTGTATTCGCCGTCCGGGTTCCTGTCGCTCTTTATCGGGTCGCACCAGCAGAAGTTGTCAAGCCCCGCCATGTGCTCGATATCGCCGCCCACGCAGACAGCGTTTCGTACCGCCTCGTCGATCGCGCACGCCGCCATGTGATACGTATCTATGTCGCTGTACTCCGGGCATATCCCGTTCGAGACGACTATCCCTTTGAACGATTCAAGGAGAGGCCGCAAAACAGCGGCGTCTGACGGCCCGTCGTTCGTTGCGCCGACAAACGGCTTTATGACACTGCCGCCCTGCACCTCGTGGTCATACCGCCTCACGATCGATTCCTTACTGCAAATATTTAATGATCTCATCAGCTTGAGAAGAGTATCCTTTATGTCTACCTAATCGGGCAGGTCAGGTTCGGTGTGACGCGGCGTCTCAAACTTCGCCGTCAGGTTCATCGGGGGCAGGCCGTGATGCAGGAACTCCATCTCTAAGTACGCGACCGTTTTATCCTCATACAGGATGTGGAAGATACCGGTGTCGGTGAACTCCCCTAAAACGGTGGCCTGAGTATCCATAGTCTTCGCCAGCTCCATGAACCGCTCGATGTTTTCCTTGGGCACCGCGAGCGTCATCCGTTCCTGCGCCTCGGAGACGAGTATCTCCCATGGCTGGAGCCCGCTGTACTTCAGGGGCGCTTTGTCAAGGTGAAGCCGGCACCCGCCGCAGTCTTCGGCCATCTCACCGACGGATGACGAGAGCCCGCCAGCGCCGTTATCTGTGATCGAGCTGTAGAGCCCAAGATCCCTCGCTATGAGCAGAAAGTCCGTCATCTTCTTTTGCGTTATCGGGTCGCCTATCTGCACTGCCGTCACCGGTGAGCCTTCGTGTAGCTCCTCAGAGGAGAATGTCGCGCCGTGGATGCCGTCCTTACCGATCCTGCCGCCGGTCATGACGATGAGGTCACCGGCATTCGCTCTCTTCTCATGGGAGAGCCTGCCGTTGATCGTTTTCGGCATAATACCGCCGGTGCCGCAGAAGACGAGCGGTTTCCCAAGGAACCGTTCATTGAACACGACCGTACCGTTGACAGTCGGTATGCCGCTCTTGTTACCGCCATGCTCGACACCGGTGACGACACCCTCATATATCCTGCGCGGGTGCAACAGTTTCGGTGGCAGCTCCTTATCGTAAAATGGCGAGGCGAAACAAAAGACATCGGTGTTGAATATCAGCCTCGCGCCGAGACCGGTGCCGAACGGGTCCCGATTGACGCCGACGATACCGGTAAGGGCGCCGCCGTACGGGTCAAGCGCGGAAGGGCTGTTGTGAGTCTCAACCTTGAGTACGATATTGTGGTTATCATCAAACGAGATGACACCGGCGTTATCCTTGAAGACGGAGAGGCAGAAATCGTTATTACCCTTACTTCGCCGAATCTTCTTCGTCGAGTTGACGATATATGTTTTAAAAAGACTGCTGATTCTGGTGGTAATACCAAGTTCATCAGTATAGTCTATGTCAGCGTTGAATATCTTATGCTTGCAGTGCTCAGACCATGTCTGCGCCAGTGATTCAAGCTCGACATCGGTGATGCGGGAAGTCAGGCCGACCTTTCGTCTTTGTGAGATGAACTCATCATCGTTGAAGTGATCTTTGATCGTGTTCATCTCATCTAATGAGAGCGCCAAAAGACCATCTTTGCTTAACTTGACAAGCTCGTCGTCAGGGATGTTCAGGTCGATCTCATCCACCTTCGCCTCAAGCAGGATGCTGACTTTCGGTGCGGTTGTCACAAAGCCGCCCTCACGCAAAAAGTCAGCCTGCGACATTACCTGGAAGCTTTGTATGAGTTCATTGGCCAAAAGGTCATGGGCGATCTTTTTCGCGTCATCATAATCAAGCGCCCCTTTTATGAGATACTGTTGCGCGGTGTAAACGCCTTCACCGTCTGCGAAAGGCCTGCCCAGAAAGGTGCCGATAGCTTCCTTCGCGGTTCTCCCGACATTATCGGTGACGCCGGGGAGGAACCCCACCATGATGATGAAATCAAAGTCCCCGCTTATCGGTTTGTTGATCGAGAACATTTGTATTACAGGGTCTAACAGGGGGTTAGAAGCGATACTGACGATCTCTTTGTCAGTGAAGTCACCTTCGAGGATATAAGTATCGATTATCCTTACATCTTGAACGTCCACGTGAAGATAGTTCGAGATCCCGTTTCTAACAGATTCCCCACGCACGTCCCTTATAAACGGCTTTAGCGATACTTCGATTTTATTTATCATATTTTTTTAAATGTCTATAGTTTAAAGTGTTTTAACTCATCTTTTAAGACTCTTGACAGCTCGGAGAGTCTTCTGACAACCTTATAAAGTTCATTATTATATTCAGTATTCTTTGACGTTATCGTCTTTATTTTATTCGTCTCGGTGACGATGTTCTCTGTCCCCTTCGCTGCTTCTGATATCGCCGCGCTTATAGCGCTTATACCATCGGTGACGTCATTGATCGATTTTGAGATATGTTTGCTTTGCGAACTCTGCTCAATGATAGTATCTTTTATATTGGTGGTGACATGAGATATCTTCTCAGTCATCTTCATAATGTGCTCGCTGGCGTTCTTCTGTTCTTTAGTCGCTTTGACGACGTGATGCACCATGTTTGACATCATCTCGATAGATTTCTTGATAGAAATGACTTTCTGGGATTGCGCAAGGGAATAGCTTTTGATATCGCTCGCTTTGTTGACCGAAGAGCTCGCGCTGCTATAAATGGATTCGAACGCCTTTACGACAGCATCGGTCTGCTTCACTCCCTCGGTCACGTTGTCCCTGCCGATAGAGACCGCCGTCACGGAGCTCTCGACATCCTCCTGGATCCCCTTGATAATATTCGCTATCTCTTTGGTAGAGGTCGCTGTCCTGTCCGCTAACGCTTTTATCTCATCAGCCACGACGGCAAAGCCTTTCCCGTGCTTACCCGCCTGCGCCGCCAGGATAGCGGCGTTTAATGCCAGGAGCCCTGTTTGCTCTGTAACGCCCTCTATGACAGTCAATATCTCGCCGATCTTACCTGATGTAGCGCCCAGCTTCTTTATCGTGCTCGTGGAATCCTCCACCGATTCCTTTATCTTATCCATGCTCGCGCTCATCCGCTCGATAGACTTCAGCCCCAGGTCAGAAGCGTTTTTCTTTACCTGTTCAGACAGCTCGCAGGCGTCAGCGGAGATATCAGTGATCATCGATATCATCTGGTCCATCTCTTTAATGCTTACAGAAGTAGTAGCCATAATGTTTGAGAGCTCATCAGTACTTTTCGCGATCTCCTTAATGGAGCTGGTCATCTGAATAATAGAGCTCGATGAGTTGTTTATGGAGTCATAAAGCGTATTTGTGTTAGTAGATACTGCATCTATGGAATCAACCATTTTTTTCATGGATGCCGATGTCAGGTTGGCGGATGTAGAGAGTCTTGCAATATTCACAGAATTCAATTTAATAGCTTCGTTCATCTCATTCATGGAGATGGAAGCGCTGCTTACAGATGACGACTGCTCCTTTGCTCCCTCAAACAGGTGCTCTGAGGTGTCTTGTATAGAGTCTGTCGCGGCGGTTATCTCCTGTGACGTACAGAGCAGTCTGTTCAATATCTCCCGCAGTCTGCCCGATATCTTGTTTATAGATTCCTGCAGGCCGGCATACTCCTTGAAACCGGTCTTCTCCACCTGGATCGTGACGTCGCCATCAGCTATCCTGCCTGTAACATCGATAATGTTCTCTATCGGTTTGATAACAGCCTTTATGAAGGTCAGGGATACAAGGACACCGATCGATGTGATCAGGACGATGAATATAGCGACCGTTTTGGATATATTCGCCACTTCGCCTAATGTGTGCTCTAACGTGAATGCTATTACAGCATACCCCTTCTTGACCATAGACGAGGACTTCCCACCCGTCCCGCCATAAGAACCGGGTACGCTGTCAGAAGGCTCCACCGCCCCCTCCGCGAGCCTTATCGGGCTTGAGACGCAGACATATTTACTATCATCATAGCTAAACGGGATAATTCTCGAGTTGTTGCTGTTAAAAACTTTATTTGTAACATCAGATGGAATCTTGATATTCGCTTCATTCTCGCTGCTCTTACCGATCAATATCCTGCCGTCAGTATCGGTGATCATTATGAACGCGACATCCTTTTCATCTATCACATCGTCAAGCACACCGCTTAATATCTCCTCATCCTCTGTTATTACACCGTATCTGCTGTTGGCGGCAAGGTTCTTTGCTAATGCCTTGCCCCGCTCATTAAGCTCGCTTACCAATATAACTTTAATCCTGTTATGGAAATATAAGCCGAAAACGATACCGGTAAGAACAAATAAAACCGTGATTAAAAGAGCTAAAAGAACCTTAATGCTAAGCTTCTTACTGTTTAGAACAAGCTTCATGTATCAGCCTTGTACCCTTTTTAGTACCTCTTCATAAGCGTTAGTGACATTGCCAAGATCTCTTCTGAATCTGTCTTTGTCCATCTTTTCCTTTGTGCTTTTGTCCCACAGCCTGCAAGTGTCTGGGGATATCTCATCACCTAAGAGAACTTTACCATGGTGAAACCCGAACTCTAACTTAAAATCGACTAATATAATATCTCTACTGTTAAAGAAATCTTTAAGTATATCGTTAATTTTGTGCGCGCATCCTCTGACCTCGTCCAGAGTCTCCTTCCTTGCAAGTTCCAATACATCTATGTGCGATTCATTTATCATCGGGTCGCCAAGCGCGTCGTCCTTTAAGTAAAACTCAATCACCGGCCTCTTTAAAACGTAACCTTCAGCGAGACCGGTTCTCTTTGAAAGGCTACCGGCTACTATATTCCGCATAATGACCTCTATGGGGATTATGCTAAGCTTCTTGCACAGCATCTCCCTGTCGCTTAACTGCTTTACAAAGTGGTTTGGTATTCCATGCCCTGCAAGGTGCGTAAAGAGCGTCGTAGACACTTTGTTGTTCACCGCGCCTTTATTGACGATAGTCCCCTTTTTCTGGGCATTAAAGGCTGTCGCATCATCCTTGAAATACTGGATGACAAGACCCTCATCATCTGTTAAGTATACAATTTTTGCCTTGCCTTCATAGACTTTATCTCTTTTTTCCATAATTTCCTCAAGTTGAATTTTTAATGAACTTCCTCGTAGCAAGCTACGGGGAAACAACCCTACAGATAAAAACAGGTGCGCCTGTTTAATTAAATATTATATTATAATATATACCATATTTATACCGCAATTTAAAACAATTTTTTATATTTTATTGCATACTTTGCTCTGACAAAGCCGCAGCGACTATTCCTTCCTTTTATATATGGAGATCCAAAGTTTGGAGCTTGGTTGAACACCTGCCAGATCAGCGTCCCAATAGTACTTTGACGGCTCAGGGTAAAGGATATCAACGAGACCGATACGGTCATATCGTGTTGGGACATACGCTTTAAGCCACCTAAACAGCAGTATCTTCGAACCTTCGGCGATTGCCCATGACGCCGGTGTGTTCACATACACCAGGTATTTCGGGTGGGCGGCCTGGATATCGCGGATCATCTCTTCTTGCAATTCGACCGCGAACTTATTCCCGCCGGTAAGGGTGTACAGCACCGTGAACCTGCTTGCCGAGAGCCGGTCGGCGTAAAAGAATATCTCCGGCTGGGAACCGAGCACCGCGATGCGGTCGTCTGGAGATGTCCGCTCCTTTATATATCGCGCGATCTTGATAGACTCTACAAAGGGGTTGGCGCCGTAAGTCGAGCGTGATACCTCGTGCGGGCTCTGAAAAAAGAGGTAGTCCCCTTCACTTGCGAGGAATACGATTGCCGCCAATGCCGTGATTATTACCGGCGCCCATTTAATTACCGGGTTATCGCCGCTTCTTTTCATCAGCCTCGTGAGCGAGCTGACACCGGTACCGGTCAACAGCGCGACAGCCGGGAGGGTGAGGATAAAGTAATGCGGCCTGAAAAAGAGGCCGAGGCTGAGCGCAAGGAAGGAGGCGGCCAGGAATCCTATCAGGAAAACCGCGTGCTTTCGCGCCGCATCATCCCAGTATATCGCCGACAGCCCAACGGCGGCAAGGAACCAGAACAAAGATGCCGGCGCTATTATCCATGGAGCTATGCTGCGAAAGATCCCAAACCCTTTTGAAAGCGAGTTTACCGACCCGTGAGCCAGGGCGTATTCAAACGTCCAGAAAATGAATTTGTCAAAGACACCGGCCAGCTGCATGAAGACGCAGACTAAAGCGAAAGGTATGATGATACCAAGAACAAAAATCTCAAGCTTCGCGGCGCATTGTGAGAAGCGTAGCCTGTCTTTGACCATCTGTGAATATACAAGGTAAAAGAGGGCGAACGCGACAAAGTAGAAGGCGGGTTGTTTGATTATCGCCGCCATTCCAAGCACAAGCCCGCTGAGGAAGAAATCCTTCAGCCTGCGCGACTCCATCGCTCTTAGCAGCAAAAGCGTTCCGCCCACTACCGGTAACAATAATAGCGGTTCGGCGTTTGTCGAGATACCCAGTACCCGCTGGCTCAATGAGACAAGAGCGAACGTTGCGCTTGCGGTGATGCCTGCCGTGGTGTCCATCAGGCGTTTTGCCAGGAAGAATATCAGGATGACAGTGAGGCTGTTCACGACAAGCAGGCCGGTGTGGATACCCGTGGCGGAATTGCCGAAGACACCCAAAAACACTGCGTATATGGCGTAAAGCCCCGGCAGCTTCAAGAATTCGTAAGACTGCGTATACAGCGGTATCCCTTTGAGCAAGAAGCGCGCGGAATACGCGTACTCCGCCTCATCACGCTCAAGTGGTACATCGATGAGGTGGACGCGTACGAAGACGGAGAGCGCCAGGATGACAATGAGCATTACCCACCGCCAGATATCAGGGTATCTTTGCGATATGCTGTTTAGCCTGCTATTATTATTTGTCATGTTCTGTAACTAAGCGTGTATTTGAGAACGAGTCCTGCAATGGGCGCCCCTTACCGGTCATAATCACTATGATATCGAATATAAAAAGAGTCATGATGTTCAATAGCAACCCGGAGAACCTGATAAAGCAATCTTTTAGCCCCACCGGTTCGTCATGGTCTTTCACGATGCTAAGGTCAAAGATAGTGCAGCCTAATGTCCTTTTGAAAAAGTAGAGCAATAAAGTATGGTACAAAAATGTTGTCAGGAAGAGAGTAAAATATATGAACTCAATATCAAGGCTCTTCTTGGATAGCTCATTTGCGTTAAGAGATGCGACAATTGATAAGATCAAGACGTTTAATAAAACTATGAAAAAGATATCTACGATAAACGCATATATTCTTTTACCGGCAACCGCGCTTTGCGCGATAAAAGCGCCGCGGCTGCCAGAGGCGTTTAATTTATCGGTCAGGTCACGAAGTTGCGCGTTTAGTTTTTTTTTTCGTCATCATCTATTTCAAAATCTATAAGATCGTCATCAGCATCTACATCATCAGACAATACCTCGTGAAATTCCTGACCACCTTTGAAAGCGCTTTCCTCTTCCTTTTTCTCGACAAGCGGCTCCTCAACATTATCTTCCTGAAGCATTTCATCAGCTTCTTCCTCTGACGTGCCGGTCACCTTAAAGAATGAATCATCAAAGTTATAACCGTTTGCCGCGGTATTATCAGGCTTCGTTTGCTGCTGTGTATACCGGTCGACCGCCGTTAATTTTATCGCGTCGCTTTCGCTCTCCTTTACCGCGTACTTATCTTCACCAAAGAGGTCGTCAAACTTATCATCAAAACTATCCACTAAAGACGCAGTTGCAACGGCCGCCTTCGCCTGCGCCGCGGATACCTCTTCTTTCGGTGCGGGCACTACTTCTTGTGGCGCTGGTTCCGGTTCCTGCTCTTTAACCTCTTTTTGCGAGACGGTCTTTTCGTCCTCTTTTTTCAAAATATCCTTCATCTTAGCAAGGAACGAGTGCTTCGGCACAGGTTCTTCTATCGCAAAAACGTGCTTACACCTTTTACATGTTTCTAATTTGTCGAAGCTGACAAAACCGCATTTAGGGCATTTCATATTTTTACCTTCTGATTATTTGTCTTCTCTCAAGCGGCAGAGTAACGGTGACTGTCGTACCGTGTCCCCTGGTGCTGTTAATGCTGATCCTTCCATTGTGCTCATCGATTATTATATGCGCCTTCGCCAAACCAAGCCCGATACCTGATGGTTTTGTAGTATAGAATAGATTGAAAATATCGTCAACATGATCTTTTGGCACCCCGCGTCCGGTATCGATGATCTTGACAACACAATAATTGTAATCGTCCCTGGAGGTTTTTATCGTTACAGCCCCGCCATTTGGCATGGATTCTACAGCATTCTCAATGATGTTAAAGAATGTCTCGACAAGATAACCGACATCCAGGTACATCTGCGGGACAGCGGGGTCAAATTCAAAGTTCATATCTATATGATTTAACAGCTTCTTGTCAATTAAATTTACCGCGGTCTCTACTATCTTCTCTATCCGACCCTTCTTGAAGTTTGCTCTATGGAGCTTGGCGAAATGAACATAACTCTCAATATTCTTTACCATCGATTCAAGCCTTGAGACATCTTCAATGATGACTTTCAGATAATGTATGTACGGGAAATCACTGCTGACTTTCTTTAGGATCCTTCGGGCAAAACCACCGATAGTGATGAGCGGGTTCCTTACTTCGTGAGCAACCCCCTCGACAACGGCGCCTAATGTCGCCAGTTTCTCTTTCTCTAACAGTTTCTCCTCAAGTATACGCTGTTTGGTAAGGTCCCTTATCACCACCACGATACCCTCGTTGCCACTGTCACCTTTTATTACCGAGGTCTGAAGCTCACCGGCAAACTTGGTGCCGTCCGCGCGTTCAAACAACAAGATACCCTCATAAGAATTGTTTCTCCTCGTCTCTTCGATGAAGACACAGGCGCACTTGTCCCGGTTCTCTCTGATGCACAGGATATCAAAGTGCCTGCCAATCGCGAAGTTGCTTTGGTAGCCCCAGAGCTTTTCAGCCTTCTGGTTAAATGATAATATCCTGCCGTTGTTGTCCACGGATATTATCGCGATGGTGATCTGTTCTAAGAGATGGATCAAATATGTCTTCGAATTATAGAACTTTTGCGTCTTTGCCAAACTTCGTCTTCTGATCTTCTGTTTTAGTAAAAGCTTGTCGATCGTCTCTTTTACGGCATCTATCTGCAAGGGCTGCTCGATGAACGCGTCGGCGCCCGAATTTAGCACCGGTATCTTATTCTTGCCTTCATCACCGATAAGGCATACAAAAGAATCGGTTTGGCCCCCTTTTATTATCCTTAATATGTCCTGATAATTCATGACAGGTATAGCGACCCCCATCAATATCAGGTTTGGCTTATTGTCAATGATTTTTTTCAGCGCATGAACGCCGTCTTTTTCATGGCTGATTGTGCAGTCTTCCTCTTTAAAATAATCACTAAAAAAGGAATGCACCTTATCTGAGGTGTGAACCACTAAAATTGAATTTGCCATCAGTTCATCTTTGGTACTCAAGATTTCAATTTAATCTAAAGAATCCCTTGATGCTTCGCACCGGGGCAACCTTCTCCCTCTACCGTCAAAGGAGGAGGAATTAATCTGCAAAAAACAGGCGCGCCTGTTAACCGCTTACTTAATAATAAACCATTTATTTCAATAATGTCAAATTATTTATCTTTATAAAGCGACCGGCTTAGAAGGTAGTCGTTTATTTAGCAAGTTTCTCCAATGCTCTTTTCGCGATCTTCCGCACGCTCGAGTTAGTATCGTTAAGAGCTTTGGTGAGGGGGCCCTTCGCGCGCGGGTCACCGATCCGCTCCAGAGAGGACGCGGCGCTGATCCTGACAAAAGTATCCTCGTTGTTAAGAGAGCGGATAATAATATCCAGGGCGGGTTTCCCTATCTGCCCCAAAGCGGCGATCGCTCCTCTTTTTATCTTCGTGTCGCTGCTCTTCAAAGCTGCCGTGAGCGGCTCGATCGCGCCCGGGTCGCCCAGAACCCCGAGAGCGGAGATGGCGGCATTTATTACATTGGTATCTGTATCGTTTTTCAGCGTGTCAGAGAGCGGCTTGACTGCGCGCGGGTCTTGTATCATCCCAAGAGACGTGACCGCCCACCACCTCACCTGCGTATCATCATCGTTCAAGGCGTCCGCGAGCGGCTCGATCGCGGCCGGATCACCGATCACGCCCAGTTACGTTGCCGCGCTCAGGCGGACTTTCGGGTCTGTGTCCCTTATTACCGTATCCGCGAGGAAACTGACCGCGCGCGGATCCTTCAAGACACCAAGAGCTGTCGCAGCATGGTCCCTGTCATTCGCGTCCGCGTCATGCAGTTTTTTCAAAAGCGCATCGAATTTCTTATCCTCTTCGCTCTGGCAGCCGGTGAGAAGGGTGGAAAAAAGCGCCAGCGCCATAAGCGGTAAAATTATCCTAAAAATTATTTTCCGGCGTCTGTACATAAAAGCCCCCTTAATGTTTAAAGTGTCTCATACCGGTGAAGAGCATCGCCATGCCGTGCTCGTTCGCGGCGGCGATGACCTCATCATCCCTTTGCGAGCCGCCGGGTTGTATCACCGCGGTGACACCGGCTTTTGCCGCGGCGTCTACCCCGTCTCTGAACGGGAAGAACGCGTCTGACGCCATCACAGTACCCTTTATCGGGGAGTTCGCCTTCATCACGGCTATCTTCGCGGAATCTATACGGCTCATCTGACCGGCGCCGACACCGATTATCCGGTCGGCGGCAGAGTATACAATAGTATTTGATTTCACATGTTTGCATATCTTCCACGCGAGGTCGAGCGCCGTGAGCTCCTCTTCGGTCGGCTCCCTTGTTGTCACAACCTTGCACCCGCCGATATCCACCATGCCGGTGTCGCGCGTCTGGATAAGCAGGCCGCCGGTAACCTTTTTCAGGTCATACCCGCTATTTATATAAGCTTCAAGCGGCGGCGATTTCAGTATCCGAAGGTTCTTCTTTTCGGTGAAAACTTTGAGCGCCGCCTCGTCGTAGTCCGGTGCGATGACCGCCTCGATGAACGTCGTGATTATCTCCGCCGCCGTCGCTTCGTCCACCTTTTTGTTAAGCCCGACGATGCCGCCGAACGCGGATACCGGGTCTGTCGCACGCGCCTTTTTGTAAGCGTCCAGAAGGCTCTCGTCAGATATAGCCGCCCCGCACGGGTTCGTATGCTTGATCACGACAGCGGCATTCTTCGGTAAGTCCTTCACCGTTTCATAAGCCGCGTCGATATCGATAATGTTATTAAACGAGAGCGCTTTGCCCTGAAGCTGGACAGAGTTCGAGACGCAGGGCTCCTCCACCTTATGCTCCTTATAAAAAGCGGCCATCTGGTGCGGGTTCTCACCGTAGCGCAGATCCTGCGCCTTTATATAATTCAGGTTAAGCGTGTCCGGGAACTCATTCTTCTCTTTGTTCTCGTTGACCGTACCAAGATAGTTCGCGATTATGCTGTCATACCTCGCAGTGTGCGAAAACACCTTCTTCGACAAATAAAAGTTTGTCGCGATCGATACGCCGCCGCCAGAATCAGTCATCTCTCGCACGACCTTCTCATAATCCGCGGGGTCGACGATCACAGAAACGTCTTGGTAGTTCTTCGCCGCGGAACGGAGCATCGTGGGGCCGCCGATATCGATATTCTCGATGGCGTCCTCAAGTTCGCAGTCCGGGTTCGCGATAGTAGCTTCAAACGGGTACAGGTTCACCACCACCATATCGATCGGGTCGATGTCATACTCTTTCATCTTGCTCATGTGCTGCGGATTGTTCCTGATTGCGAGCAGACCGGCATGTATCTTCGGGTGAAGCGTTTTGACCCTGCCGTCGAGCATCTCCGGGAACCCGGTATGTTCAGAGACATCCTTTACAAATATACCGTTCTCCATGAGCAGTCTCGCGGTGCCGCCTGTCGAGAGGATGTTTACGCCCATCTCATTTATCTGTTTCGCGAATTCAACAATACCGCTCTTATCTGAAACGCTGATAAGCGCTAATTTTATCTTTGACAATATCTCCCCCTCTATAAAAAGAAATGTATTACGATACTATAATGGATTTATCGCTCTTTTGTATTACATTGCCGATTAGCTGAGCATCTACTATACCATTATCCTTCAAATCTTTCAAAAGTTTTTTTGAATGCTCTTTATTGACAAAGATCATGAGCCCGCCCGAGGTCTGGGGGTCGCAAAGGATCGAGAGCCATGTCTCCCCCAATGAATTTTGCGCGCTGATGTGATCTTTTAGGAACTGTTCGTTCGAGTGACTGCCCGCGGGTATAAGCCCCATGCTCGCGTATTCATAAGCGCCACTGAGAACCGGTACGCTGTCATGATCCACCATGACGCTGACATCAGAAGAGTGGGCAACTTCGTACATGTGGCCAAGCAGCCCGAAACCGGTTACGTCCGTACACGCGCTTACATCATATTTTTTCATTATTTCGCCCGCATCCTTGTTAAGCGCCAACATGCTGTCGATGCTCTTTTGCATAACCCCCTCTTCAGCCATACCCGCTTTACCGGCGGTTGTGATAATACCGTTACCAATGGGTTTGGTGATGATCATCTCGTGCCCGATTGCGGCCTTGTTGTTATAATACACCTTGTCAGGGTGTAGTGTGCCGGTGACGCAAAGCCCGTATTTCAGCTCCAGGTCATCGAGCGTGTGTCCGCCGATCAGGGAGCAGCCCGCCTCCTCAAGCTTCTTCAGCCCGCCTTTGTGTATCTTTATGAGCACCTCGTCCCCGAAATCGCAGATCGGTACGCCGATGATGTTCAGCGCGGTGACCGGTTTCGCGCCCATAGCGTAGATATCCGAGAGCGCGTTCGCGGCGGCTATCTGCCCGAAGATGTACGGGTCGTCCACAACAGGCGTAATCAGATCGACAGACTGCACGATCGCAATGTCATCGGTAAGTCTGTATACACCGGCATCCTCAAAGTGATCCACGGCGGCAAGCACATTTTTGTCCGCTTTGATCTTCATTTTCGATATCACCTCGTTTAGATCAGCCTGACCTAGTTTACCTGCTCACCCAGAAGACCTGACTGATTTAACGAGCTCGTACTTCTTTACCATACTGTATGTAATCTCCTTTTACTACCTGCTTGACAGCGGTACACTCGTCAGCAGGTATTTAAGATCGTCGTCTGTAAAAGTAAAGCCTGCGCCGAAGAAATATGACGGGTCAGTGTCGCGCTTTACAAAATCATCGTAACCGGCAGTAACGATAAGGTGTTTCATGAGGTTCAGTTGCGCGTATGCTTTCATGTGGATATTATCGTTATTGTTGAAGTCATAGGCGTCCACGCTCAATTTCAGGTTATCGTCAAACAAGTTGTAGTCCAGCCCGAAACCACCCGAAGACTCTATTATCCCGCCCCTTATGACCATGTCATAGTATCTTTTCGCGATACCTATCGATAACTTGAACTTATCCTCGACGACCTCTTCGTGAGTGACTGTCGTCTGCGCGGGCTCGTCACCGACCTGGGTGGTGATGTACCTGTCAGTGGTCGTGACTTCGCCCGCGGGGTCATCGATTATCTCTACAAAATAGTACTTGTCCTGGTTAGGTTGAAAACGTAGCGTGAGGTAGTGCTTAAAAGCGTCGGCCTCGGACATGTACTCAGAGCGGAAATCCACAATAGTCTTGAACTGATCGGCTTTGATAAGGTACTTGTTGATACCGGCCAGGGTATCGTTCAGTTTATTATACGTGGTGTCCTCATTGATCAGCTTACCGACAGTACCGTCACCCTCGTCGATCTTTTTTGTGACGTTCTTCAAGGAATTAAGGGTGTCCTTTAACCTCACTGACGCGGTGTTGATGTTCCTGATGCCCTCTTTTAGCCCGGGTTTGTTCTCTTGGACTATCCGATTGATGTTATTAGATATCTCCTTAAGTTGAGCGAATATCTCTGGCGTCTTTTCTGAAAGGCTGTTAGAAAAGGATTGCAGGTTAGATATAACATCGTTTAATGATTCTTTGTTCGCATCTGAGATATCCTTTAAGTCACCGGAGAAACCCTTGAGATTCGCAACGATCGCAGATACATTATCATTATTGTTCTTAATAAGGTCATTTAATGAATCACTCACCTCCTGGAAATTAGTGAAGAATCTACTCACCTTCTCATCATTTTGCCTGACAAGATCATCAATATTACCACTTATAGATTCTAAATCGGTGAAGAACCGCTCGATCTTCTCATCATTCCTGTTAATGACCTCGCGCATCAGAGACGTGGTATCCCGCACACTTACCAGTATCTGCCTGATATCCTCGTAGCTCTCCTTAGTACCGATGGAGTGTCTTAATGAGCCTGTGACCTGCTTGATGTCATCGGCGATCACCGTCACCTTGTTCATCAGACTGTCAAGATCCGCGGGAGACAGGGTCTTGATTATCTCATCCCCGTCCACCAGATAATCCTCTGCCACGCCCGGAAGTATCTCGACGTACTTATCGCCCAGAATGCCCGAGGTCTTTATCATCGCTCTCGCATCTTTCTCCAAAAAGACCTTGTTATTAATAAGCAATGTCAAGTGCGCCTTCGAATCTTTTAAGAAGATCTTGACTACCTTGCCGACCCGGACTCCCGCGACGCGTACGGCGGCGTCTCTTTGCAGCCCGCCAGCGTTTGTGAACTGTACGCGCAACCGGTAACCCTTCTCTTTGCCAATGCGTATCTCACCGACCTTGAGCGACATGTACGCCAGGGCTACAATCCCTAACAGGACGAAGATACCGACTTTTGCTTCCGTTGAAAAATTCTTACTCATCAAATCCTCGGATCATACCAATTTAATTGGTCCTTCCGCCCTTCCTTCAATAAACTGCTGGAACGCGGGGTCTTTGCACTCCCTCATCGCCCTGGCTTCACCAAACGCGATTATCTTACCATCATGCAGCATGGCAAGGTTGTGAGCCACTTTAAAAGTAGCGTCAATATCGTGGCTGATAACGACGCATGTCACACCAAGCTTCTTTTGCGTGTCGATTATCAGGTTGTCAATAACATCTGTCATGATAGGGTCAAGCCCAGTCGTCGGCTCGTCGTACAGGATTATCTCAGGATCCATTATAATCGCTCTGGCAAGACCGACACGCTTGCGCATCCCACCAGAAAGCTGTGACGGCAGCTTCTCCTGGGAACCGGGCAGACCGACAAGCTTCAGCGTCCTGGCTACCTTCTCTTTTATCTCCGACTCTTTGAGCCGTGTGTGCTCCCGCAGCGGGAACGCGACGTTTTCACCAACGTTCATAGAGTCAAAAAGCGCTGCGTTCTGGAAGAGCATACCGAATTTCTTTCTCAGCTCGTTTATCTCCTTGCCCTCTAACGGTACGATATTCATACCGTCAACGAGTATCTCCCCCTCATCAGGCTTTATCAGCCCGATCATGTGCTTTAACAAGACGCTCTTACCGCCGCCGGACTTACCGATGATGACGGTCGTTTTCCCCTTCTGTATCTGAAGAGAAAGAGAGTCTAATACGCATTGATCCTTAAAATATTTTGTCACATTGCTAAGACGTATCATTTTCGGACATTTTACAATATAAATGCGGTATTTACAACAGATAAAAACGGATATGAATATTTTTACGATTTATTTAACAGGTACACCTGATTTAAACTGTGCGAGCCTGATTTTAGGTTGTGCAGGGGTCTTAAAAATTGGGTGGGGATCATGCCTATCATGACCCTAACAAAAAATGGTGCGCGGCGATTGCGGCCTTTGCCCCCTCGCCCGCCGCTACTATTATCTGCTTGACTGCGATGGAAGTGACGTCGCCAGCTGCGAAGACGCCCTTTACACTCGTATTGCAGTCATGGTCGATGGTTATTTCATCAAATTCGTTCAGCTCCAAAAAGCCGCTGATATACGATGTGTTGGGGCTCAGCCCGATCGCGATGAAAACGCCTTCCACATCAAGGGTAAATGTATCTTTCGTGTCATTCTTCATCACGATCACTTTATCGACGAGCGCATCACCTTTTATCTCGGTGAGCCGACAGTTGAAATGCGCGGTGAAGTTATTGAATTCATAGAGCTTTTTTATGAGCACCTTGTCTGCGGTCAGCTCGGGTAAAAACTGTACTAAATCGACATGCTTCGCGATCTTGCATAAGTCGATCGCGGACTCTACCGCCGAGTTACCGCCACCGACGACGGCTACGTTCAGGCCGGCATACAGCGGTGCGTCACATATCACGCAATAGGCGACACCACGACCGGTAAAGCCCCGCTCACCGGTGACGTTCAGCCTGCGCGGGCTCTTGCCGGTCGCGACGATGACCGACTTCGCGCAGTAGGTATTCCCGTCGCTGCATCCCGCCTTGAATACGTCACCTTCCTTAAATAGCCGTGTGACTTTTACGCCCTGCTTGAATGATATCGAAAATTGCTTAATCTGGTCGAAGAACTTATCGATCAGCTCCGTGCCCTGGATGTGCCTGTAACCCATGTAGTTATCGATACCAGAAGTCTCGACCACCTGCCCGCCGATGTTATCAGCCAGCATAGCGGTATCCAGCCCCTTGCGCATAGTATATACCGCGGCGGTAAGACCCGCAGGGCCGGCGCCCAAGACGAGGACGTCATACACTCTGGCAGGGTCGATTTCGAGAATTTTACTCTCTTTAGGGATCGTAACTTCGGTAACACCGGGCATAACACCACCTTGCAAAGCGGTTAGAACTTTTTATTGTAATGAGATTACCTGCTTTACTTATTCTACATAACCAAGTCGTCTTGATATCTCTTTGGCCGCATCAACAACCAGCGGCACCACTTCTTTGTCAAGCTTGTCATGCGTGAGCCGTGATGCGGGCCCGGTGATGGAGATCGCCCCGACAACACGCCTTGTATAGTCCCTTATCGGTGCGGCGGCGCATGAGACACCAACGTCAAACTCCTCATAATCCACCGCAAAGCCCTGCTCCGCCACCTCTTTTAAGTGCGCGAGCATCTCTTTTTTATCGACTATTGTGTTAGGTGTGAATTTGGTCAGACCCTCTTTTGGTATCATCTTCACTATCTCTTCTGCAGGCTCAGAAGCGATAAGCACCTTCCCGACGGAAGTAGTGAATATCGGGAGCCTGGAACCGACACGCGAGGACACTTTGACGACCTGCCTTGTCTCCACCGCATCCAGATAAAAAACGAATTTGCCGCGGGCTACCGCCATATACGCGGTCTCTTTGCATTTTTTCGCCAGAGCTTCCAACACCGGCCTCGACTGCCTGAGCAGGCCGATCTGCTTGATGAAAGCCTGACCAAGCTCTAAGTTCTTTACGCCAAGGAAATAGTTCTCAGTAACTTTGTTCTGCTCAACATAACCGCGCGATTCTAATGTGGCGAGTAACCTGAACACATTGTTCTTGTGCAAGCCAAGTCGATTGCTTAATTCGGTTACGCCAAGCTCATCCTGCTGCCTGCAAAACTCTTCTAATATGTCAAGTGCATGATTGACTGACTGAATTATGTAATTTGTTTTTTCTCGCTTCAATTTTGCCTACCTTGTTATTTTGTTATTTCATTAAATTGCATTCCTTCACATTGTAATAATAAAATACTGTTAGCTTTTTGTCAAGTAAATCAATTGCTTTTTTACAAACAAGCTCATTCTTTTGCCGTGTTTTTAACCCGCACAAAACGTATTAACAATATTCACAATAATATCCAACTATTACAACGACAAAGCAAATGCCGGTTTTTTTTGTTTATTTTGCAGGAATACTAAAACAATATTTTAACAGGCGCGCATGTTCTTTTCTGCGTGGTAAAAATATTACAGAAAAACAGTCGCGGCTGTCCAGCTACAATCTTAAAAGTACTTCTTTTTTATTGCACATGATACTTCATAGTTGATCTTAAAGACTCTTTGCGCATGTTCTATCGATAAAGAGCCCGTACCGCAGGATGGGGAAATAAACGATCTACTTAATACTCTCTTTTTGTCAAAACCGGTGTCGCACAAAAGATCGACAGCGTTCTCTAACTTGCCTAATATGCTCTTTGCATCCTCATGAGCGATCTCCACGGACGACGGCGTTATCCCCCATGCGATCATCCCGCCCCTGTCAAAAAACGCTTTTATATCATCGGGGTACAGCGACAGGCTCTGGGGGAACGCATACGCGTCGAAGTTGATGATATCGGTGTGGGTGCTTGTCACCAGCGACCAGTCAGTATTACCGCACACATGGATCCCTTTTACGCCATCCACCTCGTCAAGGCACGTGTCAAGCATCTCGATCGCCTCATCACGCTGGATGCTGATAAACGGGGTACCGATCTGCGTGAGGTACGGCTCATCGAAGAATATCATTACCGGCGCATTGTTACCGATCTTCGACAGCTCGCTTACCTGCCACTTCGCCTTCATCGCGAGCGACCGGATCACAACGTCTTTGAACTCCTCATTGTACAGGATCGACCGACCATTTTCGTCATGCAAAGAGAGGCCAAGGCTTATCGGGCCGGTGACATGCCCCTTGAGCAGCTTCACCCCCTCGGGGAAATCAGCGGTATAGCTATCCTTGAACGCGTAAAAACCCCTCGCGTAATCCTTTGTTATACCAAACTCCCCATAATTCCCGTCCAGCGCCATGCCAAGCCTGGCGGATACCTCGTCGAGATAGCCGTCAGAAGATGTATCGAAATACGCTTTGCAGCGCTCACGGTCTATCTTCACGCATGGCATACCCTGGGTATACTGTATCATCATCGACTCGTTCAGCCCCAGTTTCGGCAGCTGCGGCCATATCGGGGCCTCGGGCAGGTACCGCCGGATTAACTCGATTGCGTAGCCAACATCCTCGTGAGGAAGGCTGCCAATCGCTATCGCCATACAATTTGGGTCGAATTCCATTTTGTCACCTTATAGACCATTTCAACTATAAAATGGCACAAATCGTAAAAAAACGCCTCTAAAGTGAAGCGCTTTAGTTTACATAAACGCCTTATGGCGTCTAATCATCTTCTTATATCTCAAGCCACGAGTGAGAGTAAAGCGATTCGCCTAACAGCACCTTCACCGTTTTTACATACTCCACTTCCCGCGGGCTTAATGAGTTCATATCAACCGATTCGCCGTCCATCACCTTGCAGATCAGCTCCTTGATCGCCGTATTCTTGCCCTGCGCGATATCCATGAGCTCTGTATCATAAGCGTCAACGATCGCCGAATACATACCAAGCTTCTCGAGCATCACCATGTATGTTGTGTTTATGATACCCCTTAATTCCGCGGGGGTGCCGTTTGACACGTTTGAGAGCCCGCAAGTCGATTTGCAGTCAGGGATTATATCCGGCAGCATTATCATAAACTCCTGGAGTGACAGCACCTGCCCCAAGTCAACGCTTATCGGCAGGACGATACCATCCACCCACATCCTGCTCGTCGGTATATCCAGCTCAGCCGCGGCGGTCATGATGTTCACAAGGCACACGGCGCGCTCATTCACATCCCGCGGGATACCCTCATCGCTCAATGTCAGGGCGACAAAGTCAACATCATATTTTTTCGCGAGCGGCAGTTTCACGCTCAGGCTCTCTGGCTGTGCCGATATGGAATTCAAAAGCGCCTCGTTCTTACATACCTTGAGGCCGGCTTCTAACGCTGCCGCGTTCATAGTGTCAAGCGACAGGGGCGTTTTGACGACCTCCTGCACAGTCTTGACAAGCCACTCCATCATCTCGTCACCGGCTTTTCTCGCAGGGCCGAGGTTCAAATCAAGCATATTCGCACCAGCTTCCGTCTGCTCGATAGCCATCTTCTGAATCGGTTTCGGGTCCCTGCTCCTGATCGCCGGACCTATAGTCTTTGACATGATGTTGATACTCTCTGCAATTGTAAACATTAACTCCTCCTGTAATATATTATATGTAGTCCGGTCTCTCTTTCAGGCCGGTCTCCTGGATTATTCTCGGGACGATGCTCTCCCACCAGATCGCCATTATATGCACGCCGTGAACGCCTTTTATCTTCTTGACCTCGTTTATCGCATCGACGCATATTTTTATGCCCTCTTCCTTCTTATCTTCCGCCTGCTCCATCCTTTTAATCAGCTCATCTGGTACGGACATCCCCGCCACATATTTCTTGATATATTTAAAGCCCTTATCTGATTTCATCGGGGTCAGTCCCGCGAGGATATGCACCCTTTTGTGCAGGCCCTCGGCGACGACGCCATCCATCCACTTCTTAAACCGCTCTACATCGAAGATGCACTGCGTCTGGATAAACTGGGCGCCCGCATCGACCTTCTTCTTCAGCCTCGCGACCCGAAACTCGAACGGATCACCGAACGGATTCGCCGCGGCCCCGATGAACATGTTGAAATCAGACTTTATCTCATCGCCGCACTGGAACTTCTTCTCAACGCTCATCGTCTTCATCATGTGCAAAAGCTGGATGGAATCGATATCAAAAACATTCTTCGAAGTAGGGTGGTTACCAAACTTCTGGTGGTCGCCAGACAGACACAAAAGGTTGCGGCAACCAAGCGCGTAGGCGCCAAGCAGATCGCTTTGCATCGCGATTCGGTTCCTGTCGCGGCACACCATCTGGATCACCGGCTCAATACCGCTTTGCACGCATATCGCACCAGCCGCGATAGATGACATCCGCACTATCGCTGTCTGGTTATCAGTCAGGTTCGCGGCTTCCACATGCCCTTTCAGCACTGCCGCGTGCTTTTTGATCACCTCCGCGTTCGCGTGCTTCGGGGGACCTATCTCCGCGGTTACGGCAAACTTACCTTCTTCTAATACCTTCTGCAGGTTGCTCACAGCTTCCATTACAAACCCTCTATTATATATTTGCTATAAAAATCTTTGCTATTAACATTTTTACTAATCAACCACCCCGCAGCAGAACTGCGGGGTATCGCAATTCCCCCTCCCTTGATGGGGGAGGGACAAGATTTACCCCGATGCAGAGCATCGAGCCATGTAGGTTGCTGTTAAGGCGTTTTCAGGCTTTTATGAAAACAGCCGCAACGCAACGTTTTGTTCATGTTATTGTTGCGTTGCGCTTCGCTTAACGGCAACCTACATTCTTACAGCTCCTGAATCAACAGGCGCGCCTGCTAAATGATCTTCTTCTCTTTTAACAGACCCATCGCGTCTGTCAGGTGGCTTGGTATACCAAGCTCCTTCGGGCTCATGCCATAAGCCAGCCCGAGCACCTGCGTGAAGTACAGTACCGGTATCCCGAGCTTCTTGTTATACTCTTTTTCGATATCCTTCTGCCTCGTATCAAGGTTCGAGTGGCAGAGCGGGCACGCAACAACGACAACGTCAGCGCCGACATTCATCGCGTCGGTAAGGATATCGTTTGTCAGCTTGAGCACGATATCAGTCCTTGAGAGCGATAGGCTTACGCCGCAGCATTCAGTCTTATAGTTCCAGTCAAGAGTCTTCGCGCCCGTTGTGCTCACCAGCTTATCCATCATCACCGGGTACTCGGCCTCATCGAATTTCATTATCTTTGGCGGCCTGACGAGCAGACACCCGTAAAAACATACAAGCTTCAGGTCATTCAGCTTCCTGACAGCCTTCGCTTCGAGATCCTTCTTCTTAAAATCCTTTAAAATGGCTTCTATCGGGTGCTTGATAGTCACCGAGTTCTTGTACTCATAACTGATTATCTCGTCAAAGGTTTTCCTTTTTTCCGGTTCCTCCTCAAGCTCATAAGCCGCCGTCTTGAACCGCGAGAAGCACGCCGCGCACGGTACGACAACGTCCTTGATCCCCTCTTTTTCATACAGCGAGAGTATCTTCAGCGATAAAGCGTGCGCCACCCCCTGCGACGTCGAGTGCGCTGCGGAAGCGCCGCAACAGAACCAGTCCTTCGCCTCGACAAGCTCGGCGCCGAGGTGGTTAAACACCCTTACCAGCGATTTATCATATTCAAAGGCGGTCACCCTGAGTGAACAGCCCGGATAGTACCCGTATTTCACTTGGATTCTAACTCCCTGACTTTTTTGAGCATCTCTTTGATTTCCTTGATGTTCTTCGTTTTGTGCGGGAAAATTTTCAGTTTACCTTTAAAGAACATCTCCCTGCCAAGCTCCATATCCTTTGTAAATTCCAACGTCTTCATTTTTATACCAAGTGCGAGCCCAAGTTCGTAAAGCCGCCCGTTGCGCTCGATACTCTTCATAAAAGCGTTGAAAAATATATCGATAGATTTTTCTGCATCCACCCGTCCGATCGCTTTCGCGTAATTTCGCGCGGCATCGATGACCTTCGCGATATCGACACCCTGCGGACACCTTGTCGTACATGTCTCGCACGACGCGCATACCCAGATCGTGTGGCTGTTCAATACAAGGTCGATCTGCCCGAGCCTGATCGCGTGGATCACCTGCGTCGGTGTCAGATCCATCGCACCGGTGCGGGCTACCGGACAGCCTGCCGTGCACTTCTTACACTGGTAGCACAGGTTCGCGTTCTGGCCGCTTATCTGCTTCACTTCGGTCAGGAACTTTTGCTGCTCGCCTGTCAGCTTAAGCTCGATCCTCTTGGCCGGGGCGCTCATTTCTTCATATCCTCTCTTTCGATCTTCCTGGGGCCGCCGTCTCTGTTGGTCGTCCAGTCCTTATAAGGGGATAATTTTTCTATATTCTCAAGCCTGCCCTGTTTCTTTAATCTGTCGTAGATCAATTGCCACGCGCACGGCACGTCTTTACCTATCTCGCAGACGCCGTCCTGGGAGCCGCCGCACGGCCCGTTGAAGATGCTCTTTGAGCAACGCGCCACCGGGCAGATGCCCGCGGTGAACCCCAAGACGCAGTTGCCGCATGAGCCGCAGTTCTCCGCCCAGACCCCTTGTTCCTTCACATAACCGATGAAGGTCGTGTTAAGGCCCGGGTATGTCGGGATATCCTCATATATCTCCGCGGTGAGCTGGATACCGGCGCCGCACGCGATCGATACCACAGCCTCGATGCCGTCAAGATCGTTCTCTATCTCCTTCACGTACTCCTCTTCACACTGCCTGAGCACAGTCCGCTCCACCACCTCTATCTTGCTGTCCGTCTGGTTCCGCGCGAGCCGGATCATGGAAGAGAGCACACCGACTTCCTTCTCGCCGCCCGCGTAGCATATAGCGACGCATGTGCCGCAGCCGACGACCATTATCTTTTTGTACTGCTCGATCATCAAAAGGATCTCTTCTATCGGTTTCTGTTCACCTACTATCATTTCGCTCCCTCACTCCCTTTATTTCCCGCGGCGTTTATCGGTGACGGCCCAAGCCCTAAGATACGCTCGGTGAAGTCTGCGGCGATCTTCGCGAACTGCGGCCCCATCGAGGATGATATGTTGTACATATCCACGCGCTCGCCACCGATACCGACTTTATCTAACAGCCCTTTCAAATACAATATCCGCTTCTTCGCTCTGATATTACCTTCCAGGTAATGACACTGTCCATCGAGTCACCCGGCGACGAAGACGCCGTCCGCGCCCTTTTCAAACGCCCGTAAAACATACAGAATATCTAATTTTCCTGAGCAGTTAAGCCGCACGACTTTAACGTTCGGCGGATATGTGAGCCTCATGGAACCCGCAAGGTCTGCCGCTGCGAAAGCACAGTAATTACAGCACAATGCAAGTATTTCCGGTTGAAAATTCTCCATAACGTTGCCTAAGATATCACCTTCTGATTAATTATAAAACATCATTTTATTATAACAATCGATTTCTGTCAAGGTTTTTTGTGTGACCAAAAAGAGCATTTTTTTTGAAGCGGTGAAGTCATTTGAGGGCTGTGCGGTTTCCGTGCAGTTTTTTATGGTGGGGACAGCTCACCATGCGGCTTGCGATGGGGACATGCCCATTAAGAAATTCTGTCAACCAATTTCAGGGCGGGGCACCCGTCGTTATTTTGATCCTTTACTAATTTTGATAATGAACCATCCCAGTACGATACCAGTCAATAAGAGCCCGATAGTGCTAAGGCGCAGGCCAAACAGAACGTTTCTACCCTCAAAATAAAAGAATGCGCCGGTAGCAACAATTAATATTGTTAGTATTATTATTAACAGCTGTACGTCATTTTGTTTATCAAATTCCTGCTTGATATCCAACAAATCACTGGTATCTATTTTTACCCCAAAGTTACCAGACTCAATTTTATCAAACAGCTCTTGCACCTTATGCGGAAGATTAGTCATAAAGTCAACATAATCAAAGACATCTGATTGAACCGCTTTAAGTATCTTTCTTGGGTCGAGATATGCTTTATATGTTTTTTCCACAAAAGGTTTAAACTGGCTGTTAAAGTCAAATTCCGGGTACAAAGCCATCCCCAAAGCTTCGGTGGTAATAAGCGCTTTGGCAAAAAGAACCAAATCTGACGGGAAGCGGATTCCGCGCTGTGCACCCGAATTCACCAGGTTAAAAAAAGACCCTGCAATACTCGAATGTTTTGGTGAATAAAAAAATTCGCTCAAAAGAGTTGCTATGTCTTTCTTAAAGCCTTCTATGTCGCTTTGCTTGTTCACAGACGCAAGATGAAGAAAATGCCTCTGATAACTCTCGATATCCTGATTAACGAAAGAGATAAAACAACCTAAAAGTTCCTGGCGTTGTTTTTTTGTTAATTGCCCCACCATCCCTGAATCATGCAAACATAATATATCGCCCTTCATCACAAAAAAGTTTCCAGGGTGCGGATCGGCATGAAAAAACCCCTCAATAAAAAATTGGGTGAAAAGCGCATCTACTCCGGCAAGCGCCACTTTCTGCGGGTCAATAGACATTCTTTCCATCCCTGCAAAGTCGTCAGCCTTAAGCCCCCCCATAAAATCCATCGCCAAAACGCGCTGAGCCGTATATTCCCAATGAATACGTGGTGTTACAACGCGGGGGTTGTTTTTGAATATTGCCGCGAATCGATCCGCATTATGCCCCTCGGTTCGGAAGTCAAGTTCACGAAGAGTCCATTCAGCAAATTCCTTGACGACCTGACTTGGTTGATATATGCGCCATTTTGGCATGAATCGCTCAATTGCGCGTGCGAAAAAAAAGAGGATATCAATATCCTGTTAAACTACCTTTTGTACATTAGGGCGCTGCACCTTAATCGCAAGTTTCTCCCCATCTTTGGTGACCGCCTTATGCACCTGGGCTAAAGAAGCAGCTGCAATCGGTTTGCGGGTAAAAGAACGGAAAATATTTTCAGGGGCGTCCCCAAGCTCTTCTTTTATAATTTCACAAACTTCTTTATAAGAGAAAGGCGGGACATCGCTTTGCAATTTTGACAATTCTTTTGATATCTTCTCGCCAACAATATCAGCACGCATACTTAATACTTGCCCAAGCTTGATAAATGTTGGCCCCAATGTCTCTAACATCTTTCGTAACGCCACAGGGGAAATTAGTTTCTCATCACGTTTAGTGTTAACAAGGCAGGACTCCCCCTTTGGCGGATGAAAAAAACAGTGAATTCTGCAACGCAATGGCACAAGGTATTTTACATTGGCCTGCTCTAAGAGGGGCTTCCCTCCAGCCCGAAAAATAACGCTGGCAATAAAACGCAGGCGCTTCAAATCTGAGAACCTGCTTATAAGGGAAAAGTATTTCATAGTCTTGGGTAAAATATACTGTATTAATAAGTAGCTGTCAAGCATTTTCACCCGTGGACTATTTGCTTTTTTATCACAAATATAAATTATTTGGCGCAAAATAGTTCTTCATATAATTGACGTAATGATATATATTAGAGCGATGAAGGCAACAAGAGCGGATAAGGCGCTGGTGGCGGTATTTATCATCATGACGGCTTTGAGTTTCAATGTGCGGTCATTCTTCAGCGCACCGGGTAGCGATGCCCTTGTATACGTTGACAGCGCCCTGAAATATAAGATCGATATGGGTGTGGATAAGGAGTATCAGGTTCCCGTGCAAAATGGCGTCGTCATTATCAGCGTATCCGGCGGCAGGCTGTATGTCAGGAGCGCGCCCTGTCCGCGCAGGATCTGCATGATGAGCTCACCGGTGTTCAAAGAGGGCGACACCCTGGTATGCGTACCGAACAAGATGCTTATCAGGGTAGATGGTGAGGAGGCGTCAGGATTAGACACATTGACAAAATAGGTGAGACAGGTGGAGCTGATTCGAGCCCGCATTTCACTACAGAGCGGAAGAACGTTTACCTTTCGCTGCTTATCTCCGCGGCGGTAGTGATAAACGTCGTGGAGTTCTTCATCCCGATGCCGATACCGTGGCTCAAGTTCGGGTTCGCGAATATATTCGTTTTGTTAGCGATAAACTTTTTCAGCTTCAAGGACGCGCTACTGCTGACAGTGCTGCGCGTTCTCGTGAGCAGCATCATGGTCGGTAAGTTCCTCACACCGGCGTTTTTTCTCGCGTTCGCCGGTGGTATCACCAGTACGGTGGCCATGTACGTTATCTATAAGGCGGCCAGGGGTGCGTTCTCCCTTATCGGGGTGAGCGTTATCGGGTCATACACGCACAGCATAACGCAGTTAGCCACAGCGTATTTTTTGTTCATCAAACATACGCAGATATTCTCGATCCTGTTCATATTCCTGGCATTATCATTGATAACGGGCGTGATCAACGGTATGGCGGCGAACTACCTGTCTGAGATCCTGCAAAATGTCGTGAAGGACAGATAATGGGCATGGGGAGGCATCGAAGCGATACCCCCTCGTACAGTGCTCTATAATAATATGGTAAGCTGCTTATTTGGCGCCGGCTTCGGTGAGAAGTTTGATAACCTCATCGTTATTGCCCACTGTGGCTCTTGACAACGCGGTTTTACCCATATCATCCTTTGCGTTGACATCCGCGCCCCGCTCTAACAGCGCTTTTATCATCTCGACCCTGTTTCTTTCAACCGCGGACATCAGGACGGTTCTACCATAATTATCCTTGGCGTTAACGTCCGCGCCTTCATCTAACAAAGCCTTTAACTGCACAACATCATTAGTGCTCTTCACTGTTGTAATCAGGTCCCTGCCAAGCGCGGTTCCCGCCGCCTTACTTCCATTACATGCCGATATAGATGCTATCATCAACAAAGAAACAATAAGTACTGTTAATTTTTTCATCTTTCCCCCTATGATAAATTTTTTATTAATAATCAGCGGCGCATCATGCCCCTTTGTTCAGCATCAATCTTAGCGCGTTCAGCCTGATAAAGCCCTGCGCGTCCCTCTGGTTATATACCGCTTCCTCCTCGAATGTGGCGAGAGCCGGTCTGTAAAGCGATTTGTCGGATTTCCTGCCGACTACCGCGCAGTTCCCTTTATATAATTTCAGCCTCGCGACGCCTGTCACATTCTTTTGCGTTTCGTCTATCATCTTCCTTAAAACGTCCATCTCTGGTGAGAACCAGTAACCGTTATACACGAGCTTCGCGTACTCTGGTATGAGCGAGTCCCTGATGCGCATTACTTCCCTGTCCATCGTGATCGACTCGACCGCACGGTGCGCATGGTGCAAAATAGTCCCGCCCGGTGTCTCATAGACGCCCCGTGACTTCATCCCAACGTACCTGTTCTCGACGATATCGACCCTGCCGATACCGTGTTTGCCGCCCAGGGCGTTCAGCTCCCCGAGCAATGCCACGGGAGACAGCTCCTTCCCGTTCACGGCAACTGGTATCCCCGCGCTATACCCCACTTCGATGTACTCAGGCCTGTCTGGCGCCTCCTCGATTGGTACTGCCATCGTATACATATCGTGCGTAGATTCCATCCACGGATCCTCTAACAAACCGCCCTCATAGCTGATATGAAACATGTTCTGATCCGTGCTGTACGGCTTGTCAACGGTAGCCGTAACCGGTATCTTATGCTCCTTAGCGTAGTTCATCAATGCCGTGCGGGACTTGAAATTCCACTCCCGCCATGGCGCGATTATCTTGATATCAGGGTTAAGCGCAAGGTACGTCAGCTCAAAGCGCACCTGGTCGTTACCCTTACCTGTGGCGCCGTGACAGACCGCGTCCGCACCCTCTAAGCGCGCTATCTCGATCTGCCTTTTCGCGATAAGAGGCCTTGCGATGGAGGTGCCCAGCAGATAGTACCCCTCATATACTGCATTCGCCTTTAGCATCTCAAATACGAAATCTTTTACGAACTCTTCCTTGAGATCGTCGATGTATAACTTCTTCGCACCGGTCCGCATCGCCTTTTCCGTCAGGGGCGCGGTATCCTCGCCCTGCCCTAAGTCAGCGTAAAAAGCGATAACTTCGCTGCATTCATAGTGTTCTAACAGCCACGTGATTATTACTGAGGTGTCCAGGCCGCCAGAATACGCTACAACAACTTTATCCGCTTTTTTCTTCTTATGGTGCATAAATTTGAGTTCCTTGTTTTTTAATGTCAATAACTTTATTTAAACGATTTTTCATTAAAAATCAAGCTTTTTAACAGGCGCGCCTGTTTTTTTACTGCGCGCCTCATTTTTACAGGTTTAATTAAAAGAATTCCCCGATGCCGGCATCGGGGTAAATATCTCCCCGCCCCCTTGATGGGAGGGGAGATACTGTCGCCCGCGCGTCGCGATGACCTGATTTACTTGACTTATCAGGCGCTAATGTGGTATATTCCAAATAACGGTTATTGTCAGGGGAGATAATATGAATCGGGGTTTTGCCTCTTGTACATTTTTTGTTCTTCTTGTTTTGTTGCTTCTCCATACATTTTACATAAAGCCCGCTGTTTGCCAGGATATAGAATACAAAGTAATAAACGTTACCAACGTTGTCCGGTTGGATGACAAAAAAGAGGTGGAATACAGAGACCTTTATATCAACTATGGCTCTTTGGACGGCGCAAGTATCGGTGACTTCCTGACAGTGCACCGTGAGGTGAAGAAGAGCTCATTTGCGAGCGGCGCCGGCGACAAGACAGTAGATGTACCTATTGGTACGTTAAAGATCATCCTGGTTCAGCCCGACAGCTGCTCCGCGAGACTGATAAAGCTTGCGGCGCGTGCGGATAACCCGCTTGTAGAGTATGATACCGTGATGATCGGAGATATCGTGACGCTTGCCGCAAAGGGTGTGGAGATCGAAGAGCCAGTAACGATGATAATACCGGACAACGTTTTGTTTGACTTTGATAAATACGATATAAGAGATGACGCGAAGAGCGTATTAAAGGATATTGCCGGTGTCATTTCAAAAAAAGGTTACAAGAAGGTCATAATAGATGGCCACACCGACAGCATAGGTACTGAGCTGTAGAATGCCGGTCTTTCGAAGAAGCGTGCGGCGAGTGTCGCGAAGCTCCTTACCAGGAGATACGGGTTCAGCCGTGAGATGTTTGAGATACATGGCTACGGTGAAACGCGCCCGATAGCCGGAAACGCGACGAAAGCAGACCGTCAGCAAAACAGACGGGTTGAGATAACCTTTATAAAGGAATAATGAGGAGATTATGGAGTTTAATTTAACCGCAACGATTTTGATTGTAGATGATGACGAGACAATAATTGATTACACGACTACGTACCTGACCACACTTGGCTTTGATGTGATCTCGGCTAAAGAGTCAAAAAGCGCCAAGCAAATAATCAAGAACCATCTGCCTGAAGTAGTGCTGTTAGATTACAAATTACCCGACGACGACGGGGTGAGCATTCTTCGTGAGGTGCGGCATAAGTACCCTGATACGTATTATATACTCTTTACCGGCGGGGTGAGCACCGAAGTCGCGGTCGAGGCGATGAAGGCCGGCGCTACGGATTATATAGCGAAACCGTTCAAGGGGCAGGAGTTAGCCAACAAGATCAACAGCGTTTTGAAGCTGCGTACCGCGGAGATAATGAACCGGCGTCTTTTAAAGGAGATAGAATCCTGGAACAAGGAGCTGGAAAAACGCGTACAGGAGAAAGCGGCGGAATTGAGCAAAGCTTACCAGTTGATAGTGCAGTCAGAAAAGATGGCGATCCTTGGTTATCTCGCCACGGGTATGGCGCATGACATCAGGAACCCTTTGAATACAATCAACCTGTTTTTACAGATACTACGGAACGAACTGAGCGAAGATAAAGAGAAGGTGGAATATATCAATATTATCTCTGATAACGCGAACAGGGTGAACATGATCCTTGAGAAGCTGTTAGAGAGTTCGATGCGGCCTAAGTACCAGATAAAATTGCAGAGCATCAATGAGATCATCAGGAATACTATATCGCTTTACGAGTACCAGGCGTTTTTGCAGCATGTGGAGATAATTACTGATTTGGACCCGGACATACCTGATTTCAAGTCTGATTATAATGAGATGGAGCAGCTCTTTTCCAACCTTATCATGAATTCGTTCCACGCGATAAAAAACGGCGGGCAGATAACTATCAAGACTAAGCTCGATGGAAACCGCCTCATCATATACGTCAGGGACAACGGTCAGGGTATCCCAAAAGAGAACATTGTTAAAATATTCGAGCCTCTTTTCTCGACAAAAAAGGAGCTGAAAGGCTCTGGGCTTGGCCTAAGTATCGTCAACAGGATCGTAAAATCTTATAATGGCACAATATCCGCAGAAAGCAAAGAGGGAGAATTTACAGAGTTTACTATATGGCTGCCGTTTGAGAACCGGAAAGAAGAGTTTGAAATATGATAGTTTTTTATCAGCTTTCACTAACTGTCAGAAAGGTGTGTTTTGAAAAAAATATTCATTAAAGATATTAACGCGAACAGTAACGTATGCGATTACTTTCTGGTCAAGAGAAAGGAACTTTGCAAGGCGAAGAACGACAAGTATTATCTGGCGGTAAAGCTTTGCGACCGCAGTGGTGATATAGACGCGAGGATCTGGGAGAGAGCTAAAGAGATCGACAGCATCTTCGGGAAAGGCGACATAATAAAGATAATAAGGGGCGCCCCGTCTGTATACCAAAAGAGGGTGCAGATAAGCATCGGTGAACTTATAAAAGTGAAACCGTCGGAAGTCGATATGGCTGATTATATTGAATCCTCTGAACTGCCGGTCGATTAGATGTTAAAAGAACTCAAAGGGCTCATCGGGAAAGTAAAAAACAGTTATTTACGAAAACTTCTTGACGCGTTTTTCAAGGAGACCGGGTTTGTTGATGCGTTTTGCAAAGCGCCCGCCGCTAAATCCGTCCATCACGCATACCTTGGGGGGCTGCTGGAACACACATTATCCGTAACGCGGCTTGCCACGCTCATCGCGCGAAACTACCCTGAGCTGAATGTGGATATATTAATAACGGGCGCCGTCTTGCACGACATCGGGAAGACCACGGAGCTGAGCGTGGACGTCGGTTTTGACTACACCGACTCCGGCAGGCTCTTAGGGCACATTGTCACCGGTACTCTGATGCTCGACAAAAAGATAAGTGAGATAAAGGGGTTCCCGACGAATTTGGCGGACACCTTAAAGCATATTATTGTCAGCCACCACGGCATGTATGAGTGGGGCTCACCTAAGAGGCCGAAGACGATGGAAGCGTTGGCGCTTCACTACGCTGACGACATGGACGCGAAACTGATGATAATCAAAAGCGCCATGCAAAGGGAGCTCGGTAGCGCCCAGTCCGGTTGGACGGGCTATAATTCGCTCATGGGCAGGTACTTCTTCAAAGGTTCTGACGTTTGCGACGACGCACAGGGCGCACCGCCGCGCAAGAAGGAGAGAAAGAGCAGCGAGAATGCCGCGGGTCTGAACCAGTTTGATATGTTTGAGGATAGACGTTGACGGTGCCCGAAAGAAAAGTTTATTCTATCTCAGAGCTTACCAAAGAGATAAAAGGGCTTTTAGAATACGATTTCCAGAATATCTACATAACCGGTGAGATCTCGAATTTCAGAGTACCCGCATCAGGCCACTACTATTTTACCCTGAAAGATGAAGGCGCGCAGATAAGGGCGGTCATGTTCCGCCAGACAAACCTTTATATGCGGTTCGTACCAAAGGACGGTATGCAGGTGCTCGGGAAGGGTCGCATCTCCGTATATGAGCCGCAGGGCAGCTACCAGGTGATCCTTGACTACATGGAGCCGACCGGTATCGGGGCGCTGAAGCAGGCGTATGACGATCTTAAGCGAAAGCTGCGGGATGAGGGGCTGTTTGATGATGCGAAGAAGAAAGCCCTCCCGGAATTCCTGCAATCTGTCGGGGTCGTCACCTCGGCGACCGGCGCCGCTATAAGGGATTTCCTGAGCGTCGCAAACAGGCGGTTTACTAACATGCGCGTCATCATCTACCCTGTGCGCGTGCAGGGTGACGGCGCCGGGGACGAGATAGCCGGCGGGATAGAGTATTTCAACCGCGCGAAGAATGTGGACGCGATAGTGATAATGCGGGGCGGGGGATCGTTTGAAGATCTGTTTAGCTTCTCAAAAGAGGTTGTGGCAAGAGCGGTGTATGACTCTGTGATACCGGTTATAAGCGCGGTGGGTCACGAGACGGATTATTCCATCTCAGATTTTGCGGCGGACTTGCGGGCACCGACACCTTCGGCGGCGGCGGAGCTGATCATTGCAGAAAAAGATGAGCTGAGCTACCGGATCTCAAATTACACGGAGAAGCTTTCTTCGATGATAAATTATATTTTCCTTGAAGAAACAAAAAAAGTCGCATATTATGAAAGGGCGCTTGGAGACCCGAAGCGCAGGCTTGAAGACCTGATGTTGCGCGTAGATGACCTTACTTCTCACCTTATGACTTTGATGAAATCAAGGATAAGCGCTTATAATGCGCGTATCAGGATAAATGAGAAAGCGCTTGGATGGTCTTCTCTGAAATCGTATTTGTCGCAAAAAGAGGATAAACTGACTATGCTAAGGCAACAGCTTATCAGGCAGGTGTATGATAATGTAAAATATGCATCATTATATTTAAATGAATATAATGAAAAACTTGATCTCGCTAACCCCTTCCATCTCTTAAAGAAGGGGTACAGCATAACTTACGAAAGCAAGACAAGAAAAATAATCAAGAATATCAAGGGGATCAGAAAAGGAGATCTGCTTGACATAAAACTGGGGGCAGGGAGTATTGAGTGTATTGTCAATGATATCAACGAGGATTGATCTAAAAAAAGCTATCGTTTTATTGATAGTGTTTTGCGCGGTTTCAACCGGATATGCCAAAGAAAACGCGGTTGCGCCAGACAGCGTCGCCATAACGGCGGAGACAGCGAAAGTGCCCGTTGGTGACGCGGCGCTCATCAAAGTCGAGCTGGGCAGGAGCGCGGAAAGCGTCACCGGCTCTTGTTATGGTAAAGATATCTTCTTCTTTAAGATGGATGAATCCGCCAGGACTTATTACGCGTTTGTCGGTACTGACATCAACCAGACAGATGACTCTGAGACCATGAAGATCAATATAGATTACAAAGATGGTACTCTTAAGAGCGTTGATTACAGCATCTTACTGCGGGGCGTTGACTATCCCGAGGAGGAGATAACTGTCGATAAGAAGATGGTGGAGCCGCCCAAAGAGACCCTTGACCGCATATTCAAGGAGCGGGAATCGGTAATGGAAGTCTACTCGAACTCAAAAAAGGAGCAGCTGTTTGGCGCCGAATTCATGATGCCGCTTAATACGAAGTACTCAAGCAGTTATGGTAAGAGGCGGATAATAAACGGTATCAGGAAATCCCCTCACTCAGGCCTTGACATGAGGGGAGAAGTCGGCAGGATCATCAAGGCCTCGAACAGCGGCAGAATCGTTCTTGCCAGAAATCTTTATTTTACCGGCAATACACTGATAATAGACAACGGTATCGGTATCTTCACCGCGTATTTCCACCTGAGCAGGATGTACAAAGGTGAAAACGAGTCAGTGAAGAAGGGCGAGGCTATCGGTGAGGTCGGGATGACCGGCAGGGTCACAGGCCCCAATTTACACTTTGGCGTCAAGGTAAACGGATTTTATGTTAACCCGGTCTCCATGATCACATTATCGAAAAAGGCGTTTCAACAAAAGAGCCTGAAAGCTATGAATGTATTGACAAAGTAGTCTGCGCTATCTTTTTCAGGTGGAATGAAATCCCTTTGAACGAATCCAACACATCTAAGAATATCGATGACGACTTCGGGTTGCAAACCCCAAGGACAAGCCGCTCCTCATGCAATGTAGCATAATCGTTAGCTTTTTCGTTTACTTTGTCGCTCTCGACGATAATATGTTTTGTCAATAGAAGGTTCTTGGTCAATATAATGTCACCGGCGCTTTTCGTCAGCTCGATAAGATTTTTATAAAGAAAATTTATCTCTGATACCGCGCGATCACTGAAAAGGACACCTGTCGTCATCTTTGTCTTCGTCGCCATTATTATACTCTCACAGCAATCACCGATCCGCTCTAAATGACCGGGCACAGGGATCAGTTCCTTTATCTGGTCAAGCTCATCTTTATGTTGACTAAGCTCTTTGAGCAAAGCCGCAGTCAATATCTTTTCGCTTTTGTCCACTTCCCGCACTATCTTCTCGGCTTCAGAAAGGTGCTTCTTGCTATGAAGATTAAAGCCCTCTGAGATCAATTGCAGCATCTCAGCAGCCCGGTGAAACAGCTGGTACAACTCCTCTTCAATTTTTCTTAATTTATTTACTGACTTCTTCTCTGGCATAATGGATACCACCTTATATTTTTTGTAAATTATACTAAAAAATCAATTAAAGTCAATCAAATTTCTATTAAGGGCATGTTGCCCAATCCAATTTAGGGGCTTAAGCCCCTACGCTTCCGTTGGTCGCTACCCCGTATATCAACTACTTACAAAAGCGCTTTTTTGAGAAATTCGTAAAATATTCTATTTGGCAACAGTCCCATTAAAAGCGTCGCGAGCAGGAAACGTGACGTTTCACCCAAACGAACTACCCCGCAGTAGCGCGTCTAGGCACGGCTTTCAGCCTACCTCGACCTACTACTTTGTGTCAATGTTAACACAAAATTAGCGATACCGAACCAAGCGTTCTATGAATCATGAGATCGTGGAGTAAGTAAAATATTGATAGGAGCAAAAGCTGCATCACAAG
>JAJRZU010000004.1 GCA_024275075.1 Deltaproteobacteria bacterium | reverse complement strand
TTTGACACGATCTGTGCCGAGGGACCGCGACGCTATGTGTAATCGCTCTCCGCTTGTGCGCGGCAGTTTTCAGAGCAGATGGACAAGCCAGACGTCGAGTCGATTTCCGGGCTCTCACCGGCTATTTCGATCGAGCAGAAGAGCACGAGCAAGAACCCGCGCTCCACAGTCGGTACGGTGACAGAGATATACGATTACCTGCGGCTACTATTCGCGCGGGTCGGCAGGCCGTTTTGCTATAGCTGCGGCAAGGAGATAACCTCGCAGACGACCTCGCAGATAGTCGATACTATCATGGGGCTCCCCGCCGGTAGCAGGATAATCATATACGCACCGGTCGTTAGGGGCAGGAAGGGTGAATACAAAAAGGAGCTGGCGTCGTTCTTGAGAAGCGGTTACGTAAGGGGCAGGGTCGACGGGATCAATTATGAACTGACCGAGCCGATCGAGCTGGACAAGAACAAGAAGCACGATATAGATGTGATAATCGACCGGCTCGTCGTCAAGGACGGCATCGAAAAAAGGCTCGCGGACTCGCTTGAGACCGCTGACAACCTCGCCGGCGGAATAATAAAGGTAGAGGTCATCGACGGTGAGGAGCTGCTCTTCAGCAAGGAGCTCGCCTGCATCGACTGCGGCGTCAGCTACCCGGAGATGTCGCCGCGGATGTTCTCGTTTAACAACCCGTACGGCGCGTGCAATACGTGCTCCGGGCTTGGCGTCAAGATGTACTTCGACCCGGATCTTATCGTCGCGGACAAGAGCCTCTCCATCAGGGAGGGCGCTGTCGTGCCGTGGGCGAAGAGGACGTCGGTCTTCTTTTTCCAGATGATAGACGCTTTTGCGCGGCACTATAAGTTCAGCCTGCGCACGCCATTCAAGAAACTGCCCGAGAAGCTGCAAAAGATTATCCTGTACGGTTCTGGTGAGGATAAGATAAAGTTCTATTACGAAAAGGATGACCAGAGGCGCTACATCTTCCAGGAGAAGTTTGAAGGAGTGATAGGTAACCTCGAGCGCCGGTACAAGGAGACGGAGTCCGAATATATCAGGCACGAGATCGAGAAGTTCATGAATATTCGTGACTGCCCGGAGTGCAAAGGCAGCCGGCTGAAGAGATAATCGCTCTGCGTAAAGATAAGTAATAAGAATATCGCTGACATGACTGCTTACTCCATCAAGGAGCTTTGCAGTCTGTTTGGTAAGCTTCGCATGACGAAGAAGGAGCGGGAGATCGCTCACCGGATAATAAAGGAGATAAAGGAGCGGCTCACGTTCTTAAAAAATGTCGGTCTTGATTACCTGACGTTGAACAGGGCGGCGAACACGCTCTCTGGCGGTGGGGGTCAGCGGATCAGGCTCGCCACGCAGATCGGGTCGTTCCTCGTCGGCGTGCTGTACATCCTCGATGAGCCGTCGATCGGCCTGCACCAGCGCGATAACAAGAGGCTGCTCTCAACGTTGCGGCATTTAAGGGATATTGGTAACACCGTGCTGGTCGTCGAGCATGACGAGGAGACGATAAGAACCGCCGACCATGTGATCGATATGGGTCCCGGCGCCGGTGTGCATGGCGGCCACGTTGTATTTTCCGGTACACCGGCAAAGATGCTGAAGGATAAGAGGTCGCTCACCGGTCAATACCTGTCAGGGAAGCTGACGATACCGGTACCGAAAATGCGCAGGCGGGCGGGTAAGGATTTCATCGAGATAACCGGCGCATCCGAGAACAATCTGAAGGACATCGACGTGAAGATCCCGACCGGTCTTATCACCTGTATCACCGGTGTCTCTGGCTCGGGCAAGAGTACGCTGATCATCGATACGCTGTACCGTGCGCTCGCCCAGAAATTCTACAGGGCAAAGGAGCGGGCGGGCAGATATAAGGATATAAAGGGGCTGTTCTATTTTGATAAGGTGATCGATATCGACCAGTCCCCGATCGGTCGAACGCCACGGTCGAACCCCGCGACATATACCGGTGTGTTCAACCACGTCCGGGAGCTTTTCGCGCAGCTGCCAGACTCGAAGGTGCGCGGCTACAAGATCGGGCGGTACTCTTTTAACGTGAAGGGCGGGCGTTGTGAGGCGTGCCGCGGTGACGGCATCATCAAGATCGAGATGCACTTTTTGCCTGACGTTTATGTAACGTGCGAGCATTGCAAGGGGAAGCGGTATAATCGCGAGACGCTGGAGATCATGTTTAAAGGTAATAATATCAGTGATGTTCTGAATATGACCGTTGAGGAGGCGTGCGACTTTCTTAGTAATGTCCCTAAGATAAAGCGGGGGCTGCAAACGCTCATCGACGTCGGTCTTGGTTACGTGAAGCTCGGTCAGAGCGCGACGACACTGTCCGGCGGCGAGGCGCAGAGGATCAAGCTCGCGAAGGAGCTTAGCAAACGGAGCACCGGCAGGACGATATACATCCTTGACGAGCCGACCACCGGTCTGCATTTCGCGGATATACACCGGTTGTTAGAGGTGCTGTTCAAGCTACGCGACGCCGGCAACACCATCATCATCATCGAGCATAACCTGGACGTGCTTAAAACCGCGGATCATATCATAGACTTAGGCCCTGAGGGCGGCGACAAAGGCGGCGAGATCGTTTTCGCCGGTACGCCCGAAGAGATCGCCGCATGTAAGAAGTCCTTTACCGGTCAGTTCCTGAAGAAGGCGCTGGCGCAATTTTCCTGACAGCGCCCCTTAGGGGCATGTCGCCCAATCCATCTAAGGGGGGGGGACTTTGGGAGGCTGTGCAGGAGTCTTGGTACTTACAGCGACGTTTTTTTTGAAAATATGCAAATCTGTCTATTTGGCGACACTCCTGTAAATATTTATTGCCTTTTATAAAGCGAGCTTCCTTCCCCGTGTCGAATAATTAAATACACAGGGCGATAACGTCAATAGTTTTGTGTCAATGTTAACACGAAATTAGCGGCGCCAACTTAGTGCCGCTCACAGAAAACCATCTTGATGGCTTTAAGCTTGACAATCAGGGCAGTTTCTTATAAATTATCCAGAATGAACTACCCCGCAGCAGAGCTACGAGGTATCAATTTTAAATAATTACGCAGCAAGCTGAGAGGTATTAAACCCTATAAACAAGCAAGCCTGAATAAAAGGGATTGCCCTAATACACTATAATCCGGTTTAATGAGGTTTTTATGAGAAAACATGTTCTATTTTTAATGATATCGATATTTATCTGCACCGCCGCGACGCAGGCTTACTGCGCCGAGACCACGCTCTTTGGCGCCATCGACACGCGCTATACCCAAAACGAAAACGTTCAGGATACCCAAAGCGACCAGAAGGATACGATGAACTTCACCGAAACTAAGCTCATCTTCGGTATCAAGAACAGATTCGACGACAACGTTACCGGGGTCGCCGCCTTTGAGGCGGGCGGCATAATCTGGGGGATAGACGGCGCCGGCTACCCCGTGGGGCAAAACAGCGGCGGCGCGGCGTCGGGTGACGGCGTAAACGTCGAGACAAAGAACATCTATGTCGATATCGATATCCCCGGAGATGACCTGAATGTCAAGTGCGGCCTTATGCCGTTTAATATCGCTGACGGTATCCTTGCCGGTGACGACGCGTTCGGCACCATCCTGACGCTCGACGATGAGCTTTTTGCGCGGGTGAACATCATCAACATCTACCAGGAAGCGCTGGGCACGAGGTACGATTATAACACGGCTGACCCTGACCGGAAGGAGTATTTCCTTGACCTTGAGATATCGCAGCCATTAGGTGACGATTTTTCTATGGACGGGCTGTTCGGTGCGCTGATAGACCGGTATAACGGTGAGGAGACGAAGGAGCTGGACAGGAACATATACTACGTAGGGCTCGGGTTCACCGGCAAGCTCCTGAACACCACTAACAAAATCGAGTTCATCAGTAATTCCGGTAATATAAAAAGCTCTGACGTTGAGGGGAACCCCGCAAAAGGGGAAGAGAAGGTGGACGCCGAGGCTAACGGTTATCTGCTCAACGCAGTCAGCGGGATACAGAGAGATAAGCTGAGCGGATTCGTACAGTTCCTTTACGCGAGCGGCGAGAACAAGGCGCGCGACACGGCGGATAAGTACGAAGGGTTTATCGCGCCAGAGACCTCTTACAAAACAGATATCGCCGAGATACTGACCAGGGGCGAGCTTGCCGATGAATTAACCGGTGACGAAGAATTTAACGCGTACCGGTACTTACCGGATTTCAGCAATGTATTCTTCTTTAAAGGCGCAATCGGTTATGAGCTTGGTCAAAAGACGGATATCGCAGCTTCTATGATCATTGCTTCGTTGGCGAAGGAGGAGTTTATCAGCGGCTCTGACGAGATCAAGGCGCACAAGATCGGCACCGAATTCGACCTGAAGCTGAGCCGGAAGATATACACGGCGGATGACCAGGAAAAGGGTCTTCGTCTTGACCTGATCGGCGCCTTACTGATAAGCGGCGACGTGTTTGATGAGTATGACTCTGAGACCGGCTCGGTCAACGAGGCTAACAACGTGTACGAATTCGGCGCGAAGCTTATTTATGAATTTTAACATATCTTAATAGCAGGTATTACCATTTCATGAAATATAAAGACACCTTGTACCTCATCGATGGCAGCTCTTACATCTACAGGGCGTACTTCGCGATCAGGCGGCTCTCCAATTCAAAGGGCTTACCGACAAACGCCGTCTACGGATTCATCAAGATGGTGATGAAGGTGATAAAGGAATGCGACCCGAAGTACCTGGGCATAATCTACGATTCAAAGCAGCGAAATTTCAGGCATAAGCTCTACCCGGAGTATAAGGCGACAAGAAAGAAGATGGATAACGAGCTAAAGGAGCAGATACCCTATATCAAGAGGCTTGTCGCCGCCTACAATATCCCCTCTGTGGAGGTGGAGGCTTTTGAGGCGGATGACGTGATCGCCGCCGCCGTGAAAAAATTCGCGCAGAAGGGTCTGAATATCGTGATCATCTCTGGTGACAAAGACCTGATGCAGCTGATCGGCGCCGATGTCACTATGCTTGACACGATGAAGGATAAGGAGTTCAAAATACCAGATGTAGTCGCGCGGTTCAAGGTGCCCCCTGAAAAGGTGCGGGATGTACTCGCGCTCGCCGGTGATTCTTCGGACAACATTCCCGGAGTACCCGGTGTCGGTGAGAAGACCGCCGCGCCGCTTATCGAGCGCTATGGGTCGTTAGAGGGGCTGTACGAGCATATCGATGAGCTAAAGGGCAAGAAAGCCGAGTCGATCAAAGAGAACAGGGCGGCGGCGTTTTTGAGCAGGGAGCTCGTGACTCTTGACAGCAGTGTCGATATCGGTGTCACTCTCGACGATCTGGTAGTGATGCCGCCGGACTATGACGCGCTTTTGCCGCTCTTGAAGGAGCTGGAGTTCACGAAGCTTATCACGGAGCTACCGGGCGAAACGGTAGAAAGCGACGTGAGTTATGATGATTATCACCTTGTGAAAGATAAGCGGCTGCTTGATGATATCATTACCGATATCCGCCGCGCGGGCGCGTTTTCCGTCGATCTCGAGACGACGTCCCCCACCCCGATGCTCGCGGATATAGTCGGTATCTCGATCAGTTACAGCGCGCACAAGGCATACTATATACCCGTCGCGCATACCGGTGAGGGGAGTGGCGGACAGCTTGACAAAGAGTACGTGCTAAGTGAGCTAAAGCCCCTGTTAGAGGACGAAAATATAAGGAAGATCGCTCAGAATATCAAGTACGAGTACATTATTTTCAAGCGATACGGCATCGGGATCAAAGGCGGGATGGACGATACGATGATCGCGTCTTACCTGCTGAACCCGTCGAAGCATAACCACAGGCTCTCTGATATCAGCATGGACCACCTGAACCATAAGATGATACTATATAAGGAGGTCGCCGGCGCTGGCAAGAGCGAGGTCGCCTTTGACAAAGTGAGCGTCAACACTGCCTGCACCTACTCGGCGGAGGATGCCGACGTGACGTACCTGCTCGCGCAGATACTGCTGCCGAAGCTGAAGGAGAGCGACCTGGCGGAGCTTTATGAGAAGATTGAGCTCCCGCTCGTAAGGGTGCTCGCTGATATGGAGATGACCGGTGTGTATGTTGACAAGACGCTGCTGGGCGAGCTGTCAAAGAGGTTCGAGAAGACGATGGTGGCGCTCAAGAAGGAGGTCTACAAAGAAGCGGGTTGCGAGTTTAACCTGAACTCACCAAAACAGCTTAGCGATATTCTGTTCAACAAACTTAATATGCCCGTTATCAAAAAGACGAAGACCGGTTATTCGACGGACGTTTTTGTGCTCACCGAGCTTGCCGAAACTTACGATTTCACGATACCAAGGGATATTCTGCGCTACCGTAGCATCTCGAAGCTGAAGTCCACCTACGCCGACGCGCTTGTATCGGTGATAAACCCGCGCACAAACCGCGTGCATACTTCGTACAACCAGACGGTAACGTCAACGGGGCGGCTCTCGAGCTCGGAACCGAACCTGCAAAACATACCCGCGCGTACAAACGAGGGGCGGCTGATCAGGAGCGCTTTTGCCGCCGAAAAGGGTAAACTGCTCGTCTCCGCGGACTACTCCCAGGTAGAACTGCGGATACTCGCAGATATGAGCGGCGATGAGGCGATGCTCCGTTCATTCGAGAACGGTGAGGATATCCACACTTCTGTCGCGGCAGAGGTATTCGAGATATTCCCTGCGATGGTCACGCCGGAGATGAGGCGGACGGCGAAGGTAATAAATTTCGGTATCGTTTACGGAATGAGTCCGTACGGTTTGGCCCGCGAGCTCAAGATATCACCGAAACTGGCGAAGAAGTATATCGATGGATACTTCAATAAATACAAGCGGGTATGGGAGTATATACAAAACACCATAAAAAGCGCGCGGGAAAATGGATATGTGACGACGCTGTTCAAGAGACGGCTCTATCTGCCGGAAATAAACAGCAAAAACAAGAATGTAGCGCAGATGGCGGAGCGCAACGCGATAAACGCGCCGATACAGGGCACCGCGGCGGATGTAATAAAGATTGCAATGATAAAATTATTTGATAGAATTAACGCAAACGGGCTCAAAAGCAAAATGATACTTCAGGTACACGACGAGCTCCTTTTCGAGGCAGCGCCTGATGAGCTTGAGATCATGCGCAAGTTCATCAAAGAAGAGATGGAAGGCGCCGGTAAGCCCTTCATAACGATCCCCCTGAAAGTGGAGATACAAGAGGGCGTCAACTGGAGTGATGCGCATTAGGGGTTAGGGGTTAGCCGTAGGGTGGGCTGTGCCCACCATAAAACTGATTTGAATTTAAAAGAGGAGATGATTAATGGCAGAGCCTGCTAAAGGAAAAGAGTCTGCGGCGTATTGTCCGGGCTGCGGTGAGATGGTGGATACTTACGCCACTGAAAAGGAGGGGGTCGTTGAGTCGCGGTGCGCTTTCTGCGGTCTTATCTTGGAGTCGGCGATAGTTACGCAGGATATTTTAGAGAAGGATTGCGTTATCATCGTTGACGATTCTGAGCTGATACGCGTGATGCTAAAGGACGCTCTTATCGATCACAAGATCGCGAAGAAGGTCATATCCTGTTCAAACGGCGGGGATTTCATCACAAGGCTGACGGAGCGTTTTGAGGCGCGCCTCCCGATCGAGCTGGTCATATTGGATATACAGATGCCGGTCATGTCCGGTATAAACGCCGCGGTCGCCATGCGTGCTATAGAGAGTGGCCTGAAGCGCGAGAATCGAAGGATACCGATCATCTTCTTCTCTGTCAAAAAGTGTGATGAGAACCTGAAAAAAGCGATGGATTTCTGCAAACCGGCGCAATATATCAACAAGGCGGTATCTGACTCAAAACAGGAGATGTTTAAGAGGATAAGGGCTGTCGTATCACGTCTGCTTAAGTAAAATTATATATCGCGCGCATGATTACTCCCTTGTAACCACGCGATAACAATACCGATAACGCATACAAGCGCCGCGGCAAAGAAAACATCAGCATACGGAGAGTACGTTTTTTGCACTGTCAATATATCCAGATCCATTTTATGGGAATAATGTTTCGTCTGATAAGTGAATATTGCGCTTGAAGCCGCGACACCAATCATCATACCCATGTTCCGGGTGGTGGCAAGCATACCAGCAGCTACGCCTAATTTCTCCCTTGGTACCGATCCCATCAGCAGGCTGTTGTTTGGTGGGACGAACATTCCGATACCAAAGCCATATAGGAAAAGGATCAGCACAATAGTCAACATGCTGGTATTGTTAGTGATATATGATAGCAGGAGCAGGGCGGCGGACATAGTCGTCAGCCCGCAGCACCTGAGGAACCTGTACCCGATTTTGTCAGACACCCACCCGAAGAGCGGTGAGAATATCAGTAGCATCGTCGTCGGCGTTATTAAAATTGCACCGATTGCGCTTGGTGAGAGGCGCGCTACCCGTTCTAAGAAAAACGGCAGCATAAACATTACCATAAATATCGCCATGTAAGTGATCATTGCCGTGACATTTGCTGAGGAGAAGCCGGCGTTTCTAAACAGGTGGAGCTCTATCGTCGGGTTCCTCGCTTTCATCTGGGTTACGATGAATATTATGAAGACTATCAATGATATCATGAACGCAATGATTATGGTTCGGTCGTAAAACCCGCTCCTGGAACCGCTGCTTAGGGCAAGCAGGAATGTCACTAAGAAGATCAGAAGTAAAAACGCGCCAATAAGATCAAAGCGTTCCAGGGGGGCGCCGGTCTTTGGCGCTTTCTCCTCTAATACTATTATGGACAGGATGACGCCGATCACCCCGACGGGCACGTTGATGAAGAAGATGTAACGCCAGCTGAACATCGATACGATCGCGCCTCCCGCCGGTGCGCCGGTCATGATCCCCAGCGCGACAACTGTACCGATGGCGCCAAGCGCCTTACCCCTCTCATTCTTGGGGAACGCTTCGGTGATGATCGCGGGGCTGAGCGACATAAGCATCGCGCCGCCGACCGCCTGCAAAAACCTTGATATGATAAGCGATGTGAGAGAACCGGCAAGCCCGCATGTCAATGAAAAAAACGTAAACAGAGCCATACCGATGGAGAATATCTTCTTCCTGCTAAAAATGTCCGCAAGCCTGCCGAAGATAAGCAATAGCCCTGTAAGGGTCAGGAGATATACGGTTATGACCCAGTTGGTGGTCGAGATGTCCGAATGAAAATAACGGGTTATCGTCGGCATCGATACGTTGACAATCGACGAATCCAACGCCGCCATATACGTACCGATAGAGACCGCAATAAACACAACCCATTTAGAATATTTCTTATTATTTAATTTCATTGCTCTTCATTCTAACAGAGAGGCAGGTAAAAGTATACAAATGAATGTACATTGTGCGTATCGACTTTATAGTAATTTCTCCGCGGGCGCGAACTCTGTGAGAATCCGGCGTTCACCTTAAAACATGGTTTATGGATTCGCTTATGATCTCCATCATCCTGGTGAGCTCACCGCCCGTGATGATGTACGGCGGCATGATCACTATCACGTCACTTAGCGGCCTGATGATAAGCCCTTGTCCCGCCGCGCGCTGTATCACCTTATGACCGATCCTGTCCGCCGGTGCGAATCGCTCCTTCGCGGCCTTGTCACGCACAAGCTCGATAGCCGCTATGAAGCCGCGCTGCCTGACATCCCCGACGCATGGGTGCTCTTTGAAGCCCTCGAGGAGGCTGGTCAAAAGCTCTATCTTCGGTTGTAGCCGCTCGAGCACACGCTCCTCCTTGAATATCTCAAGCGTCGCAACAGCAGCGCTTGCCCCGAGCTGGTTACCGGTAAAGGTGTGCCCGTGGAACAGCGTCTTGTACTCGCTGTACTCACCGAGGAACGCGTCGTATACCGCGTCCGTCGTGAGCGTCGCCGCCATCGGCAAATACCCGCCGGACAAACCCTTCGCGACCGCCATGATGTCTGGCGTCACGCCCTCGTTGTCGCACCCGAACATCCGCCCCGTGCGCCCGAACCCGACCGCGACCTCATCGGCTATCATCAATATCCCGTACTTTGTGCATATCTCGCGCACGCGGCGAAGGTAGCCGTCCGGTGCGGTGATGATCCCCCCGGCGCCCTGTACGATCGGTTCGATTATCAGCGCCGCCGTCTCGCCGTGATGCCTTTTTGCGAGCTCCTCCAGGGCGTCGGCGCAGCGCATACCGCAGCTGTCCGGCTCCAGCGATAATTCGCACCGGTAGCAATATGGTGACGGGGCGAAAACGACATCCGCCAGAAGCGGCTTGAACAGCGAATGGAAGAGCTCTATCCCACCGACGGAGACCGCCCCTAATGTGTCGCCGTGGTACGAGTTCCTCAGCGCGATGAACTTCGTTCTCACCGTATCGCCCCTGTGCATGTGATACAGATACGACATCTTGAGCGATATCTCCACTGCGGTAGAACCGTTGTCAGAATAGAATACCCGCTTCAGACCCTTCGGTGCGATCTCGACCAGCTTTTTGGCAAGAGTGGTCGCCGGTACGTTCGCGAGACCAAGTAGCGTCGAGTGCGCGATCCTGTCAAGCTGCGCCTTTATCGCACCGGTTATCTTCGCGTTGTTGTGACCAAAAAGGTTCGTCCAGAGCGAGGAGACGCCGTCGATGTACCGGTTGCCGTCAGTATCGATCAGGTAGACGCCCTCACCACGCTCAATGATAATATTATCCGCGGCGGCGTAATCCTTCATCTGAGTGAATGGATGCCAGATATACTCCTTGTCGTCATTCATCAACTGAACAGTTCTCTTATTATGCATAAGCGCCCCCTGTAACAAAATTCTACTCAAGTGATTCTATTATGCCACCGATATCTATATTCTCTTTGAAGCAGGTGATGAACCGGTCATAGAAGTCATCGCCGCTCTTTACTTCCGGTACCACCGCGATTATGTTATCGCCGCCGAACAGACTCACATATTTGATCAGGCTGATATCGGTCTGCGTGGGCTCGGCCGGGTACCTGTTGACGATGATCCCGATCAGCTCGATCCCGTGCGATTTGAGCACGCTTAGCGTCATGAGCGTATGGTTGATCCTGCCAAGCGCCGTATCGGTGACGACCACCGCGCCCAAACCGGTATCTTTTATCAGATCGATGATGAGGTAATCGTCGGTTACCGGTACCATCAGGCCGCCGGCGCCCTCTACTATCGTGATGTCGTGCCTGGAGCGGATGGTCTTGTAATTACCGGTCAATCTTTCTTTATCGATGATGACGTTCTCGATACATGCCGCGTGGGCGGGCGTCACCGCCGGCAGGAAGCAGTACGGGTTGATGAGCGCCATATCGTCCGTGGCGCCAGACGCGGCTTTCAGCATCACGGCGTCGTGCGCGATCCGCTCCCCGTCACGAAGGGCGGCGCCGGACAGGACGGGCTTGTA
>JAJRZU010000069.1 GCA_024275075.1 Deltaproteobacteria bacterium | reverse complement strand
TCAATACCCTGCACCGCTTTAGCTAACTCAAGCGTCATATCCTCCCCAAGAGAGCTGAGCAGCACGACAAGATCTACCTTACCCTTTAACTCCTTCACATACTCACCAACGTTGAGGAGCGGGTCTAATACCTCAAACTCCTCACCAAGCTTTACGTCGATATTATCAATTTTGTCAGGCATGACACCGATGACACCGACTTTACCGGCTGCGTTCTCAAGAATTATGTAAGGCGGGGCGAACAGCTTTTCAGCCTTTACATCAAACAGATTACATGAAACAAGGTTCAGCTTCCTGTCACCGATGATCCTTTTCAGGGCATCCCTGCCTAATACGATATCATACCAACCGATGTTGATAGCGTCGTAGTCAAGCATATCATAGACATCGAGGATAAGATTGGCTTTTTGCTCCATCTGGTGCTTCCTTATGTGTAGCGTGCTGAAATATGACTGCGGCTGGATGCTGAAGATAGTGTTGCCAGAATCGACAAGGAAGCTATCCTCACTGCCATGCTCGTCTCTATAGTCCTTCACAAACTTTGCTTTTCTGGCAAGACCGCCAGTTTTACCGGACTTTCACCCGCAGGGCTCAATCTCACCTACATTGTCGTTTGAATACAAAAACATGAATTTTTTGTTTGCACTACTTTTGCCCGCACTACTGTATGAATCGGTGTAAGTAAATGATACAGCGATAAGTACGGCCATTACCAATAAATACTTTTTCAACTTTTTACTCCTATTATAAAAATCTTATAACCACAGAGGGCTTTCTACTACAAAGAATACCACGATCCTGCGTTAAAAAGTTTTTTCTCCGAGAACTCCGCGTTGTACTACGCATTCAGGGCATGTTCCCCAATCCGCTTAAAGGGGAATTCCCCCTTCGCTTCCGCTGGCCGCACCCCCTTTTTACAGGTACTTACAGCGAAGGTTTTGTCGAAAATATAGGGATTTCGCTATTTGGCTTAAGTCCCATTCATTACTGTTTAGTTTTCCAAATGCTCTTTTAACTGATCTATCTTCGCGTTTATCTCCGTGGCGCCCGGCTGGTTCGGGTTTATCATTATAGTCTCCTCAAACGCCTCTTTCGCTTTTCTGTACTCATTGTTCTGCAAGTATATCAGAGCCATACCAAGCGACGGCTCCGAGGCTTTCGGTCTTATGGCGGAAGCGTTCTTCATTAACAGTATCGCGTTCTCTATGTCACCCTTCTGCCCATAGATATTCGCGAGGTTCAGGTGCGCCTCATAATAGCCGGGGTCTAACCTGACTGTCTGCATGAACTCGTTTATCGCGAGGTCAAAAAACTCCTGCTTGAAATATAAGTCTCCAAGGTTAAAGTGCGCTTCGGGCACATCAGGGTAGAAAAGGACAATATCCTCATAATATTTCTTCGCGACCTCATATTCACGATCTTCGTATGCAGTCTTCGCCAGCACGTTAAGCAACGAATAGTTCCCAGGGAACTTCTCTAAGAGCCCGTCTAACATCTCCTTCGCGGCATCCTTCTCCCCCTTTTTGAACAGCAGCACAGCCCTGTTCGTGTTCGCCGTCAACGAGTCCGGCAGCTTCTCAAGAGCTTTGTCAACATATATCTTCGCGTTCTCAAGGTCACTCATCTCAAGGTAGACCGCCGCCAGGTTGTTCAATGTAGCGAAATATTTCGGGTGCAACTCAAGCGCCAGCTTAAACTCCCTTAGCGCATCCTTGAACCGCTTCTGCCTCATGAATATCGCACCAAGACTGTTTAACGCCTTCGCCTTCAGCTTCGGTTTCTTCGTCACTTCGATAGATTTATTGTAATTGTATATCGCGCTCTCAAACCGGTACTCCTCCCTGAAAATGTTACCTAACTTAAACCATGCCCGGTGAGAGTTCGGGTCGGTCTCGGCGGTCTTCTTCCAAAGCGTTTTCTCCGTCCGCCAGTCCTGGTTCCTTATTACCACGCGCACAGAGAACAGTATGATGACGACCACCGCGATAGTCACCGTGGTAATCTTTGTCGCACGCTCCTCGTTTTTCAGGCTCAGCAAAAAAGCGCCAAGAGCGATTACGAAACCGATTATCGGTAAGTACAGATAATGTTACGCCATCATCTCATGGTGCGGGATTATCTGCGATACCGGTAGCAGCGTGATGATGTACCAGAGCAGACCGAAGCCTAACGCTCTGTTACTCTTTAAAAGCTTGAATGTCGCGTAGAAAAAGAGCGCGACGAGCCCTATCGAGAGCATAGTCGCGGGCTCAAACGGCGATGTCGAGAGCGGGAACGATTTATAGTCCGCGCTTAAAACTATCGGGAAGAATATCAGCCGCAGATACGTTACCCATATCTTCGCGACCGTCAGGAAATTGATAAGGATGCTGTCGCCGTGCCAGCCGCGCTGGTGGGACGCCTCCCGGTATATCACCGAATACCACGTGAACGCGGCGCCAAAGATGAGCAATGCCACAACAAGGAACTTGTAGCGCTTTATTATATTCTTTGTGGCGGTAAGGAAATCCGTTAAAAGCCCCTTACTTTCGTTCTTCATATTCTCGACTATCTCAAACGCGATGATAACGGCAGGTAGCGTGATCGCCATCTCCTTGGCGGATATCGCTGTCAGGTAAAACAAAACGACGAGCGCTAAGTGCCACTTTTTGTTCAGGTAGCGAAACTTAAGGTAGCTCAGGAACGCGAGCAGGAAAAAGAGTGTGGAGAGAATATCCCTCCTGCCAGAGATGTATGTCACGGAATCGACCTGCACCGGGTGCACCAGGAATATTATCGTGGCAAGCAGGCTGACGGTATAAGCCGTCAATATGCCGCCCGCAGCCTCGTCATCAGACTCCACCCGCAACCAGGGCACGCTGGTGAACATAAATTGCAGGATGAGGAATACGAGGTAGCCGCTTATTACGTGATAGATCATGTTCGAGATGTGGAAGCCTATCGGGCTGTCACCTGATATAGCATAGTCTATCGCAAGCGAGATGAACCGAACCGGCCGGTATGACAACGCTTTACTGTTATCATAATTGAATATGCCAAGCACGTTGTCAAAGTCTTTTATCGATTCGTTACGGACAATGAGTGGTTGATCGTCAAATACAAAATCATTATTGATACCGTTAAGATACGCCACCGCGACTACCGCGATGAAGATGAGTAACGCGATAAACTTCTTCTTTCCAACTCCTGTGGGTTCCATCAATATCTACATCTCCTGCCAATGAATTTTGATGCGCCAAGACACTAATGCGAGAAACAGTAGTGTCGAGACTATTAATAACACTAAAATAACCGGCAAACAAGTAAAAATAATGTAAAATATAGGTGCAAAACGTTCGGTAGGCTCCATTGAGAATGGGTGGCGTCAGCTCCTCGCGTAATCGTCCTCGAGCCGTTCGATGTCATCCTCGCCGAGGTAATCGCCGGTCTGGACTTCGAAGAATGTCATGACGTTCGCACCGCAGTTCGCGATCCTGTGTACCGCCACTTTCGGGATGTCGATGGAGTCGCCCGCTTTCAGCATGAGCTCCTGATCGTTTAGAGTCACCCGCGCGTTACCCTTGATGATGTGCCAATGCTCGTGGCGGCGGCGGTGCCGCTGGAGGCTGAGCCTCGTCCCCGGAAAAACGTGCACCAGTTTGGCTCTCTGGTCGGGTGTGTCAGACAGTACCGCGTAATGCCCCCATGGCCGGTGGTCTTTCCACCGCTTGTTCTCTATAATAAAGCTGTATGCGTCGTAGTAAGCGTCGATAAGCGCGCCCGCGTCAAAGCCGGCGCTCTTTGTGTCGTGATCGATAGACGAAACGTAATTCAGCCCCGGTGAGCGTGCGGCGCCTGTGTCATTGATGTAGAAGACGCGGCTGTCATACTCTTTGTAAAGCGGCAACTTCGATGGCGGCAGCGTCTCGAAGATTGTCGTCAGCACCGGTGTCTTGATCAGCGTGCTGAGCGATACTAAAAGCGCACCGGCGCAGTTGTGAATAAGATCAAAATCGGCGGCCTGCTCAAGCGCCTTGGCGACATACAACAACTCTAACGATCTTTGATCAAGCGCCGTATCTTGCGGCGGCTCAAACAGAGTGATATCCACGCCCTTCCCCCCCGAACCCGCCACTAAGCCTGATAACATCGCACCTGCCCTGTTATCCGCACCTTCCACCGGTATGAGTATCGCTACCCGCATCTGATCAATATCCCCTTGTGAAATCATATTAACGTCACGGCTAAATCCGTAAAAAAATGCAATGTACCATTTATCACCTGTCAGGTCAATTACTTTGTGCCTATATTAGGTCGCGCAGTGGTCTTATATTAACGGTTTACAAAGCGTGATTTTTTATGTAAGTTTAAAGAGTAAGGGGCATGATGCCATTTTGGGGCGGACAATGAAAGTGTTTATCACAGGCGGCGCCGGTTTTGTCGGCGGCCATATAATCAGCGAGCTTCTGAGGGATCGTCATGAGGTCGTCGCGCTTGTCAGGAACCTTCGTAGCGGGGATGCTCTCGCGTCGAAAGGCGTTACGATCCTCAAAGGCGATGTTCTGGACAGGGAATCCGTAAAGAAGGCGATGGGTAAGGCGGATGCCGTTATCCATTTAGTCGGCATCATCGTCGAGGCGAAGGGAGAGGGCAGTTTTGAGCAGGTACATTTTGAGGGCACAAAAAATGTCGTGGATGTCGCGAGGCTGGCGGCAGTAAAGCGTTATATACAGATGAGCGCGCTGGGCGCCGCGAAGGGAGCTAAGAGCCGGTATCACCAGACAAAGTACAAGGCAGAGGAGTATGTGCGCGAGAGCGGGATCGGCTATACGATTTTCAAGCCGTCAGTGATTCATGGCAGGGGTGACGCTTTCGTCAATATGTACGCTAAGATGATGAGGCTGACGCCATTTGTGCCGGTGATCGGTAACGGTAAGGTCAGGATGCAGCCGGTCTACGTGAAGGATATCGCGAAGATGTACGCAAAGGCGCTGACCGGTGACGATTTCGCGAACAAAACGTTTGAGGTGGGAGGGCCTGAGCGGCTGACCTTCGATGAGATAATCGATACAATCGCACGTGTGCTGCAAAGAAGAGCGGTGAAGGTACACATACCGGTATGGATAATGGGTATAAATGCGATGATGATGAAAGCGGCGCTGAGCAGGCCACCGGTAGGTAAAGACCAGCTCATGATGTTAGAGAGTGATAATGTCTGTGATAACAGCGCGATAAAGGACTTGCTCCTTAAGAAATATTCAATCGGGCTGACTATATTTGCTGACGGCATCAAAAAGTATTTAGTTGATAAGCGATAACGGACACAGGAGCGGGGGCGGCTATGAAGATCCAGAACAAGCTCATATTTTTTACAACGAGCATAGTCGTCGCCGTCGTCATATTTACCTCATACCTCTCTTTAGACCTGTACAAGAACATGGTGCAGGACCTTGAGAAGAAAGACTTTTCAACCCTTTTGCGCGTGTTCGCTTACAGCTGTAAAGTGAATATCGATAAATTTATCGAGGTGCTTGGTGATGACACGAGGGTGCTATACGCGATGGTGCTCACAAGCGACGGCGAAGTGCTCGTACATTCTGAGAGCAACATGGAGGGGAAGTTATTAAAAGACCAGATTTCGCTTAACGCGATAAATTCTAACTCCTTACAGTTCGCTAAGATCAACTGGAGAGGCAGAGAAGGCATAGACGCCTCCATGCCGATAAGCCTTGACAATATAAAGTGGGCTATTGTAAGGATCGGTTTCTCGACCGAGCAGACGGAGGCGAAGATAAAAGAGGCGCGGGACTTCATTCTCATGCTCTCGTCTTTCGCGATTTTTTTCGGTATATCTTCCGCGTACATCCTTAGCTCTAACATTGTGAGGCCGATTGTCAACCTTACTGACAAGGCGAAGCAGATCGCGATGGGGAACCGGAACGTCGATTTTGGTTCTCCTTTACTAAAATACCCTGACTGCCAGAAGATATTGAATTGCACGCATAAGGAGTGCCTCTTTTTTAACAGCGATAAAACCGATGCCTGCTGGCACGTAGTAGGTAATTATTCAAAGCGAAAGGGTGCCGCTGTATTCAGGCACTGTGATAACTGTGAAGATTGTTCTGTATTCAAGAAATATATGAGTAATGAGATCAACCGACTCATCGAGACCTTAAGGATTATGTACGAATCTGTTAAGCTGAAGGAGGATGAGCTTATCGATGAGGAGAACAAGGTATCAAAAATCAATGATGAGCTTGAAGACGCCCTGAAAAAACTGTTGGACTCTGAAGCTAAATACAAGACCTTGACAGAATCCGCGAGAGACATTATTTTTACATTGAACCTGCGCGGAAGGTTTACCTTCGTAAATCACAAGGCAACCGAGCTCATGGGCATCGATGTGCAAAAAGAGCTTATGAATAAACCATTTACACGGATATTGACTAAAGAGAGCAGAAGGATCGCGTTTGATACGTTCAAAAGGATACGCTCTGGTAAGAAGACCCAGGCCTTTGAAGTGACCGCGAAGAAAGCCGGTGACGAGCCGATCGAATTGGAGCTGATCCTGTCGCCAATAATAGAGGGCAATGCCCTCGTCGGTATCCACGGAATAGCGCGGGACATCTCAGACAGAAAGTCCCTGGAAGCGCAGTTGATCCAGACCGGCAAGTTATCCTCCATCGGTGAGCTGGCGACCGGCATCGCACATGAACTGAACCAGCCGCTGATGATCATAAGGGGCTATTCCCAGTTGATCGGGGAAGAGCTCTCAGACAAGGACAAATATTATAAGGAGCTGAAATTCATCGAGAACCAGACCGGCAGGATGGGTAAGATAATCAGTCACCTGAAGGCGTTTGCGCGGCAGGCGGCGCCGTCGTTCTCT
>JAJRZU010000068.1 GCA_024275075.1 Deltaproteobacteria bacterium | reverse complement strand
TTCGTCCTCTCGAGCTCGACAAGATGCGCATAGACACCAAGCTTTATACCGATATCATTCGCCAGCGACCGGATATATGTGCCCTTTGAGCACCTGACGTTTATCGTCGCAAGCGGATATGAAAAGCTGCCCAGAGTAATATTGAAAATATTTATCCTGACCTTTGACCGCGCTATCTCCTTACCCGCGCGTGCCAGTTCGTAGAGCCTGACACCGCCTACCTTCTTCGCGGAGTACATTGGGGGCAGCTGGTCAACCTCACCGGTAAAATCCTTCATTGCCTGGATAAAATCATCCTTTGTGACACTGCGCTCCTCGTTCTTGTTGATGACCCTGCCGGTAAGGTCAAACGTATCGGTCATCTCCCCCAGCTTCATGGTCGCTTTGTAGCGCTTGTCATCGTTTATCAGATAGTGGAGTATTTTCGTACCCTTGTTTATTCCGATGACTAAAAGACCGCTCGCGAAAGGGTCAAGCGTACCGGCGTGCCCGATCTTCTTCGTCTGCAAAAGCCTTTTACACTGCCGCACCACATCATAAGATGTAATGCCGCGCGGCTTATTTATAATCACTAACCCGTCCATGTCACTTGTCCAGCAATGCTACTTACTTAGAAAATCCCGTGTATAATCGTACACTTCCTTTTTTACTCTTACCATATCGCCCTTTATGGTACAGCCGGCGGCGTTTATGTGTCCGCCCCCGCCAAAATGTCCGGCGAGCTCAGATACATCGATAGCGCCCTTGGAGCGTAGCCCCAGTTTATACAGGCAGGGTTCTAACTCCTTGAACAACAATGCCAGCTCGATACCCTTTATCGATCTTGGGTAGTTTATGAACCCATCGGTAATATCAAAGTCAGCGTCAGCCGCATTTAACATATCCTGGGTTATTGTCATCGCCGCGAACTTGTCATCATAAAATATCTCCATACTTGACAAAGCCATCTTCAAAAGGATGATCCTGTTAAGTGGCTGACTTTCATATACTTTTTCGGCAACGCTCCATGGGTTAACGCCCTTTTCGATCATCTTCGCGGCTACCCTGAAAGCTTCCGCCGAAGCGTTTGAGTACCTGAACGAACCGGTATCGACCAGTATCGTCGTGTAAATCGAAATCGCGATATCGTAATCTATCTCCATCCCCGCGGCTTCTATTATTTTATATATGATGAAGCCCGTGGAGCAGGCATCCTTTTCGACAACGTTTATGTCACCGAAGTAAGCGTTCGATTTATGATGATCGATATTCATAACAGTACCATAGTTGCTCAGGTTAATGTCGCCATTACCGATCCGGTCGATATTGGCGCAGTCAACCGCGATGAATGCGTCAAAGCCGCTGAGCGGCAGTTCGTGCATAATTTCACCGGCATGGGGCAAAAAAGTGAACTCCTGTGGCACCTTATCTGTGATGAACATGCTGACATCCTTACCGGCGCCCTTAAGAGCGGACGCTATGGCGGTTACAGAGCCGACCGCGTCACCGTCAGGCGACGAGTGGGTTGTCACTATGAAATTCGTTTTCTCTTTTAGGATTTTCGCGGCGCTATTTATCATCTTGATGTATCTCTTTAATAATGTTCTCTATCTTTGAGGAGTAATCAAACGAGCTGTCGTAATAAAACGCGATATCCGGCATATACTTAAGGTTGACCCTCTGGGCAAGCCTTTTTTTGATGAAGCTCTTTGAACGATCGAACCCTGCCTGCGTAGACTTCCGTCTCTTGGAATCACAGACAAAGAATATTTTCGCGAACTTAAGATCGTCACCGATCTTTACACCGGTGATAGTCGCCAGAGAGACGCGGGGGTCTTGCACTTCCTTTTGTAATATCCCTGAGATCTCCTCCTGGATAAGGCCTGCTACTCTATCTGCTCTTTTAAATTCCACCTAAAAACCTATTATCTCTAATTTAATATCTATTATATTTATTTCAGGGGTGCTGTACAAAAAATCGATCACCTTGTCAGCGGATGAATTCACGTGGGCTTTGTCATTGCTGACGATCGCGAAACCGATATTGGTGCGCTGCCATTTATCATGATACCCTACCTCCGCCGCGCTTATGTTGAACCGGTTCCTTAACCGGTCAAGCACACTTCTTAGTACCTTCCTCTTCTCTTTTAGCGAATTCATGTCACCTATCATGATATCAAGGTGCGCCACCGCAACAAACATCCTTATATTACCTGCTTATCTGAGTGTATGAAGGGCTGCTAATTTAAATCCCGCGCTACCTCTTCTATTATGTAACTCTCTAAGACATCGCCGATCTTGATATCATTGAAGTTCTCGACACCAATACCGCACTCGTAACCGCTTACTACCTCTTTCGCGTCCTCTTTGAACCGTTTCAATGATGATATTGCTCCGTTGTAAATAACGACACTGTCTCTTAGCACCCTTATCTGCGAGCCCCGGATCACCTTCCCGTCGGTAATAAACGTACCGGCAATCCTGCCGATTTTCGGTACGTTGAATGTCTCCCGCACCTCCGCGTGACCAAGGATGACCTCTTGTTTGATCGGTGCGAGCATCCCCTTTACGGCTTTCTGGATATCGTTGACTACGTCGTAAATAACGGTATAAAGCCGAACATCGACTTTCTCTGATGCCGCAAGCTGCGACGCTTTCGGTTCCGGTCGTACATTGAACCCGATAACGATAGCGTTTGAGGCGGCGGCCAGGTTGATGTCCGTTTCGTTTATGCCGCCGACGGAATCGTGCAGCACCTGTATCTTTATCTCTTCCATCGACAGTTTCGCCAATGATTCATTTACAGCTTGCGCAGAGCCATGAACATCCGTCTTTAAGATGATGTTCAAGTCCTGCACATCACCCTCTTTGATCTTCTCATACAGCTCTTCGAGCGTTACCTTGCTTGATTTCGCAAGCACTTTCGCCCTTAGTTGCTTCTGCCTTTGCGAAATGACTATCTTCGCCTTCTTCTCATCGGAAATGACATGGAACTCATCACCGGCGTCTGGTGTGTCCGGCAGCCCCAACACCTCGACGGGTATCGATGGAGTCGCTTTCCTGACCCTCCTGCCCCTGTCGTTGATGAGCGCTCTTACCTTCCCGATGATAGCGCCGGTGATAAACGGGTCACCTACTCTTAATGTACCCTCCCGGACAAGTACCGTCGCGACGGGTCCGAGCCCTTTATCAAGTTTGCTTTCGATCACTACGGCAACAGCGTGTTTATCGGGGTTCGCCTTCAACTCGAGCATCTCCGCCTGTAAAAGAACGAGCTCAAGCAGATGAGTGATACCCGTTTTCTCTTTCGCCGAGACTTCGGCGAAGATAGTATCCCCGCCCCACTCCTCGGCAACCAGCCCATAATTCATCAGGTCCTGCTTTATCCGCTGCGGATTCGCCGTCGGTTTGTCTATCTTGTTGATAGCGACGATTATCGGTACTTGTGCCGCCTTCGCATGGTTGATAGCCTCTTTCGTCTGGGGCATCACACCGTCATCGGCAGCGACGACAAGTATGACGATATCGGTCACGCTGGCGCCCCTTGCCCTCATAGCGGTAAACGCTTCGTGCCCCGGGGTATCAAGAAACACGATCTCTTTTTTGTTTATCAGCACCTCGTAAGCGCCGATATGCTGCGTGATGCCGCCCGCTTCTCCACCGGTTACGTTTGTCTCCCTTATCGTATCCAACAAGGAAGTCTTACCATGATCGACATGTCCCATGATAGTAACGACCGGCGGCCGCGGCTTCAAGTGCTCGGGATTATCTTCGACGGTCTGAATGATGTCAGTGATAGTTAATGCCACCTTATCGACTTCATAACCGAACTCTTCGGCGATCAAAGAAGCGGTGTCCACATCGATAGTCTGGTTGATGTGCGCAATTACACCCAAGTCAAACAGCTTTTTGATGACATCGCTGGATTTTATACCCATCCGTTGGGAGAAGTCACCGACAGCGATGGATTCCGCTATCTTTATCACCTTCTTTATTGCCTTCGGCGTAGTTATCTCAGTCTGCTTAAACTTCGATTTCATTGACAGTTTCTTCTTCTTGTGCCTGCCGTAAGGTTTAAAAGCTTTCCCCTTTTTCGGGACATAGCGCTCTTCATATACTAAACCTAAATCCTTTATCTTCTTCTTCGG
>JAJRZU010000067.1 GCA_024275075.1 Deltaproteobacteria bacterium | reverse complement strand
GCGCTGTTCGAAGGGGGAAGGATCTTTCGGACTATAACATAACGCCGGGCAATATCGAGACTTATCACCGCTATGCGCATAACCTTGTTCTGTTCGGGTACCCGCTACTCACTTTTGGTATAGTCTCCGGGGCGATGTGGGTGAACCAGGCATGGGGGCGCTACTTGTCATGGGACCCGAAGGAGACGTGGTCGCTCATCACGTGGGTCGTCTACAGCGTTTACGTACACGCTATGCTGCTGCCGAAGTATAAGGAGTGGCCGGCGTCAGTGTTTAATATTTTAGGATTTATCTGCATGATAATGACTTTCCTGGGCGTAAACTGGCTCGCGAAACTGTTTGGCATACCAAGCATACATGTTTACGCAGTCTAACAGGCGCACCTGCTTATTATCGGGCGCACCTGCTTATTTGAAAGAGGAGTACTATGAGTTCAAGAGGTTTTATTAGAAACAGCTGGTTATATAAAAAACTGAATTCCGTTAAGACCGCATTACTGATATTAGGCCTTATGGCGGTCACCATGGTCATCGGTACGGTTTTCCCACAGGAGATGGAGACTTCGCGATATATCAATTCATGGGGGAAGGAGCTTTATGAGCGGTATAATTCCTTAGGGCTTCTGCACATATTCAAATCTACATGGTTCCTCGCGCTGACGTACGCTTTTTCGCTTAATATTGTCGTTTGCACCTATGAGCGGTACTTATCGATGATGTCAAGAAGGAAACTCAAGAAGAAGACGCAGGGACAGGTCTTTGCCGCCAAAGGCGCGAAGGTGGAAGAGACAGTTTTGCACAGCTATGACGATCTTTGCAGGAAGGTGGATGCTTTTGTCAGTGAAAACGGTTACAAAGTCCACAAAAGCCATCTCTCTGACAAGCTTAAGCAGTTGATCGTAGTAAAAGGTATATCGTACCTTTTGGTATCGATCCTCTTTCATTTAGGGATATTCTTATGCGTCATCGGGTTTATGCAGACATACTTAGTCAACTATGAGGGCTATATCTCGATATACCCGGATGAGATAAAAGAGGTCGATACCGTCGGTAAGGATACAAGGCTTTACAAAGCGCTATCTTATTTCAAAAATGATTTAGACAGCCTTCTCGGGTTCGATTTAGACGGGTACACCCTTAGTAAGGAGAGCAAGATCAAGCTTGCTATGGAGGGGTTCCATACGGAGTATACATGGTTCAACGAGGACTACTACCCGAAGGACTGGAAGAGCGATATCATCGTTTATGACGAGGATGACAACGTAGCTGCGAAAAAGACGATAGAGGTGAACGACCCGATATATTATGAAGGCTTCGCTTTTTATCAGGAGGCTTATGAGCAGTCATGCGACCTGTATATAGTAAAGAGTGACGAGAGCGGCAACGATGACCCTGCAAGCGGTGAGAAACCTTCTGGTGATGGTGAGGAGCCGATACCGGTAAAACCGAATGAGCCGTTTACCATTAAGGGGCAGGATGGCCGGTTTATGCTTGGTACCGTGCGCGTCGGTAAGCTGTTCCGCCGGTTCAAAGAGGGGTATGAGGATATTACGCCCAATGTGGATATATATTTATACCCACCGATGGAGGAGCCGAAGGAGGGTGAGGCGCCAGGCAAACCTAAACGCGAGAAGGTCGGTAACCTGAAGATAAATGAGCCCGACGAGATAAAAGGGCTCACGCTTTACTTCAATAATTTCAAGGAAGCGACGGTGGTGAGCTACCGCAAGGACGCCGGCGTACCGATCCTGTGGTTCGCGTCGATCATGCTGTTTATCGCTATCTGTATCAGGATATACTTCCCGTACTATAAGCTTCAGATACATATAGAACCTGTTGATGATAAAAGCTCGTTGCTGAAAGCCGGCGGGAACTCATTAGGTCTTCTCGCAAACTTGCAAAAACAGCTTGACAAGGTTATTGACACCTGCAAATGATACGATACACTAATCCATAAAGGCATTGTCTTTAACGTTTTTTGGAGGGGATATGAAAAGCGATCTTTATGGAAGTATTATTAGCAGAATCAAGTTCTTAAGAGAATTAAGCATCCTTTATAAGGTATTAGCGCCCATCATAATAGCGCTCATCGTTGCCTTGGGCTATAACGGTAAGACGGCTTATAGTACGATTATTGTCATTACTATACTGTTATCTCTATTGATAGCGTTGATAATCAAGGCGCTCGTTCTTAGACCGCTAAGAAAGATAATCACTGTAATAAAAAAACTGGCGGACGGCGACCTTACCGTTTCGATGGAGAACCATTTTGAAGGAGAGCTCGGAGAGATAGCCGGAAATCTGAACAAGATGATAGCTAACTTTAACGAACTTGTCGGTAATACTATGAAAAACTCTTCGCTCCTGGCTTCTTCCGCCGAGCAGTTTTCCGCGACAAGTGACGAGAACACCCAGGGAGCGTCTGAGCAGGCGGGTAAAATCGAGACGGCGTTTGAGTCAGTCCATATATTTACTGAATCGATAGAACACATTTCTTCTAATGCCGATCTGGCGAAAGTTGAAGTCACCGAAACGAAGGAAGCTGCCGCGGAAGGGCATGAGATAATAATGCAGACTGTTACAAATATGAGCAAAACATCGAAATCCGTTCTAAGCGCCGCCTCAAACATCAATGAGCTTGGGGAGAGGTCAAAGCAGGTCGGTAACATCACGGCTGTCATCCGCGAGATAACCAACAAAACGAACCTGCTTGCCCTAAACGCCGCTATTGAGGCGGCAAGAGCGGGCGAACACGGGCAGGGCTTTGCCGTCGTCGCCGACGAAGTGAGGAAGCTCGCGGAGAGGACGTCTCAAGCGACAAAGGAGATAGAGAGCACTATAGAGAGCATACAAGATTCTACGGACTCTGTCGTCGCGCTGATGAAAAACACTACTTCCGAGGTAGAAGAGAGTGTCGCTCTGGTGCAAAAAGGCGGGCACGCTTTAACGAGAATAATTGAAAAGATAGACTCCGTATCAAGCGAGATAGGTGCGATCGTGGAGGCTATATCTGTCCAGAAAGAGACCTCCAGGGGGCTCTTGAGCGATATGGAGCAGGTCTCGACTGTCGCGCAGGGCTTTACTATCAACGCGAATGAGTCGTCCAAGGCATCCGCCGAGCTGAGCAAGCTGGCGATGGAGATTGAAACTATGATACACAATTTTAAGATAAAAGCGGTCAAACAATAATGCCCTTGAAACAACAAAAGGGATATTTTTTTAAGAAAAGTCTCGGGCAGAATATCCTGAAAGACCCCAATATAATAAGAAAGATCATTAAGCTTTTAAGAATCCGTGACGATGACGTTATTGTTGAAATCGGGCCAGGGCTGGGCGCCCTCACCGACGAGCTTGTCAAGTACCCGAACCAGATAGTCGCGATCGAGAAGGATACCCGTTTCGCGGATATCTTAAAAGAGCGCTACAATGCGGCTAACATCCATATAATCAATGATGACGCCTTAAAATATGATTACAGAAATGTTTATAATAACAAGAAGTTAAGGGTGGTGGGGAACCTGCCGTACAACGTCTCGACCCAGATAACGCTCAGGCTCTTTGAGCAGCGGGAATGCTTCGACAGGCTCCTTTTGATGTTCCAAAAAGAGGTGGCTCTTAGGATAGCCGCGCAGCAGTCCACAAAGGATTACAGCGTCCTTAGCGTCTTCTCGCAATACTACAGCCGCCCGTCTATTGTACTGCCGGTATCGCGAAACTGCTTCTCACCAAGACCAAAGGTATACTCGGCCGTTGTGCTCTTCGATCTATACGATGAGCCGCCATATAGCGTAAGGGACGAAAAACTATTTAAAACGGTAGTAAAAACGGCCTTCGCCCATCGCCGGAAAACTCTTCATAACTGCTTTAAAGCGTTCAGGTATGGTGACGACATGCACCTGTTTGACATTAATGAAATATTCTTGGCCGCAGAGATTGACATAAAAAAACGGGGAGAAACGTTATCCGTTGAAGATTTTGCCCGCCTGTCTGAAAGATTTTATGATTTCCTTGACAACAGCGGCTGATGTGCGTTACGCTGAACAATATATTTTTAATACAAGTAAACCTCTGTGAACTCTGTGGTTAAAAAGGATATTTTTTTATAGGAGGGCATAATGCCCAATAATTACGCGTGTATTCAGTGAATAATATAAACTTTGTCGCTAACAAAAAAGTTGGGTGTTTAAAAACAACCATTATAGGAGATATAATAATAGATGCTAAGTAAAATAAAAAACCTCTTTCTTAATAAGATAGACGTTAAAGCTGCGAAAGCCCCCGAAGAAGTCTCTGAAAAGCGGCTTGCAATCGCGATATGCGCGTTATTGGTTGAAGTGGCGGCCTTTGACGGCGATTTCCATGAAGACGAAAAAAAGGTCATCATCGAGCTTGTCAAAGATAATTTTGACATGTCCTCTGAAGAGGCGAAGGAGCTTATCGCCCTGTCTGATGCGGAGCTAAAGAAGAGCATCGATCTGTGGCAGTTCACTAAACTGATAAACCAGGGCTACTCAAAGGATGAGCGGATACACCTGCTTGAGATGCTCTGGGAGGTCGTATACGCTGACGGCAGGCTGCATGGCCATGAGGATTTCCTGATCCACAAGCTCGCAACGCTGTTGAACCTTGAGCATAAAGACCTGATCGGTGCGAAGATAACCGTCCGGGAGTCCGGCAACTAACCGCGTTATAGAAAATATATTTTCAATTTGATCCGTTTATGCTATAGTATGGCTCTGTGTATGGTTTTGTTCATAAAATAAGCGTGGATAGAGCTATTTAGTATAATATGAGAAGAAAAACCAAGCATTCGTATGTGACGATCTCCGTACTCTTTATTATCGGGCTCCTTCTGTTCTGGCACCTGATGCTTCTTACGTACGTCGTTGTCTACCCGCAAAGGATTCCTTTCAATACAATCAGGCAGCTCACGTTCGGCAGGGTAAAGACGGTCGGGCGCGTAATGACCACATCTTACGGTCAGGTTGATTTCAGCAAAGTCATGATAAGCGACGGCACCGGTGAGGTAAACGTCCTCTTCGGGCTTTATGCGAGGATCGAGGATCCTGAGAAGATACGCAGGCGGGACAACCTGCCTCTTGACCGCCTGTCAAAAAAGACCGCGATAAAGGAGCTGAACAAACCGGTGCACTATGACAGTATCGAGGTCGTCGGTATTTACTACCCGATTACCAGGGCTGTCTATGCATACTACTTGAACGGCGGGATCAGCGGGACGGAATATTTCATTATCATCACCAATTTCCTTGCGACGATCCTCTTCATCTACGCGGCGGTCGCGTCACTGGTGACAAACCGTTCATGAGAAAGCTCATCGATATACACGCGCACGCGATATCCGTTGACAAGGAGGCTGCCCGCTGTTTTGTCCTGGATAAGCTGATGGGCAACATGCCCTTAAAGGGGTGGGGCGGCTCTTTGGTATAAAGGGCTCTGACTCCCTGAAGGTCATGGACAGTAAAATTGACGCGAAGCTGGTCGCGAAAGAACCCGGTTCAAAGGAACTACTTTTTGACAAAAAAATTAGGATTTGACGACGAAATATTCTATAATGGACATGAACTGACAAAGAAAGGCGGCAAACTTGAGAGCTGATTACGTAAAATTATTCATTCTATTGTCGCTGATCTGCGCTTATACCGTTTCATGCTCCTTCATAAACGCTATTGGTACGGAGCATATAAGTGACATGGAGTTGGTAGACACAGTCCTGACTAAAGACGCCATTCTATCAGGGGAGATAACCATCAAGGGCTCGCTTATCGTCAAAAAGAGCGCGAACCTTACCATCGAGCCCGGTACAGTCATAAAGTTCAAAAGGGTATATGTTGATGACGACGAAATCTCCGACAGCGAGATAGTCGTTGAGGGGAGCATCACCGCCATCGGTACGAAGGATAAGCGGATAATCTTCACATCCGGTGAAAACGAGCCGAAAGCCGCCGACTGGAAATTCCTGATGATCAACTTCGCCAGAGAGAGCGTTATAAAATACTGTACAGTAGAGTACGCTTACAGCGGGGTGCAGGTGCATTTCACCAGGGCGACGGTCTCTAACAGCGTGTTCAGGTACAATTTCGATGGAGTGCGGTTCTCTACCGCGAGGATAAGCGTCACCGACAATGAGATATATGGTAACGTAAACGGTATCCGGTACGAGGAGCGCGGCGCGGCTGCGATAATCACAAGGAACAACATCTACAAAAACAAGGTCGGTATCTTTTGTGTGATCAAGTCAAACGATATGTCAAGGATATTCTTGAACAACATCAGCAATAACGCTGATTACAACGTGAAGCTTGGTATAAAGCAAAGCAGCGACATAACCATGACAAATAATTTCTGGGGAACTGCGGACGAAAGTAAGATTGGGCAGAAGATATTTGACAAATCGTTCGATGACACCCTTGGTAAGGTGCGGTTCTTCCCGTACCTGAAAAGCAGGATTCTCCAGTGATAACGCCTTACGCCCTTGGGTGGAACTTCACATAGACCTTCTTCATCCGTTCGCTCGTTATATGCGTATAGATCTGGGTGGTGGATATATCGCTATGCCCTAACATAAGCTGTACAGAGCGCAGATCGGCATTATTCTCCAAAAGGTGCGTGGCAAAGGAGTGCCGGATCGTGTGCGGGGTCACGTTCTTGTCGATGCCCGCAAGCAGGGCGTACTTCTTGATTATCTTCCACACTGTTACCCGCGACAGGCGGATACTTCGAGCGCTGATAAATATATAGCCTTCATCGGCAAGCTTGTTCTTGAGCAGGCTGCCCCTCGCGTTTTTCGTATATTCCGTGACCCAGCGGATGGCACAGTCCCCAAGCGTAACTATCCGCTCCTTGCTCCCCTTACCGACCACACTGATGAACCCCATATTATAATCGATGTTTTCAAGCTTCAATCCGGTAAGCTCAGACACCCGAAGCCCCGTTGCGTACATGACCTCCAACATCGCCTTGTCGCGCAGGCAGGCATCGGTTCTAACGTCCGGCGCATTCAAAAGGTTCTCCACATCGCTTTCAGTCAGGTATGTCGGGAGCTTCTGGTACATCTTGGGCGTATCGATATCAGTCGTCGGGTCGGCATCGATAAACTTCTCGGCGCTTAAGAATTTGAAGAAAGTTTTCAGTGCGGAAAGGTTCCTCGAAGAGGAGCGCACAGAGAGGCCGCTTGTCCTTAGTGAACGCATAAAACTGATTATTGTCGAGGACTTGACGCTATTGACCGACTTAAGCCGGCATGTTTTAAGGAAATCGAAGAACTTATGTATATCACGCGCGTATGACGTGATAGTGTTCTCTGACAACCCCCGCTCGACCTTCAGGTAATTAAAGAAAGCGTCAATAAGAAATAAGGTGTCGCTGGTTTCCATTTGCATTGGGTCTAATATACCCTTACGTCATCGATAAACCAGCCCCTGAACCCGTTATAGAAATTATCCTTAGTGTCAAAGGAGAACCTTACCTTCACGCTGCCACCGGTATAACCGCTTATGTCATATTTATATACCGCCCACGTTGCAGCTTTGTTAAAGCCGCCAGAGGAGAGGCAAAGGTGAGCCCGGTCGGTCTCGTAGACCTTGATATACGGGTTCAGCTTAGCGATCTGGGTATAGGCCGTACCGCCGTCGGTCGATATCTCTACGGTCATAAAATCGTAACCGGCGTCATTCGGGTCTATCCCCTCGATCTCGAACAGTGACTTGAATTCCAAAGACGCGCTCGTTACTGCCGACAAGTCTATGGATGGCGTGACAAGTTCGCCGGAATTCGCCGCCGTTGATGTGCCGCCGGAATTCGCGGAATCGCCGCTCGCCTGGGAGCCCAAGTAGTTACCGGTTGACGCGTCGCCGTACCAGTAGCAGGTGGAGCCGAAGAGCGTGTCGTATACCTGCCCGCTTGTAGCGTCATCAGATGGTATCGTTACATAAGTTGGCGCCGCGGAGTTCATTATCGGCGCCGCTGCGGAGTTTGTATGCAGGTTCCAGAGCCCGGAAACAGAGAAACCCGGGTCAGTCTCAAAATCGTAAGAAACAATGCTTTCCCCGGAGAAAGCGGACATAGTCACATTAACATTCGCTAAAGTTGTATCAGAGGCTAAATTACTGATAACAGTTGAGGAGTAATTGTAGCCGTCTTTTGACGCGTAGATTTTGAGCTGAGTGTAAATAATGTTATCAAGGTTCATTGCGACTAAACTTCTGAACGAATAGTTCCCGTTATTGTCGGTGGTTGTGGAGTCAAATATCCCGTTCGACGCGTCTTCGCCGGAGACGGATACGATCGCGCTGCTCACCGGTGCGCCGCTTGAGTCTGTCACCTTCCCGCAGATAGTCGCGATATCCCTTGTGGATGAAGTCGGCACCAATGAGAAATCGACAACGATGATTCCATTACCTGTGGACGGAATGACAACACCTGCCGCGGAAGTGTCGTTGTAGCCGGACTGGCTGACCGAAACGGTAAAAGTGCCCGGAGATTCGGTAGACGAATATGCTCCCTGCGCGTCAGTGACCGCTGTCGTCGGTACCGCGTCTGCGGCGGAACCGGTCAGTGTGACAGTGATGTTTTGTATCGGTGTGTCTGTCGCGCCATTCACCACCGTGCCTTGTATGAAGGTACCGGTATCTGCCGGATCACCAGAGTCGCCGCCACTGTCGCAGTCTTCGTCGACAAAACCGTCACAGTTGTTATCCGTATTGTCATTGCACACTTCGGCCGCGCCCGGGTAAATGGAAGCGTCGCTGTCGTCGCAGTCACCCTGCTCGACAGTCACACCGTCATTATCGCTATCGGTGCCGCTGGTGCTGGTGCACTCGATGGAATCACAGTTCTGGTCGATGCTGTCATCGCATATCTCTACCGCACCAGGATGAACTGAAGCGTCATTGTCGTTGCAGTCGCCACCGTTGACCACATATCCGTCAGGGGCGGTCGTCGCAATCACGGTATCGCTTGAATTACCGTAGCCATCGCCATCATTATCAATGTAATACACCTGGTAGTCAATACTGTCACTGTCGCAGCCCTCATCAGTAAAGCCGTCGCAGTTATTGTCGATATCGTCATCGCATACCTCGTCGGCGCCCGGATAGACAGAGGAATCAGAGTCATCGCAATCGCCCTGCTCCACTGTCAGGTTATCGCCATCGGTATCGATACCGACGCCGCTGGTGCACTCAATGGAATCGCAGTTCTGGTCGATATCGTCATCGCATACCTCTATCGCGCCCGGATAAACGGTGTCGTCGTCATCGTTACAGTCGCCGCCATAGCGTACATACCCTTCAGGAGGCGTCGTATCAATAACGGTATCGCCATCATCACCGTATCCGTCACCGTCAGAATCGCCGTAGAATACCTGATTCTCACCGCCGCCATCACTGCCGTCGCAGCCTTCATCTATCTCACCGTCACAGTTATTGTCGATATCGTCATCGCATACCTCTTCGGCATCCGGGTTAATTGCATCATTAGTGTCGTCGCAGTCCCCGTCGTCTATTGTAAAACCGTCAGCGTCACTATCTGTTGTAGTATCAGTACCGGCAACAGGAGAGTCCACGCTTGACGAGTCCGAACATGCCGCGAGATAAAACGCCGCCATAGCTGATAATACAAGCACGAATAGGTATTTTCTTAATAATCTCATGTTGCCTCCAAATATAGAATTTTCTTTTATATTATTTTGGTACGACTTTTATTTTTGTTTTACCATCAGCGATAGTTACACGAAAATCAACGCTGTTGCAGTTATACTTAGCCTTTAAATCCGCGGATTGCTTCTTTAATAACCGCTTGAATTTATCAAACGGCAAGCCGCTGATCTTCTCGTTGCACTTTAACTTCGCATTGATTAAATCACTGTAAAGCTTCTTGTAATGCGCCTCTTCATTCGCACCAGAACGCGCCGGAGCCTGAGACTGTATGGACGATTTATCTTTCAGCGCCATCTTAAACCTGTCACGACCATAAGTACCATCCTCAATTTTCCTGACAGTCCTCATCCAGTATTGGTCATAAGTCCTGAAACGCGCCGAAAGCTGCTTAAACTTAAAGTTACGTGATGTCTTACCAAGCGAATGGGCTGACATCTTTCTTATAATTCTCTCCACTTCCTGCTTTAAATTTATCGGCTCTCTTTTTGATATCCCCATGAAGTAGTTCTCATATTCTATCTTCAGGTCATTTATCATCTTCTCTAATTTTGAAAATACCGCGTTATAATTAATCGGTTCAAGGCTCATGAAATTATTGCCACCTTAGCTCGCAAGTATAGATTTATAATTAGTTAATGTTAACATAACTATAATAAATAATCAAGATATTTTTATTTATCATACCCTTTCGCGCAAAGAGATTAATGCCCGGCGCCGGTTAATATGAGCACGGCCTAAACTGATACCTCCCATGAATAAATCCTGCTAACAGATGGAATAATTTATCGTGTTGTAACTGCCGCACCCTGCGCATTCGGCAGTAAAATCGTCGTACAGCGCCTGGCATTCACCGCACCTAAGCTCTACGGGGTGTGAGCTTTTCGAGCTTAGATACTCGTGGTACTGTTTCGCGGACTGCTCATAATCGTTATGCCTTAAGTGGCATTCCGCAATCAAAAGGTGGAAGATCTTCTTGCCGCCGCAGATATCCATGACATCGTTTATAGCTTCGATCGCATAATCTATCATCTCAAGCTTCAGTAAAAGGCTGATGTAAAGAGCGTATATGATTAAATAATTCTCTGACTCAAGCTCCGGTGGCGCGCTTTGCACCGGCGGGAATTTCTGCTCGCGAGACGCTTTTTCGATCTCGCTCTTGTAAAACGACAGCGCCTCCTGCGGGTTCTCCTCATACAGATATATCTCTTCTATCAGCTTCGCGAACACCATGGACTTTGTCTCCTCATAAGACGACTTTAAAAAATCGACCGCCTCGTTAGCGCCCTTCTCTTTAAAGAGCGCCTGCGCATAATCGACATAAGCGCTGTAAAAGCTCTTGTCGCTCTTTATTACGCTCTTAAGCTTCCGCTCCGCCTGCTGGAACTTGTCAGCCTTGATAAACTCGAGCGCGAGCCGGTATTTCGTTATCAAAAACTCACTCTTAAGGCCGTTAAACGAGCCATCCTTCTCAAGCTCCTTCTGAACCTCATACGCCTTCTTATAGTCATTTTCTGAAAAGTGGATATCAAACAATTTCTTGTTATACAACGTTTTCTCCTGCACCGACTCCTTGATATCCTCTAATATTTTCACGGCCTTATGAGGTTTCTCAAGCCACAGGTAAACGTCGCAAAGCCGGTTTAATATCTTCACGTCATTGTTGCTTACAACCGCCGCACGCTTTAATACCTCCTTCGCGTCGTCTAATTCATCGCCTTGAATATAGATGTCCGCCAAGTGTAAGTATGCGTCAATATTGTTTATCTCCTCTTTGAGGTACCCCTGTAAAAGCTCCTTCGCCCTCTTGTGGTTCTCAAGCTTTATGCAGCTTATCGCCTCATTATAAGACTCCTCAAGCTTTTTCCGCTTCCTGCTTCTGCCGTAAGATGACAGATTCGAGAAGAACTCCTCTGATCTGCCGATGAAACCGCTTATCAGCATACAAAGTATACCTGCGGCAAAGGCGACGATGAGCAGAAGGTCAAGCTTTAAGTCAAGCGGCCTGCCATTCAGATAATAAAATGTGACTATGTGCGAATTTATCAGTACGAGAAATATGACGCACACAGCAACAACTATCCAAAAAATCTTTTTCAGCATAGTTCCCTCTTAAACTAAAGGGCATGATGCCCTTCCTTAATATTAGAAGCCGCATTATTCAATAAAGCTACGCCAAACTGGTCAAGCGGTACGCTTGTCGGCGCGCCGGAATATCAATGACTTACAAAATCGCGTGAGCGATATGTAATATTTTCTATTTGGCAACAGTCCACTAAAGAAGCTGGTTGATTGTTTCCTCGATCTCTTTTTCTATGGATTCGCTGAAACCTTTGTAGATAGAGACAACATTACCTTCTTTGTCTAATATGAAGACTGTCGGGATCGACGGAATACCGCCGTACTTCGCCCGAACCTCCCGGGTAACGTAAACAACGGGGTAATTCATGGAGAACTGCTTGATAAATTTCTTCAGCTTGTCCTGATCCTTAAAATTCGCTATCCTGTCAACAGAGACGCTGATCACCTGAAAACCCTTGTCCTTGTACTTGGTGTAAAGGTTGTTGATCTTTGGTATCGATACCTTGCACGGCGGACACCATGTAGCCCAGAAATCCAGGAGAACCACCTTCCCCGAATAATCCGACAACGTGATACTTTTATCATCGACCACCTGCGTCAACGTAAAATCCGGCGCCTTACGCTGCTTGCCCTTTGGCGCTGCCGGCTCCTTCTTAGTTACAACGATCTCCTCATTCTCGGTGACTACGGTCTTTCGCTCTGGCTCCTTCTCGCTCTGACAAGCCGCGAACACAAGCACAAAGCAAAGCGTAGCGATTTTCAACATACTGTTCATCATATTACCACCTGTCCCATTTTGCGCTTTATTGTACATAATAATAACTATTTGTCAAATCATATTACCATCCACCAAAAAGAAAGAATAGAAAATCGGCGTACAAAAAAATCTGTTGACAATACTCTCTGTATCAGATAGATTTCGCAAAAGGACAGGCCGGCGTAGCTCAGCTGGTAGAGCAACTGATTCGTAATCAGTAGGTCAGCGGTTCAACTCCGCTCGTCGGCTCCAGCATTTATCAGTAAACAGATCCACTTACGCAATTCACCATTTTTAACGTAATCCCCCCAAACAAAAAATGTAAGCTTGGTCGAGGTAGGCGCCAGTCGTGCCTCGACGATACCACTCATTTACCGTTACCCTTTTTGTCGGCGCCCCCTTTTTTCAATAACTTACAAGCGTTACTTTTTTTGAAACGGGGATATTTTTCTATTTGGCTTAAGTCCCTGCATATTTGTAGCAGTCAGGCGGGGACAGCCCACCTTTCGCTATGCGTCTTTATACAGTAAAAAACTTGACAAAAATCAGCGTTTATCTGATATAATCATCATTCCTTATGATCGCACTAAGAAAAATATGTAAAATATACAGAAGAGAGAGCCTTGTGAATGTAAAGGCGCTGTCTGATATCGATATCAAGATCGGTAAGGGTGAGTTTGTCGTGATCAAGGGCGCTTCTGGCTCGGGCAAGACGACGCTGATGAATATCATCGGGTTCCTGGACAAGCCTACGGGCGGCGAGTATCGTTTGAACGGTAATGATGTCACGCGCCTGTCTGACAGGGACATTTCGGTGATGCGAGGCGAGAAGATCGGCTTTGTTTTCCAGTCGTTTAACCTTATCAAGACGAAGAGCTCGATCGAAAATGTCATGCTGCCGATGCTCTATTCGAAGGAATTTCCGCTTGATTTCAGGAAGTTGAGCATCAGGAAGCTTGAGGAGGTGGGGCTTTCGCACCGGTTGAAGCACAGGCCGAGCGAGCTTTCCGGTGGCGAGCAGCAGCGCGTGGCGATAGCACGGGCTCTTGTGAACGACCCGGGGATAATCCTGGCCGACGAGCCGACCGGTAACCTGGACAGCCGCACTGGCATTGAGATAATGTCGATATTCAAGAGCCTGAACGAAGCTGGGAAGACGATAATCATCGTCACTCACGAGGATTTTATCACCAGCTACGCCAAAAGGGTCATCACGTTAAGGGACGGCAGGTTATTGTCTGACACCGCGCGCGATCAATAACCCCTTCGCCGGCTCCTCATGGCTAACGGTTTTTGCAAAAGTTCAGACATTATGACAGCATTCTGCATAGCGTTTCTTGAAAAAAGCAGCCCGGTCGCCGCCCTGCGAGCGGGTGTCTCTTTTACCGGAACCACCGGTCGCCCGATCGCCGCCGCTCTCTTCTTTGCTCTTAGCGCCTTGCGCTTTTCATGATGCTCTTTTACCGCTTCCGCGATATGCGGCCTCGCGGTAATCGTTACCTGCTTCGCGGCTGGCTCCACCAATTCGACGGTCACAGGTGGCAGTGGCTTTGGTTTTGCCCTTTCGTCCCTCTCTTCAAGAATATCCTCAAAAAAATCCTTCAGGTCAGAGGGAGTGAATTTCTTGCTTTGTGTCTCAATCGGCTTGCTTATATGCCTTTGCGGTCGCCGCGGCGGAATTTTTGACTTGTTCGTCCCTTGTGGGATAATCGGTTTCCCCATCTTCGGCTTTTTCGGTTTCCTGAAAAAACCGCTGAAGATAAAGAATATTATTACCAGTAATGATATCAGGGACTCAAACGTGTCACCGCCGGAATTGCCTGCCATTATCAGCCTCCTTTATGGTCATCGTCAGATCTTCCGGCGATCGAACCTCTCATCTGCGTATCGGCCATGATGTTCTTTATCTGGAAGTAGTCCATCACACCAAGGTTGCCACTTCTCAACGCATCCGCCATCGCTTGTGGTACGAGCGCCTCAGCCTCGACTACCTTCGCACGCATCTCCTGCACCTGCGCTTTCATCTCCTGCTCTCTTGCGACAGCCATCGCTTTACGCTCTTCCGCCTTCGCCTGCGCGATCTCCTTATCCGCATACGCCTGGTCGATTTGCAGCTTCGCACCGATGTTCTCACCGATATCGACGTCCGCGATATCGATCGACAGGATCTCGAAGCCGGTACCGGCATCCAAGCCCTTTGATAACACGGCCTTTGATATGATATCAGGGTTTTCGAGCACCTTCTTGTGGGTCTGGGAAGAACCGATAGTCGTGACGATACCTTCACCGACTCTCGCGATGATCGTCTCCTCGGACGCGCCACCGACCAGCCTGTCGAGGTTCGCCCGCACGGTCACCCGCGCTTTCGCCTTCACCTGGATACCGTCCATCGCAACTGCGGCAACTGTTGTCTGCCCCGAAGAAGGTCTCGGGCAATCGATGACTATCGGTTTTACGCTCATGTGAACCGCCTCTAAAACGTCACGACCGGCAAGGTCGATAGCGGCTGCTTTCTCGAAAGTGAGCGGTATGTTTGCCTTGTCAGCGGAGATGAGCGCGTTGATGACCCTTTGCACCCTGCCGCCTGCGAGGTAATGCGCCTCTAATGTGTTTGAGGATACGTTCAGTCCGGCTTTCACCGCGGTGATCTGCGGATCGACTATCTGGTGTGGCGGTACGCGCCGCAGCCTCATACCGATAAGCGACATGATCGTCACTGGCACCCCCGCCGCCCTTGCAGCGATCCAGAGCCTGACAGGCACTAACCACATAATGATCATCAACAGAACAAAACCGATACCAAAGAGAAGACCGTATGCTAAATCACCAACGTTATACATTTTTGTTACCCCCTATAAGAATAGTTGTTGAAAAATACGCTACTTTAGGATTTTACCACCAGGACTTTATTGCCGTCGATTGTTATCACCTTTATCTTTGAGCCGCGTTCGATGTAGCCGCCCTCGGAGACTACGTCCACCCTCTTGCCGTCGATCATCGCTATCCCTGCCGGGCGCAGATCGTTTATGACCTCACTGGTCTTCCCCTCGAGCCCCGCAAGCTCTTCCACGGAGCTGTCATAGCCATTTTCCTTTGAGACACTACTTTGGAGGATGACGGATTTCCCAAGCCTTGTGTGCGGGAATATCTTCAGGCCGGCCACGACAAAGACCACCGTACCGACAAGCGAGGCCGTCAGAACGATATGCCCCATCTGCGCGCCATACTCTCTGTATGTGATGACTATGCCGGAGACTGCGAGTATGAACCCGATAGTACCCAGGATCCCGCCGGGCATGAACGTCTCAGAGACGAGCAGCAGGATACCGACGACTATCAGGAAAATGATAATGTTCCACATGGTTAACTCTCTTTTGTGGTGTAACTTTACTTGGAGTAAAGTATATATTAACGAAATAAGTAAATATGTCAAGCATCTATTTTATTATATCAGGTAAACGTTGGATTCTCATAGAGTCGCGCTTCGCGGGTCAGTCGCAAGCCCTTAATCCGACTACGTAATATAGCTCAATGATATATCCTTTCTCGATGGGTTTTGCTGTGCAGAAACCCGTCCTACTTCTTAATTCGACGGTGAAATTATCTCATAATTTACTTTACAGCCAAGACATTATCTACATTAACGGTAACCTTTATTTTGTGCTGCCGATATATTACCGGAATGATTAGGTAAGTCAAGCATGTGTTTAATATTGTTAATTTTATTATGAATCTGAATAAAAGTGCTTGACAAAATCGTGCAAATGAGTAGAATACCATTTTAAAAATTCAGGAGGTAATAACTTGGCTAATCATAAGTCTGCGTTAAAGAGAGTTAGACAGAACATAAAAAAGAACATGCGTAACAGTTCTTTAAGGAGCAGGTTAAAGACTTTTATCAAGAGTTTCCGCGCGTCTGTTGCAAAGAAGGATCAGGAGCTTGCTCTGACAAACCTGAACCGTGTAGTGAAAGCGTATGATAAAGCCGCGACTAAAGGTGTTTTGCACAAGAAGAACGCGTCGAGAAGCATTTCAAGGCTGACAAAGCACTATAACACTATCGCCGCTAAGTAATATTTATCGTATCTCTTTCAGGTACTGCACCAACCGGTTCAGCCCCTCTTCGTTCGATATCGCTGGTGAGTATTTGATCGTTTTTTTGGCGGCCATGATGTCAAAGTAGTGCGACTTGGCCAGCTGCGTTGCCAGAAACCTCGTCATAACCGGTTCTTTTCGTATAAATAATACTTTGTATATGAACTCCAGGACGCTTCCGGCGAAGTATGCCGCTTTGAAGGAGACCCGTTTCTCTATTTTCGGTGCCTGCGCCGCCGCGAGCAGATCGTCTATCCAGTCCCACAGGTTCACCGGTTCGCCCTGTGAGATGAAGTACGCTCTGCCGGCAACACCGTCTTCATCGAGATGATCTGCCGCGTCAAGGTGCGCGTCAGCGGCGTTTTCGACATAGACGATGTCCACGAGGTTCGCGCCGTCACCGACTTTTTTCAGCTTACCACTTTTCGCTCTGTCGATTATCCGCGGGATGAGGTGATTGTCCCCCGGCCCCCAGATCAGGTGCGGGCGCAAAGAGATCGTCAGGAGCCCGCCGTCACCGTTTACCGCAAGGACAGCCCGCTCGGCGATCGCTTTTGTCCCCGCGTATTCGCACAGGTACTTCTTTGGGTACGGGCAGCTCTCCTCATCGGCGCCCTTGATGTCCTCGCTGCCGAAAACGACGGATGGCGAGCTTGTATAGATGAGCCGCTTCACGCCGTTTTTTAGGCATGCGTCGATGACGTTCTTAGTACCGGTTACGTTGATGTCAAAAAAATCCTTCTTCCTCCCCCAGATACCGGCGATCGCGGCCGTGTGGAATACTGTATCGATGCCTTCGCACGCGGCTCCTACTGCCTCGCTATGCCGCAGGTCGCCCATTACGGTTTTGGCGCCGATATCCTCGAGCTCCTTGTATCGCCCTCTCGCAAAGGTGCGTACTTTGTCGCCGCGCCGCAATAATTTCTCTACGATGTAGCGCCCTAAGAACCCGCCGCCACCGGTGACTAATGCTTTCATCGAAACTCCTAAGAATTTTTTACTACTTTAACCACAGAGCCGCAGAGTACGCACTAAGAACACAGAGATTTTTGTTTTAAAAAGCTTTTCTTCGTTTTTTATGGTGGGGACAGCCCCACCCTGCTTTATTATATCAGGTCAAGCGTTACGTTTGCGCCCAGATGGCGAGCTTCTCTCTGAATATCTTCGCGTTGTGCCTGATATCCACAGGGAACGCCGGATGGAAAAGTATCTCCTTTATATCCGCGGTCAGGCTGTTCTTGCCGCCGATCTTTAGAAGCTCGTTTTTGAACCGGTCTTTGTCGGCATCCGTTTGGGGCATTTTCCCCTCCTGCGGCTGTATGATGATCACCGGCACCTTCTGTCCTGCTTTACCGACCCTGACGAGAGCGGAGCGGAAAACGTCTTCGTGGCTGTTAAAGACGCCCTCGCACATAACGGAAAAGAGTGTCCGATCCTTTGTGATGACCCTGTGCGCCTTCCTGCCGCAGAACCAGAGTCGCCCTTTTTCGTCAAAATAGCCGACATCGCCCATCCTGTGCCAGAGCTCGTCGTCACAGGGTATCTTCGCGAGATTAGTGGCCTTTTCCCTGCCAAAATATTGCTTTGTGACAACATCGCCTTTTACGGCGATCTCACCGACTTCACCGGCGGGGAGGAGGAGCGAATCGTCCCACTCGCTTATCACATCATCTGTCAGCCTGATTATCCTGACCGTCATGCCAGGGACGGGCGCCCCGACGCAGCAGCCTTTGCCCGCGGCTGTCATTTTCGCCGTCTCGCGCAGTATCTCGCTCCCGGGGATGGACGCCACCGGCAGCGATTCCGTAGCGCCATAGGGGGTATGCGTATCGCCGTCATGCGGCAGGATATCGCGGAACCGTTGTAAGACGGCAGCGGGAACGGGGGCTCCCGCCATGAGTATCCGTTTGAGTGACGGCAGTCTGACGCCGCGTTCCACGCAGTATTTCCCGACATTGTCCCAGATAGCGGGCGACCCGAAAGTGATCGAGACGCTGTGATCGTTTATCGCGCGGATGATCTTCGCAGGGTCAGCCAGCACCGGTTTCGCGGGGTTCATGTCCGGTATTACGCTCGTAATCCCCCACGCGGCGTCAAAGAGCGCAAAGAGCGGGAACGCCGGCAGATCGACATCATCCTTCGTTATATTATAGGCGCGTTTAATGCTCTTTAGCTGCGCATCGAACATGCCGTGTTCATACACTACGCCTTTCGGGGCGCCGGTACTGCCCGTTGTGAAGAGGATCGCCGCCATGTCGCTCCTTTTGGTGACGCACATCCCGAAGTTAGCGCCGCTCGCCTTCGCGATGCCGTCAAGCGTGTCCCCGCCCCAGAACCACCTTCTGCCGACTGTCACAAAATGCCTGACAGACTTGAAGTATTTACCGTAGAGCACCCTCATCGCGTGGGCGATCGGTATAGCGATGAACCCCGTCGGCTTTACCAGCGCGATACAAGCGAGCAGGTTCTTTTTACCCATGCCAGGGTCTATCAGCACCGGAACGGCGCCAATCTTAAATAGCGCGAAAGTGATCGCGATAAAGTCAAGGCCGGGCTTTACAAACAAAACTACCCTGTCGGACTTCTTCATACCAAGAGCCTTGAAACCGGCGGCATACCTGTTTGATACTTCTTCGAGCTGCGAGAAAGTGTAGTGCTCATAGGAAACGCGGCGCGAAGAAGGTGCGATCACCGCCTTCTTCTCAGGATACTTTTCAGCCATCACCGGCAGATACGAGGCTATGTTAAAGTTATCGCTTTTAGTCTCCATCTTCTCTCTCTCATTTCTGTATAGCGCTAATCTACTTTCTATTTATAACATATTACAAGAATTGTAAAAGAGATTTTCTGAGTAACATTTAATAAAGTGTAAATATTAACCCGGCAATCAAGCAGTGTGCTTTTACGACACGTCATCCCCGCACACCACCGTCATCCCCGCGAAGCGGGGATCCATAAAGCTAACAATAACAACAGGATTCCTGCTTTCGCAGGAATGACAACCTACTATCTTTTTGACAAGAAAGCATACTTATTTAGTTGCCGTGTAAATAAAACTAAAAATGCATATTTAATTGATTGAATTTTTATTAAAAGAAGTCTATAATGCACAATCTTGAGCCTTAGGGGTTTAAGTAATTTTGTTATCAGTCAACATTGTATAAAAAAGGAAGGGTATTAATGAAAACAATCACTAAATTACTAATCATAGTTTTTGTTCTTGGTATGGCAGTACAAGCAAACGCGGAAGAGGCAGTTGATTGCATGGAGATCATTTATGCGACCCGGCATGACAAGATAGACAAATTAAGACCATTACTTGAAACCGATTGCAGCCTTGAGGTAATGGACGGTTTTGGTAACACCCCGTTATATATATCTGTTGCCAAGGGGAACCTTGAAATTGCGAAACTGCTGATAGAAAAGGGCGCGGACGTGAGTTTCAGGAGCGTAGCGGACTTTTCAGTATTGACGAAGGCGGCTATTGACGGCAACATAGATGCGATAGGATTGCTGGTAGAGGCCGGCGCGAAAATAGATGCGCAAAACGATCTGGGTAACACAGCTTTGATGATGGCTGTGAAGAAAGTTCAGCCTGAGTCGATCAAGAAGCTGCTCGACCTTGGCGCGGATGTGAAGCTTTACAACAATCAAGGTATGACAGCGATGATGTTGGCAATAAGATCTAATAACCTTACGCTCGTATCCACATTAATCGAAAAAGGGATAAATCTCAATGAGCAGTTCAGCAGTGGTATAACATACTTGATATATGCCGCGGATTTTGGGTCATTAGACTTTGTGAAACTGCTGATTGATAACGGTGCGGATGTGAATGCGGAGCTGACTGATAATTGGTCGGCATTGATGCTGGCGGTGGATAAGGGGCACGCGGAAGTAGCGAAACTGCTGCTTGAAAAAGGCGCTGACATAAATAATACAGGTAGCGACGGCACTACCGCTTTGATGGCGGCGATCAAGCAAAGCCGCATGGAGATAGTGAAGCTCTTGCTTGATAAAGGCGCTGATGTAAACATCAAGACCAAATCCGGTAAGACGGCATTGATAATGGCAAGTTATTATGGGCAGCTTGACATTGCGAAACTGCTGCTTGAAAAAGGCGCGGACTTGAAAGCGAAGACCAATTTAGGTGAATCCGCTTTATTATTGGCTTCAAAAAACAATCAACTTGACATTGCGAAACTGCTACTTGAAAAGGGCGCGGACGTAAACAGCAAGATGACTGACGGTACTACCGCGTTGATGATGACAGCTTTTGGGGGCAAAATCGAGGCTGTCAGGTTATTGGTGGAAAATGGCGCTAAGGTCAATGAGCGGACTGTCTCCGGGAAAACCGCTTTAATGGCGGCGGCTACCAAAGGTCATACCGATATCGTAAAGATTCTCCTGGATAAAGGCGCGGATACAAACGCGACATTGTCAGACGGCTCAACAGCATTGATGCACGCTGTGATGAAGGGTCACGTAGATATAGTGAATATGTTGCTGAAAAATGGAGCTAAGGTTGACAATGAGGTCACATCCGGTAAGCTTGCCGGCTCAACAGCGCTGAT
>JAJRZU010000066.1 GCA_024275075.1 Deltaproteobacteria bacterium | reverse complement strand
TCTTCCTCTTCCTCTACTTCTTCTACTTCATCTTCCTCAAAGTCATCAGAATCACCATATTCAGGCTTTAAAACAAAGCTGCTATTAAAATCACCGTCTAAGTCAAAACGCTGAACAATGCAGTTTGAGAAATTGGCTACATAGATATACCCAAATTTGTATTTTACATATTCTATACTGCTTGGCAGCTGAAATTCCTCATCATCATCGCCTTCCCTTCCCCACTTTTTGTTAAATGACCAATTAGTCAAGAATTTCTGGACTCTGTTGTTCTTTGTGTCTGCGACATAGATATAATCATTTAAGTCAAAAGTCATGTCATTTGGCGAATTGAACCTCTCGCGCCGGCCGCCTAATTCACCAAATGAGCCTGCAAAATTCCCTTTTGCATCAAATTTTGTAATCCTATGATTAAGCGAATCAACAACAAATACATTATCTTTTTTATCTATATATATTGCGGCTGGATCATCAAATTTATCCTGTTTTGCACCCTTACTGCCCCACTCTAAAATGAAGTCTCCATCATCATCAAACTTCTGGATCCGGTTGTTTCCCTGATCTATTACATAGATATTATCCTTAGAATCTACAGCTACGGCAACCGGGCGATCAAACTTACCTTCACCGATACCCCTTCCGCCAAAACCATAATCGAAATAGAACCCGAACCCCTCTTTCGCATAAGAATCGCTTCCAAGAACCATCACCGCCAGTACCAGATAAGTCAGAATTAGTCTGAGTTTTTTTGAATTGTTCATAAGTTAATCATTCCATGTTATACTTTGCAATAACTCATTGTTAATCTGTATTTTTGCTTTCTTTTTTAGGTCACTTACTAAGCCGGCTAAAGCCTGCCTGTTCTTCTCATCCTTTACAATATCCTTGACCTTTGGTGCGATGTCGTCAAACTTTGCAATAACATTCTCTTTTTTTGCTACTATCTCGGCGATGATATAACCATCTGGCAACGCAATTACTTCACTCACCTCACCGACATCTAAGTCAAACAACTCCTCTTTAAGCTTACTGCCATACTCTTGTTCAATCTTTTTTTTAGAAACGTAACCTAACTCACAGTTCTTGTTTTTTAACTTATCCTTATAATTTTCAACAACCTTTTCAAATTTGTTACCCTTTTCTAATTCACTATGCGCGTCGTCCGCGTCATCTCTTCTCATGAAAAACAATAGTCGAACCTTATAAATATTCCCATTCTCAATTATATCTTGCTTCTTTTCATCGTAGTATTGCCTAACCTCCTCATCAGTAATCTTTATACCGCCATAAGTCTTTTTTAAGAACTCATGGTTGTAATCCAAGGAGTTGACAAGCGCTTTTTCATAATAATCCTCGTTACCTAAATTAAAAAACACTTCATTTTTATCCAGCTCCAAACGGCGCGCTTCTCTTGCCAACAATGTCGTATCAATCTCATCATCAATAACTATCGATAAAAACTTCTTTGTCAGTAACATACTCTTTGGAGAATGCCTGACATTAGGGGGAATTAAAGTATACAGCCTTTCTAAAGTAAACGCCTCAGTCGCGACCTCAAAGACAATAGCATCTTTACCTACATCTTTTGCTTCTTCTAACTGCTGAATGACATCATCATGTATTTTAATACTATTTTCTTTTTTTAATTCATCAAGTTTATTTTGCAGTAACTCTTTAAACTTTTTTACATGTAAGTCATCATTGATCTTCTGTTTCTCTTTTTTTATCTCCTCTTTTGATTTCCTTTTCCCACTCTTATCCAGGTTAAGGAACTCTATTTGAATATCATCTTGAGTTACTTTTACATAATTGACTAAATTTTTCTTAAATAATTCAGCATACCTCTTCCTTAAGAAGTCCTTGTACTTCATTATGAATATTGGCTCTTTATCACCTTTGTATTCCTTTGCAACAGCTAACAATAACTTAAATTCGATAATCTTATCAAGTAATTTACGCTTCCCACTCTCGCCTTGAGCATTTAGCTCAGCAATATTATCGCTGTATTTACTTATATAATAAATAAATTCGCTTGTAGTAATCGACTCATCGTTAACCTGTGCAATAACTTCTTTATCATCTATGCTCTCCGCAGCAAGTGCGTAATAAGGGTATAAAGAGATAGAGACCACTATGCATAGAATAAATATTAGCCTTGTTCTTGACAACTTCATAATTTTCATCAATCTAATTTATTCTATTTATTCTTCAATATCCATTTCAGGTTCAATTGGTTCAGGTATCTCTTCTTCTCCACCAAGCTCTTCGTCATACTCGCCCGGCTCTTCTAAGTACTGCCTGTCAACTTCCATCTCCGCCTCTTCTTCCCTGGCGTTTCTGATCCTGCTTGATAATGAGCTGGCCAATTCCTCAACGACCGCCCTTGCCATAATCAGGTGATTCGGTCCTGGTGTAACCCCAAATATCTTCCCTAAAGAAGTACTTGATGTATATGTTACATTAGCTGTCCATAGTATGTCGCCAGAGCGCGTATCAAGCATAGTCGTGCTGATACTTAAATCGGTGGATTCATCTTTCTTCCCGACTTTATAAGCGTTGATCTGACCAACGATGATAGCTTCACACCTCATCGTCTCACCCATCTTAAGAACGAGGTCCCTGTCAAGAATCTCCGTCCTTTTGATCTTCAACATCTTCATAACGCTTGCCACATACCTTACATCCTCAATAGAATCAAAAAGGTTTTTGTTTAATATCTCTGTAGTAAACAAAGCATTAACAAGTTGTTCAGCATCTTTTGTTTTCGTAAGGTTGTCAAACGGTAACACCGCGATCTTCTTAATACTACTGTACTGTTGGGCGTCCTCAGAGCTAAATGGCGAGATAGAGCTCCTCATTGTTAAAGAACCGCAACCTGACATCAAAGAAACTAATAATAAAATCGTCGCTAAGAATATATGCTTCTTCATTTACTTCCCCCTTAATTGAATTAATTATATTTTTAAAATCTTACCTTGAATAACTTCACCTACTTAACAAATCAAGTTAAAACTTATTATATTTAACTTGCAGTAATTAAGAAATATATTTACACATTCACCCCTTTCAAATATTTTATCAAAAATCCATCGTGAATCCTGTAGAGACCAAATGATTTTTGTTTACCTGATCCCCTAAATCCTGCGAAAACGTATATGATACATTAAAACTTGCCAACTCAAGGAATTGCATACTTAAACTGATATCAAATGACTCTGAATTCACTGCCTCCTGCGGATCATCAAGCTGATATGTCGTATCAATATTTGCATTAATAATCTCCCAGTTAATTGTATATGTATAACTTAAGTCAGTAACAGGGCCTATCTCATCTCCACTGGTATCAGCGGACTTTCTTGTCATAGAGAATTTGAAATTTACTCCTCTTATCGGTTCCTTGTAATCATAATCAACAGATTAATCGTCAGTTCTTTCAATCACCGACGTATCATGATTCTCGCTTCTGCTATAAGAGTGATTCACTTTTATTTCCATCTTCCTCGTAGGGTTGATTGTATACTCCACCTCTACATCAAGGCTCTCTTTTGAAGTATCATAACCTAATATCAGATCACGCTCCTTATCATACCCGTAACTTGGTGTGATTTTAAGATTAATCTCTGTATCGATTTTAATGTCCACTTGAAATTGCATTGAATCATCATCAGAATCAAGCGAACCATCAGTATACGCCTTCTTATTTGATACATCATAGCTTAACTTTAAACTTTCTGTAAGTTCATTTGTCCATGAAGCGTTTATGTCTTTCGCTTGAGTAATATCATTTTCGTTATCAATAGACTTTGACTGATTAGTGTCAACTGCAAGATCAAAAAACTTGTTCGGCTTCACAGTAGCGCCAGATGTATAAGAATCTGTAATAGTCCAGCTATCATTTGGAGAATCTAATGTTTCAGTTGAATTTTTTCCGTAATCAAATTTTAATGATATCCAGTCATATACATCTTGAGAAACATTTGCAGAAGAAGACTTTGAGACATCCGTTATATTGGTGATTGTATCCTTTGAATCAGAATAATCATTGGCGACCCCAAACTGAGTCTTTTCAAAAACGCTATAATCCAGGCTATTCTTAATGCCATACGACGTTGAACTGGATTCAGACTTTATTTCACCGTCATCAAAATATGTAACGCCGTGTGCAGAATCTGCGGCATAATCGAAAGAATAATTAATTGTGTTTGTAAAATCATGTTTTAAGGATAAAGAATAATCATAAGTTTTGTCTAAGGTATCAGAATCCCGCTTCAACCTATCGTCCGTTATAGCTTTATTATAATTAAAATCAAGCCCTATTCCCATAAAATCAATCTCATAGTCTGTGGAAAACTCCACAGAGGCATTTAAGGTATCAGTGGTTTCGGGCTCATAACTCTCTGTTTGACTTAATTTAAGTTGCATCTCTGGAATAATTACTTCGGGCTTCAACTCAAAATCAAAATAGTAATCAAAAGTTGTTTTCTTTTTTGCATTAGGGTCTTCTGAGTCAGTAATCCCTTCTTTTACTCCCATATCAAGGATCCATTGGGTGCTGGCGACTCCAACAGTCATCTCAGGATCAAATGTTGTTGCTGTATACTGGTCAGAAGCTTTTGATTTTGTGGTGTCTATCTTAAATTCAGATTGTAAATCCAGCGCCATATTTATTTTTTCCTTGTAACTCAACATATATGAGTTATTAACGCTCTCATTCGTACTTGTACCAGAAGTTGTGGTCGTAGTTTCACCAGTATCATAAGAGAAATCAATTGAAGCGTCAATAGCCGCAGCAAAACAATCATTGCTCTTTAACACCGTAAAACCCGCTATTGTAAAAAAAAACCAAATTATATATAAAATCCGCCGAACCCTGGTTTTATTGGGATTCAAGATAAAACTCCCCCACTTAGCTTTTTTCAATACATTTAGAAAAAATTTTCAAATCAGAGATTATTAAATTTTAATACTCACCATCAAAATAGCCGGCCGCGTCTATCCATCTTCCAGGCGCATCCGTCGCTCTAACATGCCAAGAAAACGGTATCAAGTAAAGCTGCTCAGTAGCGGCACCGTTCATGTATGTATTAGAATATAACAAAATTGTTTTAGCTGACCCTGAACCACTATAACATACAGGATAATCACCAGGACCTGATGTAGCCGGGCATGCATAATACTGCGGCTCAGGCACTCCATCCGCGTTTGTGTCTATCAAAAAGTCAGGATACGCATACGGGTTCTGTATTGTGTATGGGTCTCTCTCGTCGTAGCGATGATGAGCTTCAACACCTGTCCACTCAACTGCGAAATAGCTTGGCACCCCACCTTCTAAAACGTTCATTACGTGGTACTCCCTAAATACTATCGCCCAGTCAACATACAGCGTATAGGTGGTGTTATCAGGTCCTTTTGACAATGTATTGGCTGTAAACTTGACAGAGTATGTGTCACATATATCCTTCGTAGTGCCATCAGGGGAAATGCCTTCAATACAAGCTGTCGAAGTTATGGCTGTTGAACTGAATTCGGGCTCATTACAAGATGATTCCTCTAAGTCTATATAGCTGTCACAATCGTTATCAACTATATCACCACAATTCTCTAACTTGCCCTGTGCGTTTCTCCCCTCTATTACCCCAGGATTTATTTTCGGGTTCAGGTCATTGCAATCCCCCGCGGATACACTGTACCCGTCAGCATCCAAGTCAACGTTACAGTCTAAAAGCAACCCGTCACAATTTCTGTCAATACCATCATAGCAATTTTCAGGTGCGCCAGTGTGGATTGTAGGATCATTGTCATCACAGTCCTGATTAACCGGGTAGCCATCGCCATCATTATCGCAGGCAGGGTCGATACCATCACAGTTCTGGTCAATGCCATCCTCACAAGTATCCGTCGCGCCTGGATTTATATCAGGGTCATTGTCATCGCAATCACCAGTAGCTGGAGTATATCCGTCAAAGTCGTTGTCCTCATTTGCGGCATCAGCTTCTGTACATAAAAGGTCATAACCATCACAGTTCTGATCTATACCATCACCACATACTTCCTGGGCATAATTACCGATAGTAGGATCATTGTCATTGCAATCGCCCTCAGATGCGCTGTATCCGTCATTATCAGCGTCAACATCACTCCCGACCTCATCACAGTTACTGTCAACCCCGTCACCAAGCATTTCAGTCGCGCCAGGGTGTACGGTAGGATCATCATCGTTGCAATCAACGGTACTATCGTAACCATCACTATCCATATCAGTTATTGCCAAAGCAGAGTCATCCCCCCCTGAGCTGTTGATAACAGCATCTTGTGAATCATTACAAGAAGCTATCAATAACGCACCAAGAATAAGACATAGTACTAACAAAGGAACTCTTGTCGCTAATTTTCGCATGTTCTCCCCCTTAAAAAGTTAAAATATTCATAATTTCAATAACTCTATTTAAAAAATTCTTGTCATTTTCAATTCCTTCTTTTTTTGGCTCATAATAAGATGAAGTGGCGATAAAACATGAGAATATTGATGGCACGGTTTGAGCCGTTGTAGACGGCTTTGCAACAGTCGATTTTTCTATCTCACCATTTGCTTGAGAAGTGATCCCCACCTCCCCTAAAATAGATATGTCATCATCATTGATATCCCATATTATTTTTTCGATATCATCTTTAACAACAGTTCCCCACCAATTTCCACTTGGGCTAATCGTAAAGAACTCATTTTCATAACTTGGTGCATTATGAAAAAGCCTTAACGCCATATCAGCATTGTCAACAGGGCTGTTTTGCACAACCTTTCTGAAGTTGTTCTGCGAAATCAACGGCCTGGAGGAATTGTCGCTTTTAATACCATTAGCTTCCCTGTAACCTCCACTCGTCCCATTACCATAAATGTCATTACCGATAATCTTTGGACTTGCGTCAAAAAGCACGATACCATTTCTGCCATTATCAGAGATTTGATTCTGCCAGACAACAGCGCTTGCCTCAGAGCCAGCAGAATTTTTCATCAGCTCCAAGCCATTTAAGTCATTGTACTGGATCAGGTTTTGGTATATTTCAACAAGAGAGCTGGCAACAACACCAGTACCATTTGGCGCCGGTTCACCATTCTCTTTAACCCCGATCAGATTATTTGTCAGCTTCGATGAATCCAGCGATACTCCGACTTCATTACTGACAACAACATTATTTTCAATAGTTGTTGAGTCCTTCGCTACAATGCCCACTGCGTTAAACTCAATGAAATTATTTGATACAGTGCTTCGTGAAACACTACCGATGCCACTGCCATAATTTGATGAGATGAAGTTGTTTGATATCTGTGTATCAGAGAAGCCATCTATGCCACTGGCACCATTAAAGAGCATAATATTATCAGAGATGAAACTAATGTTTAATTCTTTATCATCAGTGCTTAACGCATTTCTACCATTAGTGATAAACTCGTTCCCTATTATCTGGCTCAAAATGTTTTTAGGGTCTTCCGCAGGGGCATCAGGCGTAACAATGCTAAGGCCATCTGCATCATTATTATATAGTAAATTGTTTTCAAAAGAATATAAATGCCCGCTCTTTACAAAAACGCCATAGCCAGCTGGTGAAGCACAAACAAAATCGCTCGCCAAACAATCCTCCGGCAACTTAAGAGTACCACCATTTCTAAATACTGAATTGTTTTCAAAGGTTAATTCAGACCTGTCAACCAATACACCGTTAACGCCATAACCGATGCTACAATTTTTGATGATGGCGGTGCCGCCATCATCAATATTTATTCCCAGCCAACCACCTTTTGTGGGGCTTGCAGTGTTCATCGTGAAAACAATATCCTCATTGTTGTGCCCAAGCCCTGGCGTCCCTTCAGCAATAAGCGCCCCTAAAACGTTCAGCTCTAATAAATCATCAGAATAACCACCGCTTGAGAATTTAATAGTATTAAACTTTAAGGTCACTCCAGTAGTAATCGTCAGCGTCTCTCCCTTGGGGATGTTTAAATCATCACGCACAATATACGGACTATCCTCAGCCGTTAAAACATAATTTTTTTCGGCGATTACGTTACTATCAAGGACATTCGAAGGAGTATTGACAATTGCGCAAAGCTTGATCTTCCTTTTTGTATCCGAACTGAACAAATACAAATCCTCTGTACCAGCCTCAGACGTGTTCTTTCCGACAGCGATAGAAAAGCCTAAACCTTCACCGATCATATCCGCGCCACTTGGGCTGAACGAACCTATCATTATTGTATCAAATGTATTTGTCAGCTTCTCAGTCTCATTACCGGCCAAATAATAAACCCGCCCTGTCCCCTCATCCTTACCTAAGGGAGCTGTTATTATTATATCGTCATAATTATCACCATTAGCATTTATCGCACCTACTACTCTGCCAAAATTATCGCCTTCCGCTTCCCCGAAGAACTCTATGTAATCTTTCTCCTCGTGGTTATAGACCGACCTTTCCTGCATCTGCGACATGATTGCGCTGCCAAAATATAAATACGCGGTACCAGAGTCTTTGACGGTACCCGAATTAGGCGCGCCGATCAATAAATCGTCCTTCCCATCACCATTTATGTCAAAACCAGAAGCGAATGTATAACCAAAAGAAGAATTCACATACTCATTTGTTGATGAATCTCTGTAAGGAATACTGTTAATAATCATATCAACTTCAGTATCGATTATAGAATCACCAAGATAGATATAGGCCGCACCACCACCTGGCGTGGCCCCCACTGAAGGCGCGGTTATTATTATGTCGTCGTAATCATCACCATTTATATCCCCGGCGCTGCCTACAGCAAAGCCGAATTCCCCGATTAGCGGTCCTTCAAAGACTGCGCTGGCAGAATCAGCTCCTGATAGATTCAATATGTGAGATGCACTGTTAATACTGTCTCTTATAACATTCCCTAAGATGAAATGAACCTTGCCAGAATCCCCCATCTCAGAGATCAAGAGGTCATTAATCCCGTCACCATTTACATCACCAGCTATGTCAGCCGCTACACCAAACAAGCTGGGAGAAGGCCCCATTATCTTTAAGCTGACCGTATCGCCATTTTGGATATTGATCTCGCCATCTTCTATGATCTGGGCATGGATAAGCGAATTAAGTAAGATATATACTGCCCCCTCACCAGGCGCACCCACCAAGAGGTCGTCCCCACCATCATTATCAATATCTCCGATATTCTTGACAACAGTTCCAAAGGCACTGTTTTCATTACCGGTAATCACCAACACCGGTTCATCTACAAAGTTCTTCGCCTCTTCATTACCCAAGACAATGTACACTTTTTCGTCCGCTAACTGGGCACCCGCGGCAGCACCAGCACCAAACCCCAATGCCACATCATCGATACCATCTGAATTGAAATCTGTAACCACGGCAGGCAATTGGGTAAGCGGATCGACAGCCCCGCCAAAACCGAAATACGCACCTTCTGAAATTAAATTCCATTCTTTGTCTGCATAAGAATTATTAGAAAGGCCAAAAAGAAGTATACTTAAAGCAGTGAAAAGAACAGCAAATGACTTTACCTTCATATACATTATCTCCTTTTAGGTTGTCTGAACACGCTTCTTATAAAAAACCCCCTAACATGGTTTTTCACCATATTGTTCGTAAAATACATACTTTAACGCAATTTGTCAATGTTTTTTTTATAAAATTAAAAAACTTTAATATTCTTAATCGCTTCATGGATTCATTATAAACCTCTTATGCTTTTCGTAAAATAATCAAGCGCTTCTAAGACAATGTTCTGACTTGTATCATTATCATAAGAGGCACTGGCAATAAAACACAGAGATACAACAGAATTGCCTGCTGTCGACTCTATATACAGGTTCGTCGCCGCCACCACCTTTGTCTCATTACCCATAGAATCCACCGCCTTTATCTCCAACGTAAAATAACCGGTCTGGATCGGCACCGGTATAAAAGCGAACCGCTCCGTACGCCCCCACAACTCGCCGTCATCTGGTTCAATGTCTACCCAGCCCTCTTCACCTAACCTATATTGAAGCGTCACTATCTTACTTACCGTTATATCCAGCCGGTCCACACTATTCGGGTACATGAGCGGGTTTGAGTTCGGGTATGTCTTGACGGAAACGCTGCCGGCAAACATCATCGTCCCCTCCTCATAAGGGTCAAGGAGGATTACCGGATCCGCACCTACAGGGTCAAGCACACCATCCTCATCCATGTCGTCCAGCCCTAACTGCCCCCTCGTATAATCGCAAAGCTTACCGGTATCATAAGGGAATGTGGAGCGGCCTAAATCTCTCATAACGCAGACCTCATCAGAGACGCAGGAAGACGATTCGCTAAACTCGCTGTTCTGGTTCTCCACCGCGAGATAACCAGAGCGTGAGGTGCACGGCTCATAAGCGATATAATATTCATCTAACGCATAAAACTGGTGCGCCATCTCGTGCAGAGCGACCTCCCTCATCTTCTCTATGCCATAGTTCTCATTATCATACGTTAAAATTGTGTATGGCCCGCCCAAATAGGTGAGAGCAAAGAAATCATTGGCGAACTTACCGTCATCATCGTTAAAACTGTCTATGACAAAGAATGTTATTGCCCAGTCAGTTATTACCTCTTCGTCCTCGACGCCGTTCCGTAAGTCATTGTTAAATGCATAGACTTTATCCATATAATCATATTCTTCAGGCGGATAAAGATCATCGCTATAGCCCAGATTGACCATAATATCATCCACCCAGAGCGATTCGTCAGAGAACGCCTCGCCCGCCGTCATGTTTATTATCTCATATTTTGTGGTGACTTGCGGGTACTTGAAAACATAAAACGATAGCTTCTGACCAGGTATCCGGTTGCTCCACCATATCAAAGACGCCTGTATCTCATTGACCACCTCTTCTATCCTCGCCTCGTCCCAATCCTCTGTCGAGTCCATCTCGCTGCCATCGCTCTCTGGGATGACTATCGCGACTGAAACGTCACCTATTAAATACTCTGATGTAAAATAGAAATCGGCGGGTTTTGTAAAAGAGGTTGCGGCAATGCTGTTTAATGTACTCTCTCTTTTGCTGTGAACAAAGAGATCTCTTGGCGGCGCGTGAGTGATCTCCATCTTTTCCTCCCCACCTGAATATTCCGCCCTTGCTTTCAGATTCTCGTTATATTGGAAAAAATTGACCGCCTGGCACTGATTCTTTGTGAATGATTCCGTTCCAGCACCAGCTTGTGCGCCTGACAAAAAGACGTCCTTTACTATAGCATCCCCCTTCAGGCTTAAGATGCTCTGCCTCTCTCCATTCACATAAACAGAGCCTGGTATCATAAAAAGATTCGCGTGGATATTATTCTTATAAAATAGCGCTTTCGCCTCGTTTATAGTAATATTATCATTCAATAATATTAGAGCGTCTGTCTGCTCTGCACAAAATGCATTACCACTAAATATAACAGCGGCAATCAACAAACAAAACGCACGTATAACTCTGTTATGTATATCTATTTTCATATATTTCCCGCCTGCGCGTAAAATAGACAAAAAAAACCGATTTACCTGGTTAGGTAACCAGGAACCGGCTTTTTTTATCATATTTCCTTTAGTTTGCCAATTAGCACGGATGAACGCTGCTACTTCCAACAACCTTCGGCTTCATGTACTTAACTTTTTTCATTGTGACCCTCCTTTCTTTTCAAAGCTATAATATAACTAAGTCTTAATACTATTCTACTTCAATAATAGCTAATGTCTCACCAATTGTAAAGTCATCATCTTCATACTTCTTGATCGAGTAGAGCTTTCCTGCCTGCCTTGCTACTACATCAAACTCTCCCATATCAGTCGAGATCTTCGCGATAACTTCACCTTTCGCAATATCATCACCAACATCTTTTAACCACTTCGTAACTTCACCATCTTCAAAGTCATCGAACACCTTACCGATAAATACTGTACCTTTGGCTCTGCTGACCTCTTGTGTCGATGGTATCCTTGAAGTTACCTTCGCCTGGATCGTAACAGTACCGGCGGAAGCTCCCGCCCTGTACCCATTCTTCGCTTCACCGTTTCGGTCTGTATCGTTAGAGTTACTGTCCAGAGAACCGCCGCCTTTTGTTATCTCATACTCGATAATGGCGCCCTGGTTCGGGTTATCATTAATATCACTCACTTTTATGTCGATCGTCGCTCTGCTTCTGCTGTCAGCCGGCAGTGTCGTCGGTGATGCAGAGATGTATACATTAGCCGGTGCGTCACTCATCAAGACGATCATCGTCGAGCCGCTTATACCTGCTGTCGTATCCAGCGCTGTGACAACCACAGTACCGATCTTCTTACCCGCGGTGTAAACAGCTTCGGCAAGGCCCCTGTTGTCAGTAGTATAATCAAGGGCAACCAATGTACCGTTATCACTTGATATACTAAACACGATTCTCTCACCTGAAACCGGTTGACCGGTAACATCCGTCACTCTCGCTTTGATCCTTGACTTGCTCTCACCATCTGCCGTCAATTTGTCAGGCGTAGCGGTAACTGATATGTATACGCCAAGCCCTATCGTCCTTAAACGCCTTGATGACATCTGCTGAAGCAACGTAATATCGACGCTTGCTGAAACAAATGATGTAATATAACCAACCCCTATGTCACCGGAATTTAAGTCTTTCGCGAGGATCATCGCTGTCTTGGCCGCAAAACCGGACTTGTAGGATACGCTTACCTCACCAAATGCGTCTGTCTCGCCACGCCACTCGACGCGCAAACTGCCGCCAACGATATCATCAAATTCGGTGTATCTGCCCGAACCGACGATACCTGTGTATTCATCTGTAGTTGTCAGCGTGAACTTGATATTATGGCCTGATACGGCATCACCGTTCAGGTCTGTCGCTTTCGCCACAACATCGACGCTTGTACTCTCGTCAGCAGGTACTACGCTCTGGCTCGGGGTCACTTCGATGTTTATTGTCGTATCGACATCAAACGTGCTTGACGCTGTCAATGACGTTACATTACCCGCCGCGTCCGCCAAAGAACCGGTAACTGAAGCAGCTTGTGCATAATCACCGTCTTGTATCGTATATGTACCGGTATATGTACCCGGCTCATCCGCGCTCTCTGTCATTCTGACTTTCTCGGCTACTCCTGTGATATCAAAATACGCCGTACCGCCCGCCTCACCTGTGAGGTCAACGGTCAGCAGATCGCCGGCAACCAATTTACCTGAGAAACCGGCAATCGACCATGAGTTCTCAGAAATGCTGTCAATTGCAGGCGGCGCTGTATCGGTCTGTGTGCCCCCGTCGATATTTACTTTATATTCACTCGCAAAAGTAGACTCGTTACCAGAGGAGTCAGCAAGCTTTACAACAATAAAATCATTTACTATATCAGATGCCTGCACAATATAGCTGCCGGTATAGCTACCGACCCTGCTGTCTTCCGTCAATGCAACATCCACTACAACAGAACCAACGCTGAATGATGCTTCACAGTCTGATTCTCCCTCTACTAATACCTCTAAAACGTCACCATCTCTTAATGTTACACCGGCAGAATTGTCACTTATACTATAGACAACCGGTAATGATGTGTCCGCGAGCACCCTTGCCGAGACAACGTCTGACATATCGCCAACGTTACCGGCATTATCGACTGCGGCGACGGCGTAGAAATATACCAGGTTCGGTGTCACGCTTTGATCCCAGTAATCTGATGTGTCCGCGCTGTCGATCACTGCGACCGGCGTTACGCCCGCGAGCGTAGTTATATCTTCTGTGCTCCTGTATACATTATAGTGATTGAAATCAGAGTCTGTCGCAGGTTGCCAGTCGATGTTTATCTCAGCTTCCCAGTCATTCTTGATGTCAAGGCCGACGATCTTATAAGGAGCGTCATTGTCTATTGTGACCGTCGATGCCGCCGTCTGCGTCACACCGCCAAGACTGACGGTGACTGACGCGCTGTCAACAGAATCACCTGCCGTAAACGTACCGTAATATACGCCTGCTGAGGTCTCGCTAAGCCCCGCGCCGCTAACTACTCCGGCGACTGAAAAAGCGCCGGTATTACCTGATGTACCCAAAGCAGTGATCGTTACCTCTTCACCGGATCTTACTGCCCTTGAAGGATCGATGGAGATCGAGCTTATCGCAACGTTTGCCGCCTCTACTCTGATCTCAGACGGGTACCGTCCCTCTTTGCCGTCTGCGCTGACTGACGTCACTGAATAGTAGTATACACCGCCAGAAGTAATAGCGGAATCGCTGTAAGTTGTCGCAGCGATCGGGTCGCTTGTCAATTTCGTGAACATTGCGCTCCCTTCGCCTTCCCGCCTGTATACATTATATCCGGCTAAAGTAACGCCGGCCGGCGCGCCCCAATTAAGGACAATCGCACCGTCAGAATAAGCGCCGGTGAGGTTCTTGGGGTCATAATCCTTTGAAGTCTCCGTCACTCTATAGAACTCTGAAATGACTGTTATTGAGGCGACGTTGGACGCGTTTGACTCCATGCCGTCACTGTTTACGCCTTTTACAACATAATCATAGCTTAACCCTTATGTTACGTCACCATCGCTAAAACCTGAATCACTTACTTCTGTATCGTTTAACTTTGTATAAGTACTCTCGTTCACTGCCTTCTTATAAACATTATAACCGACGACATCAGATGACTGCGCCCCGCCCCAGGTCAATGATACTGAAGAGTCAGCATAATCAGCTTTCAGTCCGGCAGGGATACCGGCATACGCGAAGCCGTCAAGTGCAAAGCTTGTCTTTATCTCATCATCAACGACAATACTGCTTAATACAGAGCGGTAAAGCATGGACGATCCACCGGGGTAGTTGTCCGGGGCCCCTGTCTCGATACCGATTCTCATCGAAGCCGAAGCTGTGATGTAATCTGCGAAGCTCCCGTCAGCGGTTCCCACAGTAACCCCCGGCAGTAAATTCTCTGACCTGCCGATCTCAGCGCCGTTTATATATACCTTGTTGTCTGAAGGCGTTGCGCCGAATGTAATCGCGACGTGAACTGAATCACCGATTTCAGGCTTGAATCCCATAGGCACCACTTCAGGCCATACACGGTGAATGCCGCTACCGCTCGTCAGTTGAGAGTGATTAAACAAGAGCGCGCTTTCATTAGCGTTATTCGCGTAATCCCACATGATCATCAAGCTGAATACAGTGTTGTGGGAAGGGGCTAACAGCTCGAACAATGTATCGTAGGTCTCTGGATTGCCACTGCGCTCATAAACGACTCCGCCTTCACGGCTTCGCTGTACGAAGAACTCTATCGTGCCCTCTTGCAAGCCCTTGATATTTTTAATATCATAAACCATATAGTTCGGTTCTTCGCCGTTATAGGCTTCTGTCGAAGTTGTAGCCCGCCAGCCCTCCTGACCGTCACTTAGTTTGATGAACTCACCGCCTGCGACATTCGCCCCCTTATTGCTTTGCGAGAAGGCTTCATTCATCACCTCATAGCCGAATGCAGTTGACGCGGCAAACATTAATGCCATGAGCAATATCAGCATCTTATTGAGCGGCGCTTTTGCGATAACCTTTTTCATCGGTTTATCTCCTTTTTCTATGTCTATAAATAACTCTTTCATCATAAAATACTTTCCTGGCAACTATTAGTTACCATTCATCTGTTTAGTTAAGGCCCATCCCACGGCGTCAACGTGTTCCAGCCGTGAGCATTTGAACCGGCAACGCTGTGACAGTTTGCAGCCTCCCAGTTTGTCGTTACGAGATTGACGACAAGAGCTTGATATTCAGCGGTGCCTGTAGGCGTATGGCTACCTGATACCGTCTTATCAGAATAATCAGTGCCCGGGCCGTAATCATCGGCCAGGGTCTCGTTTACGTGGCCTGTTGCGTACGAACCGTTGTCAAGACAGTTTGTCCTCATAAGCCTTGGCAGCCTTGCTGCGTGAGGATTATGGCACTTGGAGCATGGATACTTATGGAACCCTTGCTGTATCCCGCCCGCACTACTTTGAGTAGCGTAGTTCAAGCCCCAGTTAGTTCCATTATAAGCGTACTTGTTATCTATCGTCGGTTCTCTTATCGGGCTGGTATCCCCTGACCGCGTACCGTATTTTCTGCTACTACCGCCTTGTCCATAGTCTACAGAAGCGCCGCCAAAGTACTGGAACATCCACTCACTGCCGCCCGTGTTTGTCTTGCCAGACCCCGTGGTACCATCACTCGAACCCGCCTGCCCGTCAAATATGTCATTAAAGGTAGCGCCTGGGGCAGTATCCCAGCCTAACACAGTATTATGACCATTCCAGCTTGCCAGCGTCACAAGATAGTTCTTTGTGTGACAGTTCATGCACAGTCCGGCAAACTCAGTCTCAGAAGTCAGGTTCGGGCCTGCTCCGGTGTTCGTTATATAAACGCCGGGGCCAAACGTGTTCTGGTCGATAAAGAAACCGTCCCAGCCGTTTTTATATGTACCGGTGTAGCCGCCGCCGGGCTCTACATCCGCCTGATCTTTGTTTGGCGTTACCCTTGGCAGTGGACCGAAATCATTATTGGTATCGTTCCATGGCGCGTAGACGTTCGTACCCGGGTTACTGGTTACTGAGCCGGGCGCCCTGTCCTCTTTGTAAGGCGATGTCAGCCACGTACCACGCAGTATCGGCACTTTGAACGGAGAGTCTGGATCCTGAGCGTCAGGTAACAGTCCGTGCGGGTTATGGCAGGTCGAACAGTAAATGTTGTTCCTGGTGCCAGAAGGGATACCCGAGCCGTTCCATGTAGCCGTCAGACTTGGGTAGAAGTGGCTTGACTGGTAATTCCCAGCCTTATAAGTCGCGATGGAATTGTTCCACGTTCCCTGCCAGCCGATACCGTCGCCCTGAACGCTGTCGTCGCCGTAATAATCGAACCCGTCATCAGGGTGACAGCCCCAACATAATTTCTCGTCAAAATCAGTGGCTGTATAAGCGCCGCCATTATTGTTCAGCATACGCCTTGTAGTCACTATCGTGCCGTCAGCGCCAGAGCCAAAGTTAGAACCGTGTGCGGTGTGGCAGCCGTATGCTACGCCGGTACCTACACAACCGATTTCGCCTGTAGTGTTGCTTGCGCCTTTGTTATCGTTTGTACCCGGCATCGCATGTGGCGAATATGATTTTTGCAGCACTGGTACGGTGTTAGGATAGGCTCCCGTACCGCCGTCAGGATACTTGTTATAAGGCGTTGTCGTAGCGCCGTTTTGCCACCTTGCGTTGATGTTCGGCGGCGTAAGCCCGCTGGAAAACGCCGGTCCGCCGTCAGAATCGTGGCAACTCAAGCACGCCTGATTCGCCGTGTTGCCACCGGTATAGTTGACGCCTACAAAGGTAGCGCCGCCCGGATCCCATACTTTCAATGTTATCGCGCCGCCATCGCTGTGGTTGGCTGTATGGCAGTTCTCACAGTCAGAGCCTGACATAGTAGCCCATGTGACAGCGTGCGTATAAGTCATCTCGAAATCCAGCTGTATAGATCTTCTTAGACCCTGCGGCACGTTATGACAGCCCAGGCAGTTAGAGCCAGGCCCGCCGCCCGCGCCCTTGAAGCCCTGCGCATGATTATGGCAGTTTGTGCAAGGATCCGGCGGGTGGCCGTCATTATTTGTATCGCCCTGCCTGTTATATCTTGGCGTATTCTGGTGGCATACTTCGCAGATACCCGTGCCTTCACTGCCCGCGCCCCCTGCGAATCCGCCAGCGCCTTTACCAATAGTGTTGTTGGTAAATGAAATCGCCGTCGATAACTGGCTGTTTTGTGACGCCGCGTCAGCAGGCGCAATAGCCGTAGACTTCTGGATGCCATAATCTATGTATGTATCACCGTCTATGTCGCCATCACCGGCATCGTAGCTGCCGCCGCCGGGGTTGTTGTTATTGGTCGCGACATTTATCTTAGGTCTGATCATCTTGATATTAGCGTCGCCATGAGGATCGTGGCAGTCTATACATTTCGGTACAAACGGCCATGTGTAAAGCGAACCTATGACAGTCTTGGTATGAGACAGCATGTCCGTATAAATGGACGTGCCCCCCACGCCGTGGCAGGCGTTCAGACAGACATTGTCCATGTTCTGAGCGTTTACGCCCAGCCTGAACGGGTCGTTCGGGTCTTTAGTAGTGTGAGCCGCAACGCTATTATGACACTCATAGCATTCATTCGGGTAAGTAGGTCCTACAACCCACTGACCGTGACCTGTCGTATTATATTGAGTCTGGTCAATCGGGTTCGGCGTGCCAAGCGATATCTGAGGCTTATTATCCGCCTCAACGCCGCTGTGGCAGTCAAAGCATGTCATAACGCTAACGCCCCATACAGGGTTAGAAGCGCCGTGACAGGACACGCCCGTACACGTCTTTGTAGGCGGATCGTAAGTTCCGCCCTTTATGCTCGCGGCAAAGTCAATATTACCGGTTCTGTGGTTCGTTGTCCAGTCAGTCGGGGTTAGTATATCACCGGATTCGTGGCATGTTGTACACGTGCCCTGAGCATCAACGTTCGTCGGGCTCGCGTAGACGCCGCCGGCGATGTTCGTCATACCGTGCTTCGTGTGGTCGCCGACATTCGGATAGTAGTACTGATCCACGCCGTCTATGTTCTTCGCGCCCGCTACGTCATCGTCAGGGCCAAACTGGTGGCATGTGTTACACGCAAGCGGCGTGGTGCCCCCGCCCGTAGTCTCCGGCGGCGCGGGTGTAATATCGGTAACGCTGCCCGGAGCCGGCGGGGCAAGGCCCGTACCGTCCGCGCTGTTACCGCTGTAAGTCAATATCATTCTAAAGTTGGTGATCGGCGGATTCTTGTCGGCAAGATACATCCTAAAATCCGTTGACGCTGTACCGGTAAAATTACCAATTACCCTAAGACCGATCTTGTGCCCTGCCTGCAAGAGGTAATTGCCAGCTGAAACGCCCGTTACAGATACAAGAGAGTCCACATTAGTAGGCAGGAATGTCGGGTCTGTAGCGCTTGCGATTGGTACAACAGTACCGTTGAAGTAATCGATCAACTCAAACGTTAAAGTTATATCGCCGCCATCCTTATCTTTGGCCCAGGCCTCCGCGTCCCATGTAGTTATCTCGATGCCATCAGCCCTTGTCGTGTTCCTTATCGCGGTGACAAGAATTGTTGTCGCGCTCGGTGGCGGTTTCAGGCTGATCCTTACTCTATTAGTGCCGTCACCGCCGCATGTGGGGGATGGCTCTAATATCACCCAGTTACCACCCGACAACGGGTCTGTCCCGCAAGTAACGTTTGTTACATCGTTACCAAGGTTAGTACCGGTGTCCGGGTTAGCGTAATGAGAAATAGGGCCAAACGGCGTCATTGAAGGAGCGGCAACCGCCGTAACAACGCTTGTATCATAGACTATTTCGTTGCAATCAGGGTCTGTAGCCCTTGCCGTGACCGTATAGTTGACACCATCGGTAAGCGCTGATGTATCCCACGGCGTGGCCAGAGCGTTCCAGACGCCCGGGTTATCGCTTGTCTCATACTCGGCGTTGGCAATGTCCGCGTCTCCCGCCGTCAGCGAGACTGTTACATTGACCGGAGTACCGATAGTGACGTTTGTACCGTTAGCAGGGTCAGTTATAAGTATAGTTGACGGGTCAAGGTCGGTGCAAGCGACTTCCATCCCCCAGTCAGGCGACAGACCGTAATGGCAGGTAGTATTGTCACAGGTCTTTCTTATGGTAGCGGAATCCACGCCCGGCGTGCCGCTGTATGTTATATTGGTACCGTTACCGTTCCAGTATGCCGGATCTGTGGCTATATTTGCTAAATCTATGGTTACGAAAGCGGCGTCCACAGGGGTGCCCGCACCTTTGTTAGCCGCGGTGCCCTGATTGTGCGTCGCGCCGCTACCGTTATGACCATGGCAGTCAGAGCAACTCATCGCGACAGGTGAGCATACATGCTTTTCGTGAGTAGTCGTATCAAGAACCGGGTCCCACCCGACGTCCGGGTTAGACGGCCAGCTTGAATCCGTGTTACAACCTATGTCAGTGTAGTTGTGGCATGTGTTACACGAAGCGGTGAAATCGTTCTGGTGCGCGTGGCAGGCAGTACATCTTTGCCCGACACCGGTGCCGCTATGGTTGTGTGTGGAAGCGTAATCGCCGCCCGCTCCGCCTTTGAAGCGGATTGTGAAATCGTGGCAGACCTGACAAACACCGTCAAACGTTACATCTTTTACATAATCCGCCCAATCATACGCGAGCGGGTCAGAGTCTATCCCGACGCCGGGTCCGTCTAAATCTTCACCGGCTTCTTCTGCTTTACTGAATACAAATGCCGCGGTGTAAGTCTGCGGTATACCGAACACGCCGTCAGAAGTTTTTGTTATGGTTTCATGAAGCATATAATCGTTTGTATCGCCGTGCGGGTCGTGACAGTCCCAGCAGAACGAGCCGCCGGAGATCTGACCGTTATTGGCTAACGCTTTTGCCGTAAAATGGTTCTCTTCTGGATAAGCTGTAGCAAGGCCGCTTGTAACGCCGGTAGCGCTGTGGCAGTCCAGACATACAGTATTGTCAAGCTGAGGGTCGGCAACATCGCTGAAATCAACAGCTCCGCCGTTTGTAATCAGCCTGAACGGGTTTGTGGCGGATTCGCCGTGCGCTACGGATGTTGTATGGCAATATGTAGTACAATCCGTGAAATTAGCAGGGGGGTTGCCTGAAATATAGTTACCAGATGCGACCAGCCGCCCGTGACCGGTATTCGTCCATTGAGCGGAATCGATCTTAGCCATAACCGGCGTTACGCCCAAATAAGTGAAGTCATTAGTATCGGCAGTGTCAAAGTGACAGGAGGAGCAGGTCACAACCTCATCAGTAGCGACAGTATTCTCCGCGTGACAGTCAACGTTCTGGCATGTATTAGGCATACCTGAAACATAAGTGCCTTCTGTCGTCCCGATAGGCCCGCCGGTCGCTACATCGTCATCATCACCATTTAGATACTTGAATGAGTTAACGGCGTTTGTCCGCCCTGTATTCTGGTGCATAAAGGAATTATGGCAAGAGATGCACTTTATGCCATTGTTCGTGTGTTCATAGTGCACAAAAGAAAACGCCGACACACTAAATAGCAATATTGGCAGTAGTGAAGCTAACGCCACCATCAGCAGTTTCTTGTTTAACTTAAGCAGGGAATCCATTTATTTCCTCCTGTTTCCATTCAACCGAGTTTATTTTTATGCTGTTTAATAATACCAGAATACACCCCATTAGTTACATGGTTTAATAATTTATGGTATATCCACACCGCCGCCTATAACAGCAGGGTAGCCGTGACACGTCTCACAGGACGGTGAATGCGGGTTATGACACGCATACACGGCGCCTGAGCTCTTTGAGCAGCTTGTAACGCCGTCAGAATGCTCTGGTATATCGTTTAGGTACCGGTCTGTCGCCGGCGGCACCATCATAGGGCCTCTTGTATTAGGCGGGGTCATAGCGCCGCCCTGTGTAACTTGCATCTGAGGCGGGAAATCTATCTGAGGCACCACCGTATCATTATGGCAGTCAAGGCAGATGTCTCTTCCGTTGGCGTTTGTCAGTCCTGTTGTAGGTGTCTGACGCGGGCTCCTGTACAGCGAAGCGTTCTCGCCGCCATGCGAATTATGGCAGTCCAGGCACGCAACGACTCTCCATGCCGCCGAAGTGGAATCCTCAGAAGCGGCAGTCGCGTCATACGATGGGTATGCGGCATTCAGTGGATCTGTAGTAGTACTCGAAGGTTCTAAAACGTGCAGAACTCCAGAGCTGTCAGTCTGCTTGTAATGTGCCTTATATGGCTGAAGATTATATCTTTTGACCGGCGTCGCGTTGTTATCGGTACCGACGCTCGGGGGCGCCATGGCATCCGCGACAAGCGCGTCATGATAAGCGGAATTGTCAAAATCGCCGGCGCCGTATACATACTCCAACGGGGTCGGAGTGGTTATATCTATAAATTGATCAAGGTTTAATGGCGCAGAAACGTTGTTACCTATTAAACCGTAGTAATCTTCGGTGGTGTCCGTTTCATTATCGTGGCAGTCGATACATAAGAGCCACGGCGGGTCATATCGATATCCTTCTGTATCATTTATCAGAACCGGCGCCGCGTCAAGTTCATCGACAGTAGTCGGACTCACGTCTCTAAAGTCGTTACGCGGGTCACCGTCGCCATGCCAGAGTTTCAGTGTAGTACCGTCAGCCATGAGCCGTTTTTCCACAGTGTGACAGACAGTACATGATCCTCTTGTACCAAGGGGGTTATCCGCTCCGTGGTTAGTAGCATCGAAATCGATGTTGTGAGCTGATGTAATTGTAGCGTCAACGGTTGTTGTCTTTGTGTTGTTAGCGCCAAAATCGCCGCCCCTGCCCCATGGATCCATAGCGCTGTCATTAACCACGCCGCCATGGCATGGGAAGCATGGCTGGTCATCAGAATCGGCTATCGCTTTCGGGTTGTGCGCGTTTGAGTGGCACTTGCTGCCGACAACGTTCAGGCAGCCGACAGTCGAGTTGGCCAAAGTAGCCAAGACCCCGTTATTTATATGTATAGTCTTTGAATTGGCAACGTCAAAGTCATACGGGTCGACCGGAGTCAATCCTTCGACAGTGGTGCCGGTAGTAGTTGCGCTGACACCGGTGTCATGACAACCGGCGCAAATTATCTGTGTGTTTGTGTAGTCATATCCTGTAACAGAGAAGGAAGATGAGCTGTATGGGTTAGTCGTGTTTCGTATCAGCTTTTTGTTACTGCCCGCGCCGGTAGCCGCATGGGAATCGTGACAGTTATAGCAGGGCATTTTATCGCCTACAGCCAGCGTGCCGCCTGCTGTACGGATAACGTGTCCGGCGGTTACGCCCTGGTCATCGACCTTGTTATACTCGGCCTCGATGCTGTATGAAGCTGCCGCCCAGTTACCAGTAAGCGTTACGCCGGTGGCGAGGTTTGTGGCGCTGTGGCATACAAAGCAAAGCAGGGTGGTGTTGTCAAGAGTGCCGCCCCAGTTTACAGATCTGTTCAGGTCACTGCCGGTATATACTTTCTTCCCGTACGGCGCGACGAGGTGAGTCCTGTTGCTCGCGTCGTTAGGATAGTCAACGCCGCTGTAAAGAGTGAACCCGACATCGATCCACTTGTGGTTCGGGTAACCGTCACTGCCGTCTTTGGACTGTAATCCCAAGGGAGCGACATCGTGCCCGGCACCGGTGCCGCTGGTCTCTAACAAGTGGCAGTCTGCGCAGACAAGCTCATTTACATTGTCATCTTCGTCATTGATAACGTCAACCGGGTGACTTGACTCATCGGTCGGCAATGTACCAGGGTAGTTAAACAACTCTGGTATGTCAGATAATGACACATGGCAGAAACTGCAATCAAACGGCCCGCCGGCAACATAGTTGTTAGGGGCGGAAGTAAGGTACGTCCGGCTGCTTGAAATACTTCGCGATCCTACTATGATCCCTGAACTTTTCAGGTTATGGCACGTATAACATGGATTGGCCAATGAGTGATCAGCATAAGCGGCATCGTTAGAGCATATTATGAAAGAAAACACCAAAGTAGCTAATATACTAAAATAACGAAGATTTAAGGTTTTCATATTTTTCTCCTCATCTTTTTTGAAAAGATTTTTTTTACATCTACTTATACTTAACAATCGATAAAATAGTTACTTTTTGTCACCATATTTTTTCTATTGTTAATATTCTTTAACCGCTTTAACCAAACCACCGACAGTGCCAAACCAGACATGTTTGTCCTGAACAAATAAAGAGGTCACCCTGTTGTCGGCGATATTATCGTTCTTAGTATAATTAACGAACTCATATCCATCATACATGCTTATCCCGCCCTTTGTGGAGAACCAGATAGCATCGCCGTCAACGGCAATGGCATATACAGAATCGTGAGCCAACCCTTTTTGCTTGTCCAATATGGTGATCGCGAAGATAGTAGTGTTATATTTGACGACACCGCAGCAAGACCCGATCCAGACATCATCCCCGTCGACAGCGATTGAGTATATGAAATTGCTGACTAACCCTGAAGATACTGTCAACATCCCCCAGACCTTACCATCATAACTGTAGACACCGTTTTTTGTCGTACCGATCCAGAGGGTGTCACCCTGGAACTCAAAGCTGGAGATGTTGTTTAACAGTTCACCTGGCCTTATGAGGCTCTTGTTCTCCCATTTTTGGCCGTCAAATGTGACCAGCCCGCCATACATAGTCCTCGCGGCGATCCATAATGTATTGTTATGCACCCTCATCAAGGCATTGTTCAAGACAACATTCTCAAAGCGGTTTATCGTCTGCCAGTTGATCCCGTCAAACTTGCTTATCCCAAGGTCTGTCGCGATGTATATCGAGTTGTCATACTTGACTATTGATGATACGTCATCACCGGCCAGTCCATCTAACCTTGAGTAACATATCCAATTGTTCTCACCCTTTATGAGTCTTGCTACGCCCCTGTTCTTCGTCCCGACCCAGACATCAAACTCGTCCTCAAATATCGCGGTTATCCAGTTTGAGCAAAGGCCGCTCTCTATGTAAAAATTCTCGAACTCAACGCTGTATGGGATACCCCTTGCCTCCTCTTTCTGCGTCGCGGCAACAACTTTTACGGCTTTCTTAGGCGGCTTCCTGACAGCGGCGGCCTTTACCGCTACCCTGGGTTGCGCACCTGTTCCGCTCATCCCCTTGGCAAGTTCTTCCTTTATCATATTCTCAAGCTTTTTCCTCATCTCTATTTCAAGCTTGGCTCTTAACTCACTCTCAATTCTGCCTTCATCAAAGACCTTACCACCGCCTTTGGCGCGAAGTTCCCCCAAAGCTTTCTCCTTTTCAAGCTGAAGCTTTTTGAATTTCGCTTTTAATTCTTTTTTCTCTTCTTCATTCGCCAATTCCAGTATCTGCCTTTGCTGCTCTGCTTCACGCCGCATCTCCTCGATGATCTTCTTCTTCTCCTTCTCGATATCGATACTGCATTTTTCAGCGCTCTCACGCCTCTCTTTTAATTTTTTTATCTCCTCTTCAGCTTCCATACGCGCAAAACGCTCTTTATCCAGCTGAGCATTAAGGTCAAGCTCCAACTGCGCGACAGCCTCCTGGTACTTCTTCTCCTTTTCCCTTAACTCATACAACAATTTCTCTTTCTCTTTGACATGACTGTCATATTCCTTTTGAAGCGCTACTTTATCTTCCTTTGAAGCCTGCTCTAACTTACGTTGCAGCTCCTCTTCCTTTTTCTGGTACTTTATGAGAATGTCATCCTTATCCTTCTGGATGCTCATCGCCTCTTTTTGCAGTTTCTTCTTCTCTTCAGATACACTTGACAGCTTCTCCTCTAATTCCTCCCGCGCCTTTTTCTCCCTCTCAAGCACCGCCTCAATCTCAGACTGATGCTTAGCCGCATCCTCTTTATAAGAGCCATACTCACTCTTCAGCTCTGCCATATCCGCCTTAGCTTTCTTTAGCTCCTCTTTTAAAGTCGCTATCTCGTTGGATCCAGCCGAAGACGCGTCCTTTTTATATAACTCTAAAGCCTTTGTTACTTTATCATTCTCTTGCAGCGCTGAATCAAGCTTGCTCTTTAAAGCATCCTTCTCATCCCTGAGCCGCTCAGCCTCCTCCATATATTCAGCAGCTTTCTCTTTCAACCCTTCTAATTCACCTTTTATGCCTTCATCCAAGGCGACAGCGGAAGTTTGGCTACTCTTTTGCTCTTCCTGTAATGCGGCGAGATCCTCCCTGACTTTCTCAAGCTTGCCCTGGAGCTTTTTAACCTTTTTCTTGTATATTGACTCTTCCTTAGAATATTCAGCCTCCTTCCGGGCAAGTTCCTCTACAAGGTTCTCGTTTTTGCTCTTAACAGTGTTGATCTGTAAAGTAAGTTCACTCACCTTTTCGCTTAATTCCGCTTCGGTGTCTTTCTTATACTGTTCATATTCAGTAGCCAACTTGTCGTTCTTCTTATTTAACGCCTGAATTTGATCGGTCAAAGAAGCTATCTTGTCAGATTCTCCCTTTTTGCTTCCTTTAACAAATTCATCATATTCTTTTCTTATCTTTTTATTTTTCTTCTTAAGAGCCTTTATCTCCAGATCGTATTCTTTAAGCGCCTTCTTTATTTTCTTCTCAGCTTTGTGTTTCTCCTCTTTGAGCAACCCTTCCAAGAACTTCTCTTTGCTTTGCAAGTCATTATTTTTCTTAGACAATTCCTTGATTTTCAGCTCTGCGGTATCAAGGTCTAAAACCAGCGCCCTCTTCTCATCATCAATCCTTTTCAAATGCTTTTCATACGTCTTCTCTATCTTGTAAAAATCTTTACTCTCACTACTCTTTGTCGCCTTTAAGTCGTTATAACGCCGCTCTAGGTCCTTATTATCTTTTAAATACTTTGCATTTTTCTCTGATAACTCATTATATGACTCTTTCATATTCTCAACATCATCTAATAACTTATCATTCAATTCCTTCAAGGAATCTATCTCATTTAAGTACTTCTTCTCAACTAACCTAAATTCTTTTACTATCTGATCATTTCTCTCTTGAAGCCGCTGTGTCTTCTCATGCTCTTTGATATATAGCTGCGTGGCCTTTGAAGAGGGCTCCGGTAGCTCCACCGCGGGCGCGGGCGCGGACATGGCAACCGGTACGGGTACTGGTATCGTCACAACTGCCGGCGCTTCTGGCCGGGCATCTTCATCTTCAGTCACCACTTGCAGCGTTGACGGTTCTTGCGCCGCCTCATCCTTTTCTACCGGCCACTGGAAGAAGATATTATCATCCTCCCTGTCAAACTCCAGGAAATCTATTTTCTCATTCACTGCGGCGATATCATCGATTATAGGACCAAAATTCTCATCTGGTTTCGACAGTGCAAGCCTGTACAGTGAGAGCTTGTTCGCAATCAGCTTATGCTTCACTTGAGGCCTGTCTTTGTAATAGAAAAATATTTGGACTTTTGTTCCCACGGGGATCACCTGGACTTCCAATTCCTTATTGATCTGCTCAATCTCTCTCTCCACTTGCTTAGTGTTGCTACCGGATTTAAGAGACCCCAGCTTGTTTAGAATCCTTGTCGGTAACCATATTCTGACAAAACCCGCTTCTTTGGGTTCATCCTTCTTAAAAAAGAACCATGCGGCATAACTTCTTTCAATTAGCGGTGACGGGGAAATGCTTAATGATAACAGCAAGATAAAGAATACTAAAATCAGCAAAAAGGGGTCGATTACTTTTTTTGTCAATTTATCGCCTTCTAAAAAATGTATTTTACTCACTGATTGCAAATTATATATGAAATGTCAAATATATGCAACACAATTTTTATTTATGACATTTAATGCACACAGACTCCTTTTGGTTGAAATCCATAACGACAAACTGTCCGAATTCTGTCGGGACGTGTCTCGTATGACATGTATCGCAAGTAATTATCTTCTTTTGCTTAAGTTTCAAGCCTTCTGGCAGCGCAATCCGCCCCTCACTGAAACTGTCAGTAGCGGTTATATCAATTCCCTGCGGATGACTGTCTAAGTATCTTATTTTTTTATACCTTTCAAATGTAATCTTCTGGGTGCGCATCTTTTCAATATACTCCTCAAGCCTGCTCTGCTTGACCAGTACCCCTTTAAGGTTTACCTTATTGGTTACAGCTTTCCCATACTCTTCTTCAATCAAACATGGGCTTGATTCATGACATTCGCTGCAAAACCTATCGATATCATCAATGGAATAATCGTTGATCTTTAGAACCACTTCTGCATCTTCAAGCATATTGACAATTTTTACATCCATTTTATTCTCTTTTGACGCTGTTACCGGGTAATAATTCGCGGGGACGGAGAAGTATGAACAACCGATGATGACATCTAAGTCAGTGGTTATTCTCGCGGTAATCTGAATAAAATGGTAGACGCTTACGTCTTTAAAAATAAATCTGCCGTCATAAGCGGTGGTGGTTTCCTCCCCGAGCAAACACACTTTCGCGCCTTCAATAGGCTGCCCTGAAAGCATATCAACAACAACCCCTTTTATATCCTTCGTCTCGGCAGAGAGTTTTTCCTCTTTACCTGTTACAACCTTCTCGTTTATTGGTGTATCTTGGGCAATCCCTGTAGCACTGTATAGAATCACCATCATCATCGCTAAGATGAACATGACAATCCTCTTTCCACCTCTTAGTCCGCCAATCATAAGCCCTCCTCTTTTAATGAAATAAGTCAAGAATAACTCATTAAGTTTATTTATACCTTAACAACCTCTATACCAAGCCCTTAATAACTGAGGCATCATGCCTCCTCCTTGAGAAAACGCAGTTATTTTGATGCAACCCCCTTTTTATAAAGTATTAAGATGAATTTATCAACAAGAAAATTATTAATCACTTTATAATACCTAAATACTAAAATATAAAATAAAAGTTTCAAGACTTTTGTAAACTATTTTCATTCTTGCTGAACAGGCGCACCGGTTTTTATCTATGGGCTTGATTCCCCGCGGGTTAGGGCAGGTTCTCGTCAGCTTGCCGCGAGAAAGTTCATTAACTTAGTTCATTAAACTTATTTCCTTGATTTATTCACCGTTTTTTGATAGCTTTTCATAAATTAATGGACTACTCCCACATATCTGGATTAATCTTATAGTAACAAGATGCGGGAAATTAACCCCCATAAAAAACAGGCTGGCCTGTTAAATTTAATTTCAGGTGGAAAAATGAAAAAAATATTCGTAACAATAACTTTTATTATTATCATCGCTTTTGCGTCTTTGTATTACTACAATACCAGGACAAAAGAGCCAAAAGCAACTAAGATACGATCTGACTTAGCTTTAGAACCCGCAAAAGCATCGCCAGAGCCAGCCGCGGTTTTTATAGATAAGGTCAGAAACGTTGAGATAGTTGAAATAGGCTCTGATAACATCGCACTCTGGGCAAAAAACGGTATAAGAGACGCAACGCTTATACTTGTTGACGCTAACCTTGAGATCACATCAAGTATCCCTGATGCTCAGATAGCAGAAGCCAAGCAGCTGATACAGAATAATAATTACGATCTTTTAGAGACCTATACCGGTATAACTACGAAGTTTAAACGGCTATATGCTCCTTATAATTATCTGTACGCCGCGCACCGGTTAGGCCTGATCAAGAAGATTATATGGGTACTGCCGGTTTATGAATCCATCAAGGAGGATTACCTGGATTTCTTTAAAGAGAAGCTTAGGAGTAACCCTGGTTTTAATTATCCGAAAGAAGATATTGATTCATTTACTTATTCAGACAATAAACTCGAAGGCACATTGCTTGGCGTACCTGTAACGGTCGTTCATATCACTGACCTGCAAGAGCAGCGAGACCCGGTTATCATTAGTATAAGCCTTTCATATTTCCCAGCTTTTATCGTTGATAACGTCAAGACACCCATTGAGGATATCGTGGTAAATTTCTTGTTAGCGCTCCAGAAGGTGCCTTTAATTTCTCAATATATCACTATTGTAAACGCTAACAGGACTTTGAAGATCTCTATGCAGTTCAGGTTCCTGTCAAATATTTTAAAGACCATTTTTAGTGAACCGTCACACATGCAGGCGCCGAAGAAAGCCTGGTTATTAAAGCAGGAAGCTGATAAGAATCTGTTCTTCATTGAATATGATAACGCGGTGAGCATTTATAACAAGATATTGACCCTAACCCCTGATGACCCGGCTATTTACTACCAGCTTGCAACAATAAGCTTAAAGAGAAGTGATTATGAAGAAGCTTCCGGGTATCTTGAGGAGGCTATTAAGCGTGATAAATACTACGTTTTAGCCTATGTTGACTTGTTAAGTCATCTCCAGTATGAAGACTTGAAACTTAAGTTTTTAAGCTTTGCTTATAAGAATCATAGTGACGATATCCCGATACTGACTACAATGGCTAATCTGTATTACAAGAAGGGGCAGTTCCAGGAGTCCTTAGACGCATACTTAAAGCTGATAAGCTTAGGAATTGAGGCTTATGACCTTAATTTCTATGTCGCTGACTGCTATTATAACCTCAAGAAATATGAGAAAGCGAAGGAAGTATATGAAAACACCTTTTCTTTACTCTCACAGGATGAGAAGAGGTTCTATTCATTCTACTACCTTAATTTAGCTTAAATCTACCTTAAGATCGATGATGACGAGGGCGCGCTCAAAAGTTATGAATCTTACTTGAAGTATAACAAAGAAGCCGCAAAGAATAAAAGTATAAGAAATAAGGTCAAAGAGTTAAAAAAGAAGATATAATAAAGGGGCTCCTCTAAGTTGAAAGCCCCTTATAAGATAAAACGTAATGTGTCATTATCATTATTTCTTTAAAGCATCCTGCACAATTTCCATTATCTTTTTCTCGTCTCCCTTTCTATATCCGCCTTTTAACGCTATTATCTTGCCATCTTTTACTATTACGACGGTAGCAGGCGTGAAAGAGAAATTAAACAGCTCTGGAGTTGTAAAGCTTGGGTCATGTAAGAACATAAAATCAAATTTATAATGGTCGATGTACTTCTTAATCCTGTTTGTGCAGCCGGCATCAACGCTAACAGCTATTATATTTAGCTCTGGCACAAAATCCTTCATGTTCTTTAATGCTTCAAGCTCCTTCCTGCATGCGGCGCAGGATGTCTGCATATATACTAACACCGTTACTTTACCCTTAATTATTTCATTGAGCTTTGTCGGTTGGTTAGTCCTTACATCCTTCAGGATTATTTTCGGCGTCACGTCGCCTTCCTTCGCTCCTTCTGCAAACACGAAACTCGCGGTCATTAATGATAGTACAACCAATATAACAATAAAACTAATTTTTCTCATCATATCTCCTTTCTAATATATATATATATTTTTCAATATTTATTCTAACAATTCAAGCAATAATACTAACTACTTACGTACCTCCTTTCAAAATCGCTACTAAAAATAAAACCCTCTTATATTCATAATACAGCATTTTTCAAATCATATACTAAATAATATAACTTTTCAAGAAAAAAATAAAAAGGGGCGAGAATTTTCTCACCCCTTTTTGATAATGTCAACTATCGACATTAATTTCCGCTATGCTACTGTTACTTATGACATGAATCACATGGCTCGTCAGCATCAGCTCCCCATGCCGTACCATTGATCCATGCGCCTCTGAGCATGTTATCATCCGTACTGGAAGGACTCTTGTTTGGTAGTCCCCATGTAGCATCAACATTAGAACCGTGTGGATCATGACATGTCACACATATCGCCCTACCCTTGTTCAGTCCATCGTTATACCAAATAGCCTTGAATATGCTGTTGATAGTACCTGGCGAAGGTGTCGAGGTGATAACAGTCGTAAACTTCGCGCTCTCACCCTTAGAGCTGTCATTGATGTACGTATGGTTCTGAGTGGCAGGATTGCCATCTGAGGTATCAAGATCGTTCCACGGAGTTCCCGCAGTACCGCCGAGCACGAACCCTACCGCTTTACCGCTGAAGTAGAAATTGGTGTCATTGTGCGCATCATAATCAGCGCCAAGGTTACCGCCTACGTAGTCAAATACATAGTGGGCTCTTTTCGTCGTTGCGCCGCCTCTTGCCGTGATTACATCACTAAAGTCCAATGATGGTTCCGGCGGCAGAGCTGAGAATGAATCAACAACATGACACGATTCCAGACAGAACAGTTCAACGCTCGATATAGTAGTGGAATTACCGTTGTACACATAATCCGCCGCAGATGTGTCCAGCGGCTCTGGCACATTTACACCGTTCCACTTCTGCCATGCGCTACCGTTCCACGCGGCTCTCTGGATCATGCGAACGTTGTCGCTACCGTGATAGTTGTGACAGCCTGTACATGCCGCTCTACCATTATTCGTAGCCGGGTTAGGTGCGACCCGCGGTAAGTTAGCTCCTGATTGAGCGCCATGACCCGTCGTAGTGAAGCGTGCGGCGCCGGAGGAATCAGACTCTATGTTCGGCGGCGCTACGGCGTTACCATTAAGGTTGGTTGACGCCGCGGAAGGCGGACCGTTCAGGTCGTGGCAACTTCTACACCATTCACCAGTCTCATACGTACCGGTAGAATCAGACCTGATATTACCCCATACGGTCATTCCAATACTCTGGGCGCCTGCCGTACCCATTGGAGCGGCCTCCGCATATGCTGAAGGTGACGTCAACGGGGAAGCGCCTGTCTTGGTCGAGTCTATCGGTTTTAAATAAACCGTTGTGTCCATATGGTTACCATTAGTGTCAAGGTCATGACACTTCAGGCAATCTACAGTTCCTCCCGTATTACAATCCGCGTCAAGACTCCCTGTAGAGGGAGGACTGGTTGGTGGATTGTACACTATGTCATGCTGCTGGGGACCTGACGACACGTTTGAACCGTCAACCGGAGCAAACTGCCTGTCGACGCCGGCATGACATGACAAGCAACTACACAGGTCAGGTTTCTCGAAACCTTTTACGTGCGTATGACAACTGGCTGTACAGTAATCCGCGTTAGCCGTCTTGTGGAATGAAGGTAATGAAGCCTCCGTACTGCCGTCAGCGTTCTTTCTTCTAAAGAACTGCGTCTCAGGCTCGCCTACGGTGTCAGCTGTGTGGCACGCTTCACAGACACCACTGTTTAATGATGACTCAGTGACATAATCCTTCATATCCCAAGCTGTTGCGTTAAGACCACCAGCTTTATAGAATCTTACCACCGGCTCTAACTTATCATCCGCGGGAACGACTACCGGGTTCGTGTCTGTCGGGTCGCCAAAAGCGCCGGCTGTCCATCTGTCTCTCCAGACTAACTCCCGCTGAATCATCGCCGCGTTTAAGTCAGCGTCATTGACAGTCGTCAACCCTGCATCCGTTCTCGCGCTCTCGCCATGAGGATCGTGACAGTCTGTACATTGACCAGCTTCAAACATTGGGGTCTTACCATTAGCATGTCGCTTATGTACACCTGCAAGCGTCGGTGGCGGGTGACAATTTGAACAAAGCTCATTTATTATGGCCCCGCCGGTAGCTGCATTATATACCAACAACCTGAACGGGTTCCCGGCGTCTCCGTGCAATACCGTAGAATCATGACAACCATCTGATGTAGTACCAGGCGTACATGAATGCTGTGGCCCTGCGTTTATACCCTTTGATGTCTCTGGCAACGAAACTGACGTCGCTGTACCATGACCGCCGGATGTCCACTGAACGCCGTCTATCATCGCTCTGTTAGTAAAGTCAGTCGTACCGAATGTGTAATCATCAATGTCGTCATTCTGACCAGTCGGATCCTTGAATCCGGGATGACCATTAAGACCGCCGTTAGCCTGAGTCGTCATTAACGGATGATTCGTGTCGCCGTTCGGGTTCCATACGTGACAATCTGAGCAGTATGGAGCCGGCGTACAAGGCGGATTCGGTTTCGGTATCGGGAATCCTTTCTCTGTATCACACTCAAAGTGCTTATGACATGAACTACACCTTCGACCGCTCGGTGACAGGAAGTCCTGAACCGGCGCGTCAGTATCAAACGGACTGTTTAATGCCGCATCAAGCCAGTTCTGGTGCGTTGTAGTCGCGGTGCCGCTTATAGCCTCGTTATCATAGACCAGGTTCTGGGTATGACATACCTGACAGATACCGTTACCGTTCGTTGTCGGATTGGCCTGATAATAATCGCCGGCTTTACCGATGCCGCCGTCAAATCCAGTGACTTGATCCACATTGAATGTAACAGGCAACATCAAGTCTATCTCCGCCTGCGTTGAACCCAGGTTCGGTGATGACAGGTCAGACAAAGCAGGGTTACCGTTAGCGAGACTACCATAATCCCTTGAAACAGCGTACTTGATCATATAGTCATTCCCATCACCGTGCGGATCGTGACAGTCAACACACTTCGGAACGTATGGCCATGTAAGAGCCGAACCTGTCGTACCCTTAGTATGTGAGAAGTTACCACCTGAAAGACCTGGCGCTGTAACTCCATCGTGACAATATTCACAGAGCGCGTCAATGTTGGACTGGAAGCTACTCCCTAAGAAGAAGTCATCGCCTGAGTGTGTAGCCGCCGGTTTAGCGGTATAGTGGCTCTTGTACTTATCCCAGTCACGAGTACCTGACTGCAACAGATATGAGTGACAGCCATCTCCCGGCGTAGCCATATTACCGCTTGTTGACAAGCACCCTACATCTGCTGTCCCGACATCAAATGGATCATATAAAGTGCCCGCTGTCCAAATAAGACCGGCACCGGCATTAATACCGCCCGCATACGTTGACGCGGAATCAAGTCCATGACCGGTTGCCCCGGCACCGGTGTACTGAGCGAAGTCAATCTTATTCGCGTGAGCAGTACCCGCTGGTTTCTGATCAGTCGGTGCCTTAGGTCTTACAACATCTTCAGGATCGCATGAATTGACATCATGACACATCTGGCATGAACCGTACCCTCCGCTTTTAGAACCGCCGCCCCACTGAGGCGCGCAAGCAATTTCAGTTGTTGTATTATAAGTACCGTGGCAAGAACTATAGCATTTCTTCTGCCCGTTTACGTTGTATGATAATGTAAATGAAGCGCTTGAAACATCCACAACGCCGTTTACGTGCGTTCCGCCGTTCGGAGCGTTGATAGTCGGTGCGCTGATGTAATCAGAACCCGCGACTACTGTAGCCGAATGGCAGTCACTGCAATGCAACTCAAGCCTGTCATTATTCAGGCCTGCCTTACCTATATGCGCCTCATGGCTGTTAGCGCTTGCCGAGCCTGCTCCGCCACTCGCGTAATCAGGCTCGCCGTGTGCTGACGTACCGCCCGTACCGTGACATGATGAACATGTCAGCGTTCCAAAGTCATTCCAGTCAACTGTCTGATAAGTTGCCGCCATGCCTTTTATTTCTACGCCATTGCTGTGACAGTAAACGTTGTCACACCATCCAGCTCTCGCATAATCGCCAGGCAGGTTATCGTTAGTTGTGCCCGCTGCGACTGAATAAGTTGAACTGAATGTCCCTGTTACTGTCGCTGCCCCTAACGTCTTACTTATGTTCAGCTCTACATAGCCATTTACATGATATGCAGTTGTGGCGGCGGCTGTCCTGCCACGGCCATTGTGACAATCCTGGCATAAGAAGCCGTATGTCACCGCATGGGTCTGGTGAGGCTGTGACGCAGGGTTGGTCGCGCTGTGACAATCGCCACATACTACTGTATAACCTCATTTTGGCGGCGTCGCACCTGTTACCCACCAGTCGCCTGACGCCTGCTTGACGACAGTACTGTGGCAATAGATATTTGTACATGTAGCGTCACTCTGACCGCCGGTCGCAGTACCCAAACCAGTGGCGTCTCCAGAGTCAAGAGTGTTACCAATGTTTCTGTCCCTTGAACCATCGCCGAGACCAGAGTTATCACCAGTACCACCAGCAATATCCTTGACGATTATCGGGTCGCCCTGCGCATGGTTCGGATATGTCGGGTTAGTGCCCGTCGCATAGTCGTTTATGATATCAAAATCGACTTCCGCCGTCTGGTCGTCAGGGGTACTATGACCCGTTGCCGCGCCAGAACTGATCCGAACGTGACAGCCCTGCTCCGCACATGCGGTATCAAGTTTCGGTTGTCCAGGCGTAGCGGTAGTGCCTACGTTCTGCCTGGTATGGAATAGATGCGCACCAGCTTCAGGCGCCGTTATAAGAGTTGGCTGCTCTATAGAACCTACTGCCTCTCCCGTTTTGCCAGGGTCATTGTACCCTGGAGGCCAGCCGTGACATTCGTCGCAGGCGGAAGGAGCGAACGCCTTCTTATGCTTATGACAATCCGTACAGACCACAGGACTTGTTACTGTACTTGTCGGACCGCCATGCGTGTGATCGTTATTAACCGAGTTCTGGTTGTTATGATCAGTACCGTTAGGCGCGCCATTTCTATGGCATGTGATACAAGGGCCTATCGGCGCTGTAGTCTTACCTAATTCAAAAGCCAAGGGGTTCTTGTAATCGACGATTATATTGTTAGGTGTCCACGCGGCTTCGTTCTGGTCTGTTATCCTCGCGTTAACAGCGTCTGGCGCCGGTGGAACCGCTGCCGTATGGTTTGAACCGATCATCATCCTGTTTGTACTGCCGTGCAGGTCGTGACAATCGTTACAGTCAGGCGCAAAACCCCATGTTATTGAACTGTTCAGCCTTGTGTAACTGACAGGAACCGCTGACATCGACGCGGAGTCGTGGTCAAGTATCAGGTCGGTGGAATCTGTCGCCAGTCTGGCGTTTGTCGCGCCGCCGCCAGGTCCGTCAGCTCTTTCGTGACAGTCAAGGCATACAGCGGAAACTGACGCTGTGCTCGGGAAGTTACCTGACTCAAACCTGAAGCCCTGCGAGCCGTTTGCAGTGTTAGCGTCTATATGCGGCGATGTTATATCATGACAATACATACAACCGTCATCACCGATGCTGTCAGAGTCAGTATCAGTACCCGGGTCACCTAAGAAGTTGGCGCCGAGTGATGTCGCATCCCATCCATATAAGCTGCCGCTGTCCAAACCGTGGCCATTGATGAAGAAGCCGTAGTTACTGCCGTCGCCATTCACGTTCGCGCCTCTGACATTACCGAAAATAGTCCACGCCGGCGAGGTCTGTGAATGACAGCTTGTACATGCCAGCCGCGTGTAGTCATCGTTGGAGTTACCGCCCCAGTTAGCTTTCGCCGCCGCGTCATCCGCATGGCAGTTAGCGCAGATAGTCGTGCCCGTCAAGTCAGGGTTACCCGCGTCGGCAAATTCTATAGTACCGTTCCTGTGAGGAGCGGCGTTTGCATTATCTCGCGGAGGTGTACTGCCTGCCCCATACGCATGGCAGTAATCGCAGTCAAGCTGAGCAAGGTCGCCAAGGCCGAACTTGTCCTGCACGCCGTCGCCGTCTGAATCATAGAATGACTCAGGATCAGCTCCTGATGTATACGTGCTGTCAAAAGCCAAGTCCAGATGCACCCTGTGAGCGCCCGATCTTTGAATCGAGTTAGGACTCCCCTCGGCAGTCGCGATCGCAAAGTTCGGGAAGAACGAGTGACACGCGATCGTAGCGCATCCGCCCGGGTCGTTTCCGTTGGCGCTTAGTTTCTGCCAGCCGCCATTATAAGTTATGGTCACGCCATCCGCGTTTTGCCCTGTTTGCCCCATACCCCAGCCCGGGTCGGTGCCGTTTACATACATAAAGCTGTTGTGGCAGTGCATCGTAAACGCTTCGACTGTAGGGGTAACAGCGGCAAAATACGGATGCGGATATGTATAGCCCGCTCTATTCGTCGTTTCCGTATCAACCCAGTTACCTACGGTCGTGTCGATAACCGACGGACCGTTGGTGCCAGAGCCCGGCGTTGAGGTCGAGTCATCGCTCGTGTTACCGCCTGACAGACAGTTTGTCCTCATCAGCCTGTCGATAACAGAAGAGTGAGGAGTGTGACACTTAGAACACGTAAATTCATGATAGTTGACCTTATTCCCGTTAGCCTCCATCTGCCAGTTCATTTCAGCGCCTACAGTGAAGTTACCCTGGGTTATCGCCCACTTCATGCCGGCGCCAGATGACCTACCCACCTCGTTTGTAGCCAGAAGCCTTATCTCTTCCTCTTTACCCTGCGGACCGCCGTGAACATACTGAGCGATCGACTGATTATACACGTCGTTATATGGAGTGACGCCGAATACCGAGTGGTGTCCCGTCCATGATCCATATTCTATGCCAAGAGCGTCTGTAGCTGAATGGCAGTTCTTGCAAAAGCCGCTGAAAGCGTTTAATGTGAATACGCCTGTGGCGCCGCCGTCAGCTTCAAACGCTGCCTGCGGATTGACTGTAACAGGCGCCTGCTCAAAGTTATCCCCCGCCTTGCCGGCAAACAACATGATACCGTCTGTCCCAAATGTGTTGTCGTTCAAGAAGAATCCCTGATGACCGTTGCCGCCATAAGTGGCGTCAGCGCCGTCACCGTAGCCGCCGCCGATTTCCGGCGGGTTACAGTAGGCGAAGCTACCGCCGGAAGTCATAGGCTCCACCCTTGGGCCTGTACCTTTGTTCTGGTTAGTCGGAGCGCCGTTACCATCGTACCAGTCTGCATACGTAGGGCCGTTCCAGCCTTTCCCTGCAAGCTTGTACGGCTCGCCATTGACCTGTGTCGGGTCTTCAGGCGCTACGGAGCCGGTTTTGTTACCCGGCCTGTCCTCTTTATAAGGGGATGTAACCCATCCGCCCGGGTCGCCCGCCCCCACCCTTAGAGAAGGGAGCAGGAAGTATTCATTAGCTGTGTTCGCGGTATCGATACCGTGCGGGTCGTGACATACCCCACATGCGATGACGCCGCCGGCGTTAGCCGGGGTATGTATACTTCGCATCTGGTATCCGCCCTTATAGTTAAAGGGACCTGTGCCTCTTGTCCAGTTGCCGCCGCCAACGCTCCACTGAAGCGGGTTCGCGCTGACCCTGTCAGTATCGCCGTAGAAGTCCCACACGTTCGCAACTGGTTTGCTGTGACAATCCCAGCATAATGAAGGATCAGCGGTACGCACCATAGCGCCGCCGTTCGCGCCTAATTGATTATAACCGGTTTCCCCGGAAGCAGTGATATCAGAACCGTGCGCGGGGTGGCAGTTAAGACACGCCACGGGATTCGTTACAAATGTATTAACGCCCGGGGTCTCACCCTGAAACTCTGATTTTGTTACATTAGTAGACGGGTTGCCGTGCGGAGAATAAGCTTTCATTATCTGCGGCACAACATTATAATTCGCCGTGGTGAATTTACTGTACATAGCCGAGCTCTTACCCTCGAGGTCACCTGTGCCGCCGGTGTTCTCACCAAGCCCTACGTTATTATATCTTGAATAGATGTCAGGCACCGTGGTCGTATCGTTCGCACCGGGGACGCCGTCAGCATCGGACATAGCTGAGTTGTTGAATGGTTGCAACGCGTTTCCGCCCTTTGTAGCCCACCATTCGGCGCCGTTAGCGTCGTGGCATCCGCCGCAGAAGTTCGCGTTCAACAAGTACGCGTTTGTAGCATAGCCTCGCGCGTCGAGCGTTGGCGTGTAGCTACCGCCAGCGCCAAGGGCCGCGATCTCGCCGCCGGAGGCTTGATCTCTTGGCTCAACTGTACCGTTTTTATGGTAAGTGCTGTTCGGCTCTGGATTACCGGCTACGATCTGGCCTTCTAAGTGACAGATAACACATTCAAACGATGTGATACCCGTCGTTGAGCCGCCAACGTGCTTGGACATAGCGCCGTTCGCACCGTCGGCTGTAAGCTCTATCTGACCGGAGGTTAAGTCCAGCGTTACAATCGCCGGATGAGAACCCTGCGGTGAAGCGTGGCACTCGATACACTTGCCGCCGGGCTCAAATTTCTTTGAGTGTAAGTGGCATTTTAGCGCGCACTGCTCGGGCGTCGCTATAGGATCATGATAATTCACCAGCGAAAGGTCGTCGCCGTCGCCGTTGTCTCTTCTAAAATAATTTGTTATACTGCCGCCATCAGATACAGCGCCAGGACCGTCAGCGGTATGGCACGTCTCGCATATACCACTGTAGTTAAGATTATCCTTGTAGTAGTCGCTTTTTGAGTTTGTCGCGACATACCTTGCTGATGGATATGAGTTTGCAGCGGTAACGATACCAAAAGCTCCGCCTGAGTCAGGGAACCTTCCATAATGGGTATTCGCCACCCATTCACCACCGACGGGCATTCTTTGGATCATCGCCGCGTTTATGTTAGTGTCTGGGATCGGCGTTGTGGTCGGGTCGGCGTTAGAGCTGTCGCCATGCGGATCGTGGCAGTCAAAGCAGACGCCGCCGGCATAAGCGGCATTAAAGTCGTGTCTGTCAGTGTCTATATCCGGGTTATGACATGCGGGACCGTCTGTCCTGTAACATACGCCATCAGGTCCGTTTGCCTGTACCCCTCCTGTTTGATGATCTTCTTTTGTAATTGTGTTAGTGTATGTACCGACACCGGTCTTACCCATAAGCCTGAACGGGTTGGTTGCGGTACCGTGAGCAACGTTCGGATCGTGACAACCATCTGTCGTGCCCGTATCCGCACAGCTCAGTTCAGGGCCGAAAGCATTGTTAGACGGCCATCTTGCATTAGTCATCGGCATGAAGTTGCCCGCTGGTACGCCGTGACCAGCAGTCGTCCACTGAGTCGCGTCTATCATAGCTTTGTCAGAGTAGTCACCGGTGCCGAATGTATAGTTATCGACATCATCGTTGTCAGTAGTCGGATCCCATACGTGACATACCTCACATTCTACGGATACATCATCAGGAGGCGGTGGAGGCTGGTGAACAGAGTGGCACTCCCAACATGCCTCGTTATTATATTTATTTGCCTGACCTTCTATAGGGGAGTTTATGTTACTTTCAAGGCCGTGCGGGATGTTAAGATATGGACGTCCTACCCATGGCGGCGCCGGCGCGGTAACAACCCTTGTCTCCGCGGTGCCTGCGTTGTTTACATAAATAGTAATTGGCGATGGGGCTGCACCACCGGTACCGGTATCGTATCCGTGGCAGTCCCTACAAATCGCGTTGACCGAGTTAAAGTTTTGTGACTCATAGTTCGGCCCTGTGTACAGCCTGATAGCGCTTGTACTACCGTGCGGGTCGTGGCATGTCCGGCAGGAGATAATAGCGCCGTCAGCGGATATAGCGTGTCCCATCGTGGCGCTTCCTTTTCTTCCTCCCTGATTGACAGTCATATAGTCTTGAATTGTTTTACCCTTGGAGTCGACAATCGTACCATGACAACCTGGAAAGACAGGGTTTGTAGTAGTAGGCCCTGTGTTGATCGTCTCGTTCGCGGTACTTTTCGCGAGTATAGGAGATCCTCCGTAACAGGCGTTATAGTTTAAATCATCGTAAAAGGTGCCTAAGGCTGTAACCCCGCCTTCAGTACCATAGAGATGGTTTTCAAGATAGTCCCATGGTGCGACCTGACTAACCTGCCCGGGATAGTCTATCTGCTCCCATGTATGGTCAGGGTACGCATTCGCGTCAGAGCTTGGTGTAGTGTCACCCCTTTTTGTAACCTGCTTGGAGTTATGACAGTTAAAGCATTCTATGGAGTTATTAGCGTTAACTGCCTGGTACGGCGAGTTGTCGCCGCGGGTTGAGAGATAACCCGCCTGGTTAGTCGTAACATGGACAGGATGCCTTGAAACTGTCCCCGCGGGGTTAAATTCCGTCAGTTCCTTCTGGGTATGACACACCTCGCACAACTCAGTGTTCTGAACACCCTGAGCCGCCCCAGTAAGGATAGAAGACGTTGTCTGCTCTGCTCCTGCGGTTGTAAGCGTATGGCAACTATAACACGCGCGGCCTGTTGAATGGTCCGCCTGCGCATTATCGTAGACCAGATAGCCGCCCAGACATAAAACAGCTACAAACATAAAATAAACAAAAAACCTTCCACTTTTCCGTAAACTCATTTTCCCACTCCCTCTTAAAATGTTTTATCTATATAAAACTTTGCATAGTGTTATTTACATTTAATTTAGTTTTATAATCCCCATGTTTGATCCTACCCATATAGTATCACCGTCACTGTTAAGTGAAAACACCCTGTGAATATCATAGGGTTTCCCGCTCTCATCACTTATCTCCACTTTTGACCATGTGCCGTCTGACAACATTATCAGGCCTTTAACAGTCCCGACATAGATATCTCCTTCTTGCGTTGCCGCAATTGATGTGGTGATAGGGCTTAACATAATGCCCTTTGTATCATCAGCGCTATAATGCGTTACTGTTATTTTACCTGATTCGCTTTTATTGATCTTACTAACGCCGTCGCCGGTAGCCGCCCAGACATCGTCACCGACAGCTATTAGCGAAGCTATTGTATCGTTGACCAATAACGCGGTGTTCTTGGAACTTGTATTTATTACAGTCCACTTCCCGCTAACCTTATTGTATATATAAACGCCAAAACCGCCCGTGGTAAACCAGATATCATCGCCAACCACCAATAAATCACTTACATAGTTAAAGACTGACCGTCCAAATCGCCTCTCTTCCCATTTGTCGCCGTCATATCTATACAAGCCGCCATTTACCCCTAAGGAACACACCCATAAAGCCCCATCCGCGAACCATATATTCTTCGCTTTATAAAGCATCGCCTTTCGCATCTGCCCCGCCTTGCCGAGTTTTGGGATCTCTATCTCAAGGATCGTCGTTACTTCTCCATCCTCATCCATTACATTGAGCCCCTGCTCAGTGCCAAACCATGTCTTACCAAACCCGACGGCAACAGAACCCACAGCACCGGCTGCGATTTTGCTACCCTTACCGTAAACGGTTACCTGACCGGAACCCTTGTCATACACGGCAGCACCAAAGCGCCCTGAAGCGAACCAGACAGTATCCTCACCTATGTATATATTGTACGCTAAATCAGACACCAACCCGCTTTTTTTGTTGAATACTTCCACTGACGCAAACGAAAAAGAGGCAAACGCCACCACAAGCAGTGATGAGATGATTGCCACTAAATAGAGCTTCACAAAAAACATTTTTTTGATTTTCATAGATCCCCTTAATAATACTGGGAATATTTCATCCCTTTACTTAAACTTATAATATGAAATCGCAGGAATTAAGGCTTATAAACAGCCCTGTCAGAAATAATACAACATTGACAGAAAATTGTCAATGTTTTTTTACTTAAATAATTAAAAAATTTTTAATAAAATTTCCTGCCCATTAATTACCCAATAAATTCAACGTATTTAAAAAAAGAGGATGGAATAAATCCCATCCTCTTTTAAAAAATATTTCCGCGGGTTAAATACTTTCCTTACTTATGGCATGAATCACACGGCTCATCAGCATCCGCTCCCCATGCCGTACCAGTGATCCATTCGCCTCTGAGCATGTTATCATCAGTGCTGGCAGGAACCTTGTTTGGTAATCCCCATGTAGCATCAACATTAGAACCGTGCGGATCGTGACATGTCACACATATCGCTCTGCCCTTATCCACGCCATCATTGTACCAAATCGCCTTGAATATGCTGTTGATAGTTCCTGGCGAAGGTGTCGAGGTGATAATGTTCACAAACTTTTGCGCCTCTCCCTTAGAGCTGTCATTGATGTATGTATGGTTCTGGGTGGCAGGATTGCTATCAGAGGTATCAAGATCGTTCCACGGTGTTCCCGCGGTACCGCCGAGCACAAACCCTACCGCTTTGCCGCTGAAATAGTAAGTAATGTCATTGTGCGCATCATAATCAGCGCCAAGGTTACCGCCTACGTAGTCAAAGACATAGTGGGCTCTTTTCGTCGTTGCGCCGCCTCTTGCCGTGATTACATCACTAAAGTCCAAAGAAAGCGGCTGCGGCGTCGTCCATGAGAATGAATCAACAACATGACACGATTCCAGACAGAACAGTTCAACGCTCGAGATATTAACATCGTCTCCGTTGTACAGGTAATCCGCCGCAGATGTGTCCAGCGGCTCTGGTACATTTACACCGTTCCACTTCTGCCATGCGCTGCCGTTCCACGCGGCTCTCTGGATCATGCGAATGTTGTCGCTACCATGATAGTTGTGGCAGCCTGTACATGCCGTCCTGCCGGCAGTATTGTTAGGTGCGACCCGCGGGAAGTTTGTACCTGATGTCGCGCCATGACCAGTCGTAGTGAAGCGTGCGGCGCCGGATGAATCAGACTCTACGTTCGGTGGCGCTACGGCGTTACCATTAAGGTTGGTTGACGCCGCGGCGGGCGGTCCGTCGATATCGTGACAGTTTCTGCACCACTGCCCGGTAGTGTACCCGCCATCATCGCGTATGTTACCCCACACAGTATCGTTTATGCTCTGAATGGTGCCGGTGCCCTCGGGCGCCGCATCGGCATATGCTGAAGGAGACTGAAGCGGCACGGTACCAGCCTTTGTATCGATCGCGTCCAAATACACCGTTCCGTCGGTATGGTTACTGTTTGTATCAAGGTCATGGCACTTAAGGCAGTCTACGTTCTCACAATCCTCCTCTAACAGGTTGTTGCCTTTGGGGTTGTTAACAGGGTCATAAGCTATATCATGCTGGCGTGCCCCTGATGAAACTCCGCCTACAACGGTAGCAAACTGAGCGTCAACGCCGGTGTGACAGCCGGCTGTACCGGTTGTCGGGTTATCTATACACGTGCAAATGTCTGGCTTCTGAAACCCTTTCACGTGCTCGTGACATGATGCGCACGCATTGGTGCCGGTCAGGTCATGAAATGGCAACTGAGTGTCCCCGTCAGCGTCTTTTCTCCTGAAGAATCTTGTTATGGCCCCGCTTGTGCCGTCAGCGGTATGGCACGCTTCACATACCCCGCTGAAAGATGTGCTGTCCTTGACATAATCCGCCATCTCCCAGCTTAAAGCGTCATTACCGCCTGTTATATGAAATCGTGTTATCGGTTCTAATTTATCATCCGCGGGAACGACTACCGGGTTCGTGTCTGTCGGGTCGCCAAAAGCGCCGGCTGTCCACCTGTCCCGCCATACAACCTCCCGCTGCATCATCGCCGCGTTTATATTAATGTCCGGGACGCTAACCAAAGAAGCGTCTACATTGGAGCTGTCGCCATGCGGATCGTGGCAGTCTGAACATACGCCTTTTTCATAAAGGTTTGCAGGGCCTGGCGCCGGGTCGGCATGAAGCATATGCACTCCACCCGCTGCCGGCGGCGGATGGCAGATAGTCTGACCACACAAATTCGAGATTATATCAGCGCCGGTAGCGCCACCGACTACTTTTAATCTAAACGGATTACCTGCCGTTCCGTGAAGTATCGCATCATCATGGCAGCCATTGGGAATAGCGCCGCCCGTATCCACACAACCTAACTCAGGTCCGCTTTGCGCGGCGCGCCTTGAGGTCTCAGGCAAAGTGTCGACTGCCGGTACGCGATGACCGCCGGTTGTCCACTGAACTTCATCTATCATCGCTCTGTCTAAAAAATTCACTGTCGCCTGCGTACCGAATGTGTAATTATCGATATCATCATTATTCGTTGTATCATCCCACACATGACAGTCGTAACATGTTGCAGAGGTTGGGGGGTCTATTGGCGGCAGGCCGAAACCGGTCGCATGGGTATGGCACCTGACGCAGTCTTTGTACGTTTTACCGCCATGCTTCTTGTAGATCCAGTTGCCAGCGTTATCAAACAGCTGTCTGGGTACCGGCCACGTAATCCCCCATGCCCACATCCCACCGGGTCCTGGTAGCGCCGGCAGATCAGTGACAACATCATACGCATGACAATCAAGGCACATCTTTGAGACAGCGGCTGTGTCAGGCGTTGTTATTGCCGCCGGGTTAGTCGCGGCATTTGAAACCCTCGGCCACAGCCTTATATCGTTGGCATAGTGCGGGGTGTGACACTCCGTACATACACCGTAAGGGTAATCAATAGCTACTAAATCATGCTTTGAACCGACAATACCCGCAGCAAATGAGTTTTTTTGACCTGAAATAATAAGAATGGAGATAGTCAAAAGAAAAAGAAAAAAACATCTAAAGGCAATCCACTTTTTTGTGATCATACCCGGCTTCACTTCCCCTGTCATAGGTCCGCTCCTTTTCATGCTCTCATTTTTGTTTTAAAAACATCGATAATTCATGAAATTCCTTCTTTGAAAGTCCACCTGTCTCAATTGCTCTTTTTAAATCTATAGGGTCCCAGCCCTGAGTCGAATATATGCTTAACATGTTTATCACCATCTCTGGCTTTGTCGCCTCAAACCCCTTTAATGTCAAATAGTTTAACATTGTCTTCGCATTCTTTAAGAATAGTACCTTACTCTCTGCTTCATTGATTATGACATCCGTAGGCGCGCTCTTGGCAAACCCCTCTAATACCTTATTAATCAACGCCTCTGTCGGTAAATCCTCTACGGCCGACTTCGAGATTAGCACCAAAAGCCGTAACAGCCGCTTCGGCCCCATATCCTTATTCAACGCATTCTCTACTATTAAGAGTATCTTATCTTCTTTTATTTCAAACTTCAGTATATTGTCATAGATACCTTTTATCCGCTTCGAATCATCTGCGGTTACGCTACTATCAGACAGCAAGTCATCTATCGTTCTTGAATGACACGTATCCGCATACGCAAAAAGCGTCAGCGCAAAAAGGAACAAAACCCCTATGTTTTTTAAATACACCCTCAATATGTTTACTATTTTACACAAAATAAACGCCGTTGTCCATTATTTTTTTATAAATATTTGTTATTACACACAAATGAGCCACCTGCGATAATAATACAGATGGCTCATAAAATCAAAGCTTTTTTTAAATTAATACTCTATTAAATCTGCTTACCGACACTCTCAATTTGTTTCCCCCCGTTATCATTGACTATCACTACTGAATTCGTACCGCCAAATCCATCTGGCACTAATGATTTTGAGTTCGGGTTAGCAATCCACTTCTTACCATCAACCACTAAATTATATTGGTACATACCCGGCGCCAGCTTCACTTCCGCTTCCCAGGTATTGCCATTTACCTTTGATAATAATAGGGGGTCTACGCCCCAGGCGTTAAAATCACCGACTAACGATACATTCTGCGCCTTCTCTGAGAAGAACATTATCTTCACCGATTTCGGTTTCGGCGCCTTCGAGGTGATCGATATCTGATCCACCTTGCCGGCGAGGATGAATACCAGCACCGCAAGCACCACCGTAACCGTGGAGAGCAGTGTCGTCGCTGAGAAGAAGTGATGACCGTATCCGCGGCCTGCCCTTTTGATGTTCGCCGGCAGTTCGCTTAATATCGCACCAGTAAGATCCTCAGAGAGGCCGGCCTCCACATCCTTCAGCTCCGTCAGGTTCATATCAAGGCGCTGGAGCCTCATTATCTCATCAAGGCACTCGTCACACTCTTTGATATGATCGTCTAACACCCTCCTTTGCTAAGAGAGGATATCACCGGTTATATAACCATATATCAATGGCTCTATCTCATTACATTTTCTCATGTCATTACCCCTGTACCAATATTCCTGATATTCCACCAATTATTAATCTTATCACTAAATATTCAAAAGTACAATCATTTGCCGTACAATCATTTGCCGCTTCACTCAATATTACTCTGGTTAGATATGATTTGTTACATTTTACCGTCCAAATATTCCAATAACTTCTTCTTCGCGCGAAAAATCCTCACCTTCACAGTGCTTAACGGCATCTCAACCACCTCGGATATCTCCTCATAACTCATACCATCAAAATAACATAACGTGATGACCATCTTATACTTCACAGGCAACTTATCGATCGCCTCTAATAACGCCCGCTTGTCCTCAGACTTTATCATCTCAGCGTCAGGGTCCTTGTGCACATACAGCATCGAGGTGCCGTCATCGGGACTCTCGCGCTTCTGAGCCTCGCTTATCGGTATCGTGTTGACCTTCGAGCGCTTCTTTATCTCATCGATACAAAGGTTCTTCGCGATCGAGTATAACCATGTCGAAAACTTCCTGCCGGACTGAAAGGTGTGTATGAACTTAAACGCCCGTAAGAAAGTCTCCTGAGTCACCTCCAGGCTCTGGTGGTAATCCCGAAAGAACTGATATATAAAATTAAATATCTGCTTCTGGTACTTCTCTATCAAGAAAGAAAAAGCTTCCTTATCGCCGCTCCTCGCTTCCTCAACATATTGCAGATCCTCATCCATAAAGGTTGACCTTTAATACATTTCGTTACTTATATATAATACTTTTAGGTGGTCATTGTCAACTAATACATAAATTAAGGGATCTGTACGGCTAAAAAAAGCCACCCCCTTAGTGGGAGACACCGCAATGCGCGGGCTGGGGAGAGGGGGTAGTTATTTATATTGTTACACTTTCCACCCACCAACTTGTCCCGGCGCATCAGGATGTCCCATCAAGGGAAAGAAACTATTTAAGAGCTGTATAGATATAATAAATTATAAAGACCTTGGCACGACCTGAAAAAGCTCACATTTTGGTCATTGCGAGGTGCTTTCGCGCTTTTCAGAAAACGGCGTGGCAATCTCGTCTTTAGTGGTATAGATAACTTATGAGATTGCTTCGTCACAAAAAAACTCGCAATGACGGTCATGCAGAGGCCTTAAGGGACTGTTGCCAAATAGCGAATTTTTCTTATTTTTGAAAAATCCGTCGCTGTAAGCACCTGAAAAAAGGGGGTGCGACCTGCGGGAGCGAAGGGGGAATTCCCCCTTAATTGGATTGGGCAACATGCCCCTTAAATAGTATATTGCAATTAAACGGTTTTGTTACATTTTTTTTGCGGGCTGGTGATTCACTGCTTCAGGGGGCTGTTGCCAAATAGCAAATTATTCATATTTTCGCAAAAGCCGGCGCTGTAAGCACCCGAAAAAGGGGGGGCGACAGCGGAGGCGAAGGGGAGGCTGTGTCGCAACCACGCCCCAGTTTCTTAAATAATTTTATTTGCACATTTTTTTATCTGTTATTTGCCGGTATTATTAATTTTCACAAATAATCGGGCAAAAAAGTGCGCGCTGAGCCTCCCCTTCGGCTTTTATGCCATCATCGCCGCGAACCCGTCCATCCCGAGGAGCGTTATCAATCTTCGGATGTTAAAGCAGGTCGCGAGTAGCGACATCTCCGCCCGAACCCCGTCTATACCTCGAAGCAAAAATGACTGCACCCCCAGATTCCGCTTCAGGTGCCCGAATGGATGTTCCACCTTCTCCTTACGCCACCCGTAGACCGCCTGACCGGTAAACTCTGTGGTTCGCCCTGTCGCATCTAACTCCCTTAAACTTAAGCTCTTTCCCCGCTGGACAAACGTAAACATCCCGATCTTTATCGTACATGAAATTGCTCTTGTCAAACTCGCCGGACTCCTTCTTCGACGCCTGTTTCGCCCTCTTCAAGCTCTTTTAGAGCCCCCTCAACCTTCGCTTTGAGCTTTTCAGTTTTGGCGAGTTCCTTGCTCATTTTCACGTAAGAGCCGCTACCAGACTCGATTTCGTCGACGGCATCGCACTCGTTTAACATCGCGTCGATACGCTTGTTCAGCTTCCTGAGCAACTTGTCCGCGTCTTTTTTCGTCAGCGTTTTGTGGATCGAAGCACTGCCGCGAACCTTCGTGCCATCGACAAAAAGCGTATTCCCCTCGATCAACCCAAGCTTTACGCACATTTTCGCGCACTGCCTGCTCACCTTTTTCAGCGCTTTTTTGTTGCGCCTCCTGAACTCGGAAATCGTGCTCTCTCCCCCCTAAAATAGACATTGACTATCAGTGAAAAGAAAACCCCTACTTGACAAACTAAATAATCAGTGATATAAAACTCCCCTGATTCTTATGAGCGCCCGTAGCTCAGTTGGATAGAGCAACGGACTTCTAATCCGTAGGCCACAGGTTCGAATCCTGTCGGGCGTGCCATTGATTAGTAAACATTACCGACACTTACGCAGCCATATTTTTCAGGAAACTCCACCGAAATCATTTTCGTGCTTATTTTGAAACGCTTCTTTGAATCTAATTCACAGTATCCGTTACAACTTAGCATTAAGCGGCGTCATGCTTGTGCTTGACATGTTCTAATTTTTCAAATAGATTGAATGACTATGAAGAGACTGTTGCCAAATAGAATAAAATACATATTTTCAAAAAAAACTACATTGTAAGTTGTTGATATTATGGGGTACCGACAACGGAGGCGAAGGGGCAGAGCCCCTTAAATTGTATTGGGCAACATGCCCAAGCTCTTCTGTACATTCCCGTTGCAAGATCGGATTCTTTTCTTGATAACGCATAATTAACCTCGGTGCTGATTTGAACTCCTCATCACTGATTAATCCCTTGTAATTATTCCTGTTACCCATCGAGACACACCCCCGCTTTGTTTTTTGTGTGTCTCGATATGGATTGGATTAAATATAACGCTTAAACCAAAGCTATATCAATGGATATGCCCTCACGGAGGGTTCCTGTAGGCTGGCTGGGTCAAGCGTCACGCTTGTGGTGCCGGAGGCCGGAATCGAACCGGCACGGGGTTGCCCCCGCGGGATTTTGAGTCCCGTGCGTCTACCAATTTCACCACTCCGGCATGGATGGATGTGAGAAACCAACGAACCGGTATTTATTATCACAACATATCTCTTTTGTCAATTATATAATGCCATATTGTGGCAACAAAGTGGTTATGTCAGCGCCGGCGGCGATGTTATTTTGGCTTGCTTTTTTGGTAATAATATTATATGACTAATATCAGAACTATGAGAAAGAGATAAAAATGTTTCGCAGGATAAAGGAAGATATCAAGACAGTCTTTGAGCGTGATCCGGCCGCGCGCAGCAAGCTGGAGGTGCTTTTGTGCTACCCTGGGCTGCACGCCATCGTCATACACCGGTTCGCGCACTTTTTGTGGACTCACAATCTTTACCTGACCGCGCGGCTATTGTCGCATTTGGCGCGGTTTCTGACCGGTATCTAGATACATCCGGCGGCAAAGATCGGTAGTAGGGTGTTCATCGATCACGGCATGGGCGTCGTCATCGGTGAGACGGCGGAGGTCGGCGACAACGTCACTATGTACCACGGCGTCACGCTTGGCGGCACAAGCACCGAGAAGGTGAAGAGGCACCCGACTATCCATGGTAACGTCGTCATCGGTACCGGCGCGAAGATACTCGGGCCTTTCGAGATCGGGAGCGGCTCCATGGTGGGAGCGGGTTCTGTCGTCGTAAAGGAGGTGCCCCCGAATTCAACGATCGTCGGCGTACCCGGCAGGGTAGTTTTTCGGGACGGCGAACATCACGACAGAGTCGATTTAGATCACGACAAGCTGCCAGACCCCGAGGCACGGGCGATATCGTGCCTGTTAGAGCAGGTGCGTGACCTCGAACTTAAGGTGGGTAAGCTTTATGCGGAGCACAAGGAGCTTAACGCAATCGTCACCGAAGAGGAGTCGCCGGAAAAGAAGAAGAAGAAAGTGCAAAACGACAAGTTTTTTGAGAACTATCTCGATGGCAGCGGTATATAATTTGTACGGGGGAAATATGTACGGGGGAAAT
>JAJRZU010000065.1 GCA_024275075.1 Deltaproteobacteria bacterium | reverse complement strand
TTTATAAAGTAAAGATTATTAAAGGAACCACTTATGGGGTATGTTCATATTAAGAAAGAGAAGTGTATCGGTTGCGAGCAGTGTGTCGTTGTATGTCCATTCGAGGCGCTGTTCATGGTCAAGGGCAAGGTAGAGGTAGAACCCGAGAAGTGCCGCGAATGCCGGAAATGCCTGCCGGTATGCCCGACAGAGGCGCTATACCTTGAGCGAAGGGAGCGCAGGGGGCCGCCGCCCGAGCACGGCATCTCAGATATCGTTGTGGAACTGCCACCCGAGCTTGGACGCTATAAAGGCGTCTGGGTATTGGTGGAGCAAGAGGACGGTAAGCCGCACTCCGTCTCATGGGAGCTGATCGGTGAAGGGATGAAGATAGCGCAGAAGTTGGACGTCGAACTATCCGCGATCGTGTTGGGGGAGGGTGTCGAACACATCGTCGAAGAAGCGTTCCATTACGGTGCGGAAAAAGTCTACGCGATAGATGACCCGATGTTAAATAATTACCGGACATATCCGTATACCTTCGCGATGAGGAAGCTGGTCAACAAGTACAAGCCAGAGATACTGCTCATGGGCGCGACATCTCTTGGGAGGGATTTGGCCGGTGCGGTTGCGACCTCGCTCAAGACCGGTTTGACGGCGGATTGCACGAAGCTGGATATCGACACTGGCGCGAGGGTGCTTCTTCAGACGCGGCCTGCTTTCGGCGGCAACATCATGGCGACGATCATCTGCGCCAACCACAGACCGCAGATGGCGACCGTGAGGCCGAGGGTCATGGCGAAGCCGTATAAAGACGACAGTAAGACTGGTAAGGTTATAACCGAGAAGTTAGCTCTTGAAGAGGAGAAGGTAAAAACAAAGTTCATTGAGTTTATCGCTGATGAGATAGCGGAAGTAGTAAATCTCGAGGATGCCGAGTACATCGTAGCTGGCGGACGCGGTGTCGGGTGTAAAGACGGGTTCGGTGTTTTGCGCGAGCTGGCGGAAGCATTGGGCGGGGAGGTGGGCGCGTCAAGAGGCGCTGTCGAGTCCGGCTGGGTGACTTACGAGCACCAGGTCGGTCAAACGGGTAAGACGGTGCGCCCAAAGGTATACTTCGCCTGCGGTATATCCGGCGCCATCCAGCACCTTGTCGGTATGCAGAACTCAGACGTCATCGTCGCGATAAACACGGATGAGACAGCGCCGATATTTAATGTCGCTACCTATGGCATAATCGGTGACTTATATAAAGTTGTACCTGAAATAATAAAGCAGATCAAGAACCATAAAACGCAGGCGATGAAAGAAGGGGAGTAATGGGGGATAAGCCTTACAGTGACAAATCTTACAGTGACAAATATGATGTTATTGTAGTCGGCGCCGGTCCCGCGGGAACCGCGGCCGCGATCACCTGCGCGAAAGCCGGCCTTAACGTCATTATGATAGAGCGGGGGGAGCATCCGGGCAGCAAGAACGTCATGGGCGGGATACTTTACAGGTACCCGACAGAGAAGATCGTACCTGAATTTTATAAAGAAGCCCCATTAGAAAGGCATATCACCGAGGAGCGGGTATGGCTTTTATCAAAGGATTCCGCGGTCAAGATGGGATTCAAGAGCACTAAATTTGATGAAGAGCCCCATAACTGCTTTTCCGTATTCAGATCTCATTTCGATAAATGGTTCGCGGGCAAGGCGGTTGAAGAGGGGGTGACCTTGATCAACGAGACGCTGGTAGAGGATGTGATAATCCAGGACGGTAAAGTTGTCGGGGTCAAGACGAACCGGGAAGAGGGAGAGCTGTACGCGGACGTTGTAGTCGCCGCCGACGGCGCAAACTCTCTGATGGCCTCGAGCGCCGGACTGCACCCGGAAGTAAGGTCAGAGACGCTTGCGCTTGCCGTAAAAGAGGTCTACCATTTAGGCAGGGAGAAGATAGAGGACAGGTTCAATATCGATTCTGACGGCGGCGTGACGATCGAGCTGTTAGGTGACGCCACGCAGGGTATGATGGGGACGGCATTTATTTATACGAACAAAACTACTGTTTCTATCGGTGTCGGCGCCTTCTTGTCGCAGATGATAAAGAACAAGATAAGCGCTTATGACCTGATCGAATCCGTCAAAACGCACCCGATAGTGAGGCCGCTGTTAGAAGGCGGGGAGACTAAGGAGTATTTGGCGCACATGATACCAGAGGGCGGGTTCCGGGCGATACCGCAGTATATCATGGATGGCATGGTGTTAGTCGGTGACGCGGCGATGCTGGTCAACAGCCTGCACAGGGAAGGTTCGAACCTTGCCATGACTTCGGGCAGGTTTGCCGCGGAGGCGATAATCCAGGCGAAGGAGAATGATGATTTCAGCGTAAAGGGGCTTTCCCTTTACAAAACCTTGATGGAGGACAGCTTTATTATCAAGGATTTGAAGAAATATAAGAATGCCGATAAGTTCTTTGAGGATCACATGCAGTTCTTTACCCTATACCCGCAGCTCGCCAATGACGCGGCGTTAGAGTTCTTTACTGTGGATGACGTACCAAAGCGCGAGAAGCAGAAGCATATCTGGCGGGGCATCACGGAAAAAATACCCTCATGGAAATTGATCATGGATCTATTCCATGGATGGAGAGTCGTAAAATGAACATTGAAGAGAAACTTTTTCTTGTCAGGTATAACACCGACGCGGAATCTCATTTAAAGATAATTTCACAGGAAGTCTGCAAAAAATGCGAAGATAAGCCGTGTACATACATTTGCCCGGCACAGGTGTACCGCTGGAGCTGTGATATTCTGACAGTATCGTATGAAGGTTGCCTGGAGTGCGGCTCGTGCAGGTTCTGCTGTCCTTTTGAGAACATCAGCTGGAAATACCCAAGAGGCGGCTTCGGGGTCTCCTACAAGTTTGGTTAGTCCTTCGCCGCCAACTCAAACCCCTTAATATACTCATTTATACCATGATATATCGATTTGGCTAATGTGGCGATATACTTGTCATCCTGCAGGCGCTTACCCTCGAGCTTATGATCGATAAATGAAGTCTCTATCAATATGCTCGGCTTGCGCGAACCGAAAAGGACGTAAAACGGCGCCTGCTTCACACCTAAGTTTTTTACCCGATCGTACGATTTCGACAGCGTCTGCACTATCGCCTTTTGCACCTTGTTGGCGAGCTCCCGCGACTCCTGAACGTTTGAATACCGGATTATCTTAAGGATCTCTTCTAAATCGTTCAATGCAAACGTAGATGTCGCGTTCTCGCGCGCCGCCGTCTCCATCGCGCGCTCATCGGTGGCAAAGTTCAGTAAATAGGTCTCGATGCCGCGGGCATTCCCACGTTTACTCGCGTTTGTGTGGATAGAGATAAAAAGGTCGGCCTTTACCTTTTTCGCGATCGCCGTCCGCTCCTCTAATGAGACGGTCTTGTCCTTGTCTCTGGTCAGCACGACCTGACACTCAAGCTGTTTCTCGATAATGTCCTTCAGCTTCCTGGCGATCTTTAAGGTGATTACCGACTCTTTTATCTTGTTGATACCAATAGCGCCCGGATCCCGCCCGCCGTGGCCGGGGTCTATGACGATCTTTTTTACATGCAGACCAAGCTGCTTGGCCAAGGTATAGTTTATCTTTTCGTCACTCCTGGCGATATCGCTTATCGGTTTATACTCCTCATCTGGTACCGTATCTTTTTTGGCCGCCTTGATGTAATCATCGCCCGAAACATCCACGACGATCCTGAACGGGTCTTCGAAAGTGAATATCCGGTAGCTGTTTATGCTCTGGATATCCAAAACGACCCTTACGATATCCTTGTCATGCTGATCTGAGCGGATACTCTTTAGCAGCCCGTCTTTTATTAAGACAAGCTGCTTTATCTTCGGGTTCAGGGTCGTGTTGTAAAGGTCTATATATATCCTTGGGTTAAGACCCTTTTTCTTGTTCTCCTGCAAGTAATTATACTTATATGCGATGCTCTTTTTCGGGTAGATGACCACCCGCGTGCTGTCCTTTTCTGACCAGTATTTTATATCTCTTACAAGGATCAGATTCGACAGATTCGGTTTAGGCCGCCTCTTCTTATCTTTCGGGGCGTATCGCTTGAGCTTGATAAGCTTTGAGCGCGCCTTAGATATCATATCCCCTTTCTTGAATTCCTGCGTGATCCGGTAATACGCTTTGTACGCTTTCGCGTAATCCTTGAGCTTGTTCTCGTAGATGATACCGACCTGGTATATGGAGTCATCAGCCAGAGAGCTCGACGGGTAACGGTCAGCCACTTTGTTATAATACTCGATAGCTTTTCTCAAGTCCTTGTTTATACTCGAATATGTGTAAAGCATCCGGTAAAGTTCACCGACCATAAACATCGCGTCATCCGCTTTAGACGCCTTATTGAGCCGGGTGACTTTCAGGAATTTGTTGATCGTGTTTTCCCAGTTGTGCCTGAACTTCTTTTTCTTGTGTGATTTGACCAGAGAATAGTACGAATCCCTTGCCACACCGTATAGTTTATTACTGTCCATAGTGTAAGCCAAGGATAATAACAGCGATACGTAAAGAAGGAATGTAACGATGATTATAAAGCAGCTCTTACGTTGCTTTTTTAAGGAAATCCGCAAGTTTTCATTTACTCCAAAATAAACTTTGTTTAATTTATCAAAACTAAGATCAAAAGTAAAGAGTAATATAGACTAAAGTGAAAAATATCGGTTGATAGTTAAATGAACTACCCCGCAGCAGAGCTACGAGGTATTAAACCCTATAAACAGGCAAGCCTGAATAAAAATGTTGAATTATTTTTCTTTTTGAACTATATTTAGCACGCTTCAAGGGAAGAGGGGGAACGATTTGGCAAAGAGCATGACAGGTTACGGCAGGAGCGAGATATCATCGAAACATATCTATGGTTACGTTGAGGTGAAGTCGAAGAACCACCGTCATAAGGATATAAAGGTGAGTTTACCGGGCAGCTTCTCATCTTTCGAGATACCGTTGCAAAAGATGATAACCGCAAGAGTTTTTCGTGTAAAGGTAGACCTTCATATCAAGATAAGCGCGTATATGAAATCAGATTACACTTTAAAGCTTAACAAGGAGCTGTTAGGGGAGTATAAGAAGATATTTGGTGAATTACGGGCAGAGCTGGGAGCCACAGGTGATATCGACATCGTGAACGTATCTAAGCTTCAGGACCTGGTCGTCATGGTGGAGGACGAGGGTGCGGTCAAAGAGCACTTCAAGGAGATCAAGGAGGCTGTTGCCGCCGCTCTGGACGCGTTGGATGAGATGAAGATATTTGAGGGTAAGAAGCTTGTCAGGGAGCTGGACTCGTTTATGCTCTCCATAAAAGAATGTACCGCCGAGATTAAGTTAAAGCGTGAAACCCTCGCCGGCGCCTACTATGAGAAGATCAAAAGCAAGATAACGAAGCTTCTTGGTGAGAGCGGCCTCGATGAGAACAGGCTGTACCAGGAAGTCGCGTATATCATAGACAAGACAGATATTACAGAGGAACTTGCGAGGTTAAACAGTCATTTAGAGCAATATGATATCATAATCAAAGAGGACGGCGCGATCGGTAAGAAGTTGGACTTTTTGTTTCAGGAGCTGAATCGCGAGATAAACACAATAGCGTCAAAGGCGAATGATTTTGGTATAGTATCATCGGCGCTCAAGATAAAAAACGAGGTCGAGAAGTCGCGGGAGCAGGCCTGTAATATTGAATAAATCGAGTTTCAGCACGAAGATACTGTACATTAGTATTGACAATCAAGAGCTTATAAGTTATTATTAATGTATAAATTAATCTATAAAACATAAAGAGGCTATACTAACCAAGATATGGCGTTTGAACTTAGACAGGAAATAAAGCTATCCCAACAGCTTGTCATGACTATGCAGTTGCAGCAGGCGATCAAGCTGTTGCAGCTATCGCATCTGGAATTGGTCGAGCTTTTACAAGAGGAGATGAAGGAAAACCCTGTTCTCGTAGATTCTGAGCAGGAATCTAATATCATCGATAAGTCAGACAAATCAGACAAGGATACTGCCAATAATGAGGGTGATGAGCAGGCGAACGCTCTTTCAGAAGAATCCAAGAGATATGATGAGTATTTGGCGAATTATAGCGGTTCTTACACGATATATGGCGAAATTGAGGATAAGGAGCAGTTTGAATCGGTTATTGTCAAGAAGACCTCTTTGATCGACCACCTGACCTGGCAACTGCGGTTATCTGACTTCTCTGAAGAGGAGATGGGAATAGGCGAGGTGATAATTCACAACATCAACGATGATGGTTACTTGTCCGTAACTACTGCTGATCTGGCAGATACATACAGCTATATGGAGGAGAGT
>JAJRZU010000064.1 GCA_024275075.1 Deltaproteobacteria bacterium | reverse complement strand
CCTCACTTATTGCTCTCTACATGCTTAAACGCGTCACTTAACATCTCTTCTAAGTACTTATCGTCAAGCGAATAATAGACCATATTTCCGTCGTTCCTGAATTTCACTATCCCTTTGTCACGAAGCTTGCGGAGCTGGTGCGATGTAGCCGATATCGTAAGCCCGAGGATATTCGCGATATCGCAGACGCATAGCTCCGCCTCCTTTGAGAGTGCAAAGACGATCTTAATCCGAGTCTTGTCAGCGAGCATCGAAAAAGCGTCCGCCACTTCCCGGATACCCTCATCCGGTGGCATAATTCCCTTTATCTTCGCTACCAGCTCCTTTTTAAAACAGACTACATTACAGGTATCTTTCTTCTCATCAGTTATCATAAATCCCCTCTTCCGCCAAAATCACTTGAACGCTTGCTCAAATACTAATATACCAAACTGCAAATGCTTTGTCAATGCCTGATGCAAAAAATATAAATATTATTAGATGAAATAAATTGATTACAGGTATCGGGCAGAAATTTACAATATGTGTGAAAAGAGCCGTATTACCCGCACCTTGAACCTGAACCAGAGCGAAACCGCGTCAATGTATTCTTGTGTTATCTCGCTGCATTTTTTCAGGTCGTTTTCAAGCATCTCTTCTACCTGAGAGGCAAAGGCGCTGTCGGCGACAACCAGCGATATTTCGAAGTTCCAGCGGAAAGACCGGTTATCAAAGTTTGCCGTCCCGATAGAAACGATATCATGGTCTATCAACATGACTTTCTGGTGCATGAAACCGGGCGCAAAGTAGTAGATCTTGACGCCGGCGCTCATCGCCTCCCCGAAGAAGGAGAATGCCGCGAGGGCGAGTGACTTCTTATCCCATTTTTTCGGGAGGATGATCCGCACATCGACGCCGTTAAGAGCGGCAAGCTGTAGAGCGCTCATAAGCTGAGGGTCTGGTACAAAGTACGGGCTTGCTATCCATATCCGTTGGTTTGCTTTGTTTATCGAGTTCAAGAAAAAGAGGTCGCAGTTCGCTAAATCGTCGGCGGGGCCGGTCGACAGTACGAGCGCTTTTGTATCGCCATCCCTGGCCGCTTTTGGAGTCCAGTCAAGTTTCGGGACTAAGTCCGTTGCCCAGAACCAGTCCTCAATAAAGGTGAGCTGGACGCACATGACCGCCGGCCCCTCTATCTTGATGTGAGTGTCGCGCCACGGAGAGAGCCGCTTGTCTCTTCCAAGATATTCGTCCCCGATGTTCAGGCCGCCGATGAAAGCGGTGACGCCATCTATTATAACGATCTTCCTGTGGTTCCTGAAGTTTATCTGGAACCGGTTACTCTTCCCCTTTGTTGTCTTGAACGGCAGGATTCTGATACCGGCATCCCAGAGCTTCTTGATATATGACTTTGTTAGGCTGTAGCATCCTATCTCATCGTATAATAGGAAGACTTTGACGCCTCTTAGTTTGGCGAGGATGAGCTTGTCGCTTAATATTTTACCGATCTTATCGTCATTTATAATATAAAACTGGACAAGGATATACGACTTCGCTTCATCTATCCCCTTGAATATCTCAGCGAAAGTAGCCTCGCCGTCGATCAGGAGTTCAATATTATTGTGCCGCGTGAATGGCAGTTCGGCCAACCGTTCGAGTACATGATGAACCGCTAACTCCCCCTCGAACCTAACCGAAAACTCCAGGAGAGACTCCCTTAAATTGTCGGCTATGTGTTTGATCCTTAGGTTCTTCGATTTGAACGCCTTGACGTAACCGTGGAATTTGTTCCTGCTGAAGACCCAATATAGCGGCAACGCAAAATAGGGCATCGTGATGAGCGAGATCGTCCATGCTATCGCGCCCTGTGATGTCTGGGTATGCATGATCGCGTGGATTGCCGTCAAGATTCCCAGACAGTGTGCTATTCCTATAAAGACACCTATAACCAGGATAATATTGTCTTGCATGCTTATAACCTCTTTGTTTTGACCTGATCACGAAAAATTGCAACACTTGAAGGGCAGGTTGCCCGATACAATTAAACCGGCAATCAAACTGTATGCTTTTACGACACGTCATCCCCGCGAAAGCGGGGAGCCATAAAGCTAACAATAGCAACTGGATTCCTGCTTTCGCAGGGATGACAACCTGCTATGTTTTTGACACGAAAGCATACTTAGCTGTCGTGTTATTCAGGCTTGCCTGTTTTTAGGGTTTAATACCTCGCAACTTGCCGCGTAATTATTTAAAATTGATACCTCGTAGCTCTGCTACGGAGTAGTTCATTAAGTAAATCTACGCCTGCTGGTCAAGCGGCACGCTTGTCGGCGCCCTCCTTTTTTTCAACAACTTACAAACGTTACTTGATCTGAAATAAGGAGATTCCCCCATTTGGCTTAAGTCCCCCAAGGTAGCGCTGAAATAAAAAGGGGTCTCTATGAGAGACCCGCACAAGAAATATGTTTAAAACCCACCGATGTCAACCTCTAAGACAGTTTACAGTGAGTAGTAATGACTGGCTCCCCAGCGCGGACTCGAACCACGGACCCAGTGGTTAACAGCCACTTGCTCTACCAACTGAGCTACTGGGGAATATGTTGGTATGAAACCGTACCGCTAAAAGCGGTGAGGTTGCTTTATATAAAAAACCGTGAAAAAAGTCAAGGAAAAAATGGAATTGTTCTGATTTTGTGAGATGTATTATTTAGCGCCTTTTTTCAGGACGAACAGGATCTCTTTCGCGATGCACTTTAGGGTCTCGAAGACACCTTCACCGGTAGTGGCGCACGCCTCGAAATCTTTGACGCCGCGTGTGTTAAGCGCCTCCCTGAGCTCCTCTAAGCTGACGGCATTCGGCAGGTCGCGCTTATTGTACTGGAGAACATAAGGGATCTCATCTAAATCATATCCGTGCTCCATGAGGTTCTCGCGAAGATTCTCGACGCTCTCGATGTTTGCCTCCATACGTTCCACCTGAGAGTCAGCGACAAAAACGACACCATCAACGCCTTTTAGTATGAGCTTCCTGCTGGCGTCGTAAAAGACCTGCCCGGGTACTGTGTACAGGTGGAACCTGACCTTGAACCCCCGAATCTCCCCTAATGCCAATGGCAGGAAGTCAAAGAAAAGAGTCCTCTCGGTTTCAGTCGCAAGTGAGATCATCTTCCCCCGACTCTGGGGGTTAGTCCTTTTGTATATGAATTGCAGGTTCGTCGTTTTCCCGCAGAGACCGGGGCCGTAATAAACGATCTTACAGTTTATCTCTCTTGAGGAATAGTTTATGAACGACATAAAGAAGACCTTTCAATATTCATTCAGGCTTGCCTGTTTATAAGGTTTAATACCTCACAACTTGCCGCGTAATTATTTAAAATTGATACCTCGTAGCTCTGCTACGGGGTAGTTCATTCAGGCTTGCCTGTTTATAAGGTTTAATACCTCGCAACTTGCCGCGTAATTATTTAAAATTGATACCTCGTAGCTCTGCTACGGGGTAGTTCATTCAGGCTTGCCTGTTTATAAGGTTTAATACCTCGCAACTTGCCGCGTAATTATTTAAAATTGATACCTCGTAGCTCTGTTGCGGGGTAGTTCATTTAAATAGACTGTCAATATCATCATCAGTGATCTCGGCAAACGGCGTTTCATCGTCTTTTGATTCTTCAATCCTCTTGATGAGATTATTAAAAATACCCTTGATCTCCTCGCTCGCCTTCTTCACTCGTAAGCGGACAAGCCCCAATGATGACCTTTGGTCAAAGATAACCACAAGTATAACACGCTGAGCGATGATAGATAAATGGATATTGTCCTTCTCTCCTTCATGGAAGAGTATAGAGAACTCCTTCTCACCGATAAGCTTCGCAAGCCCGCCCGTAGCGGCGATATTACCCGCAGTCAAAGAAGCCAAAGAAGTGCTGTCAAGGTTCTCAGTGTCGCCACAGCTGGCAATCAACTGTCCATTCTTATCGACTAAAAAAATCGAATTAGAATTAGATTCTTTTAGAAGTTTTTGAATGATGACTGAAAGCTCCTGATATTCCTCTTCATACATTATCATTTGAGATTCAGGCATTACTTTTCTCCTTAACAGGCGCGCCTGCTTTTATATATCGAGTGAGTTCAGGCCACAAGCTAAGCGTCCTGCGCATGAAGCTTTTCAAGCTTGTTCAACCTCTCCCAATCGTCATCTACCTGCTTTTGTAAACGAGCTAATATATCTGCGTTTTGCGGTTTAAATAAATGCTTAAACCGTCCTTGTTTCTTTATCCATTCAGTTATTGGCAGCTTCTCTTTCGGTCTATAGTTGATCGTGACCTTGCCGTTTTCGATCTCGTAAAGCGGCCAGAAACATGTTGTCACAGCCGTCTTAGAGAGCAGTACCGTCTCTTCGGGGAGTGACCGCCAGCCCCTGTGGCATGGCGCTACAATGTTCAGGAACGAAGGGCCCGGAGTCGCCAGCGCCTTCTTCACCTTCCTTACCAGATCCTTCCAGAAAGCGGGTGACGCCTGAGCGATATAAGGTATCTTGTGTGCCGCGACGATAGCGGTCAAGTCCTTACGCTGCTGCTCCTTGCCCTGCCTGACCTTCCCGACGGGTGTAGTCGTCGTGTTCGCACCAAGCGGCGTTGAGCTCGAGCGCTGGATACCGGTGTTCATATACGCACCGTTATCGTAGCAGATGTATACAAAGTCGTGGCCACGCTCCAACGCGCCAGAGAGTGATTGCAGACCGATGTCGTATGTACCGCCATCACCACCGAACGCGATGAATTTTATCACTTTATCCTTTGGTATCTTACCCTGCTTCTTGAGTGACTGGTACATAGCTTCCACGCCTGAGATCGTAGCGGCGGAATTCTCGAACGCGCTGTGGATCCAGGGCACCTTCCACGAGGTGAACGGATATATGGATGTAGCCACTTCCAGACAGCCCGTAGCGTTTGATATAACGACCGGATCATCAGCCGCGAGGAGTATCTGCCTTACAACGATGGACGCGCCGCAGCCCGCACACAACCTGTGGCCGCCGGCTAATTGTTCCTTTTTATGTGATAATTCCTTTAGGTTAGCCATAAAACTATCTCCTTTAAAGCCTAACTGTAATGTAATCAGTCAGTTTTTATATTTTACTTGATTTATGAATTTTGTCAAGTTCTTTAAATAATTCCTCAATATGAACCACTTCTAAGTCCCTGCCGCCAAGACCGAAAATCCGCCCGATGAACAAGGGGGCGTCCTGCAGACCGTACATAGCTGAGCGGAACTCCATGAACAAAGGACCGCCGGCGGCGCCGAATGAGTCCGCCCTGTCTAACACGGCAATGACTTTCACGTGCTTTAGGGCGTTACGGATCTCTTTGGCCGGAAACGG
>JAJRZU010000063.1 GCA_024275075.1 Deltaproteobacteria bacterium | reverse complement strand
CCTTCTTTGCAATTATAGGGCATTATGCCCTCTTTGCAATTATAGGGCATTATGCCCTCTTCTCTTTTTCAAAATCTTTTTTTATGAACAAAAGGCAAGGAAATTTACTTGATTTTTCAGGAAAAGTCAATCTTTTTTTAAATACCCCTGAAAACACTGAATTATTTAAAGCAGATATGACACTTAAAAATACATTTTCGGGCGCGTTGCCCCGTTGTAAAAAGCAGGTAAGCCTGTCAAGCCACTAAGCGCCGCAACATTTCTTATATTTTTTACCGCTGCCGCATGGGCATGGATCGTTCCTGCCGACCTTCTTTTCAGTCCTTCTGATCGTGCCCTGCTTTTGTCCCGCCGCTTTGCCGTTTATGGTAGCAGACGCCGCATGAGTAAGCGTAAGCTTCTCCGGGCGCTGTATGCTTATAGGTAGAGCCTCTTGTTTCTCCTCTTCTCTTTGAATCTTTATTTTAAACAGCTGATTGATAAACTCGCTCCTGACAAGGGCGCCCATCTGCTCAAACATCAGATACCCTTCTTTTGTATACTCGATCAAGGGGTCTTTCTGACCATAACTCCGAAGCCCGATACCCTCTTTGAGCATATCGATGCCAAGCAGGTGATCCTTCCAGTGCGAATCGATCGCCTGGACGAGAATCATCCTCTCTAAGTACGTAAACCTCTCATCACCGATATCCTGCTTCTTTTGCTTATATAGTTCATAAACCTTCTCAAAGATGATATCTTCAATGACCTGCTCGTCCACACTCTCTAAGCCGTTGATCTCTTTGTCTAAATCGATGGTGCAAAAGAAGGTCTTCATGATATCAGACTTGAGTCCCTTTATGTCCCAGTCGTCAAAATGCGATTTCTCGGGGATCCTGTCAAACACCAGGTCCTTTATCTGCTCTAATATCATCTCCTTGACTTTCTCTTCGCCGTAACGACCTTCTAAGACCTCTTTGCGGAAATCATAGATAGCGGTACGCTGCTTGTTCATCACATCATCATACTCTATAAGACGCTTCCTCACCTCGAAGTTATGTCCCTCGACTTTTGTCTGCGCGTTCTCGATACCTTTTGATATGAGACGCGACTCGATATCCTGCCCCTCCTCCATACCAAGCTTCTCCATTATCGGTGTTATCCGGTCAGAGCCGAACATCCGCATCAGATCATCCTCTAATGAGACAAAGAATTTCGACGCACCCGGATCACCCTGCCTGCCCGCACGCCCCCGCAGCTGGTTATCGATACGCCTGCTCTCGTGCCGCTCCGTCCCGAGTATGTGCAGGCCGCCCTCATTGATGACATCCTGCTTCTCGCGCTCGCAAATGCTCTTCGCCTCCTCGAAAGCATGATGAAACTTATCACTGTCCGCCCCGATCTTCTGCGCCGCAAGGAACTCCGGGTTTCCGCCCAGGAGGATATCGGTACCCCGCCCCGCCATGTTCGTCGAGATAGTTACCGCGCCCTTCCTGCCGGCCTGAGCGATTATCTCCGCCTCCTTCTCATGGTTTTTGGCGTTCAACACAAAATGAGGCACGCCCCGCTTCTTGAGCAGTTTCGCCAGGTGCTCGGATTTATCGACGGATATCGTACCGACAAGCACCGGTACGCCTTTTTTGTTTAACTCGATTATCTTATCGATGACGGCATTGAATTTCTCGCGCTCGGTATTGTAGATGACGTCCGGGTAATCTTTCCTTATCAAAGGCTTGTTGGTCGGTATCTCAATTACATCAAGCCCGTATGTGTTGGCGAACTCAGAAGCCTCGGTGATAGCTGTACCGGTCATGCCGGCTAACTTTTCGTACATCCTGAAATAATTCTGGAATGTTATCGTCGCGAGCGTCTGGCTCTCTTTTTGTACCTTTACCCGCTCCTTCTCCTCTATCGCCTCATGCAGTCCGTCACTGTAGCGCCTGCCGGGCATGAGCCTGCCGGTAAATTCATCGACGATAATCACCTTTTGCGTTTTCTCGTCGACGATATAGTCAACGTCCCTCTCAAACAGAGAGTACGCTTTTAACATCTGATTTATGTTGTCGTTTATCTGATACTTATTCAACGCTTCTTTCTCTTTTTCACTGAAAAGCTGGTCAAGGTTGAATCTCTTGTCAGAAGCCATAGCAGAGTTATTCCTAAGGATCTCGTTCACATCTTCAGATAGTTTGATGAAGTAATTGACGGCATACTTTTCCTTCGGGTCTATCTTGTCATAAGCCTCTTTCAGTACAGATACCTCACCGGTGCATTTCTCGTTCAACGAGAGCGTATTATCTTTTGCGATTGAAGACAACTTATTGAAGACATTAGAGAAGCCAGATTCTCTAAACCACTCGGCAGTGTCAGATATCATGTGTTCCTTGAACCTTATGGCGCAATCCTCGAAATTCGTTTGATCCGCGTCCTTGAACATATCCTTCGCCTTCATCTGAAGAGACGTATTGTCCCTTATGAAGAACCAGTCCTCATCAGGCGGGTTCAACAGCTCCCTGCCCTTCTCGTAAATGGATATGTTTTCATGGCCGCTCGCTTTTTCAACAGAGTAGTACAGGTCTTCCTTGATCGCGTCGAGCATCTTGTCGCGAATGTATATATTCTCGACCCGCTCCATCTTCTTCTTGATGGAGAAGTCCTCTAATATCTTCAAAAACTCCTTGTTAGTCGGGTGCGCGAACTT
>JAJRZU010000062.1 GCA_024275075.1 Deltaproteobacteria bacterium | reverse complement strand
AAGGTGCCGATGTTCCCGTTCCACACATGGTTGCCAGACGCGCACGTACAGGCGCCGACAGCCGGCAGTGTTATCCTCGCGGGCGTTTTGCTGAAGATGGGCTCATACGGTTTTATAAGGTTTTGCATACCGATGTTCCCAGACGCTGTCAGGTACTTCATGCCGCTATTACTGACTCTATCGGTCATCGGTATCATATACGGAGCCTTGATGGCGCTGGCGCAGACTGACCTGAAGAAGCTCGTCGCTTACTCCTCGGTTAGCCACATGGGCTTCATCATGTTAGGTATCTTCGCTCTTAACAGGCAGGGCGTAGCTGGCTGGGTTCTACAGATGTTTAACCACGGCGTTACTACCGGCGCTCTCTTCTTGTGCGTCGGCTTGATATACGAAAGGACTCATACAAGGGTGATTGCCGATCTCGGCGGGTTTGCTAAACAGATGCCGATATATGCCGTTATGTTCGGGATATTCGCCATGTCATCGTTAGGACTGCCTGGCACGAACGGTTTTGTCGGTGAGTTTACTATCATTCTCGGCGCTTACAGTGCGGACGCTACCAGAATATACGCCATATTTGCTATGCTTGGTATCATATTCGGCGCCGCTTATACGCTCTGGATGTACCAGCGGGTCATGTTTATGGAGATCAAGCGTGAGGAGTTCAAGAAGATACCAGACCTTAATTTCAGGGAAATAATGACATTAGCGCCGCTATTGGGATTTGTATTCTGGATCGGACTGTACCCTGCTCCATTCTTTAAGATAATGGAGGCGACTATCGCTTCAATAAGAGGCATACTGCCGGTATAGCTGACGCAAAACAGCATATCGTTGTGTTTTAAGAAAACGGAGGATATTTTATATAATGATTGAGAAACTTCAATTTGGGATGAGCGATTTTGTCGCGCTGCTGCCTGAAATAATACTGTGTGTCTTTGCGCTGCTTATAACCGTTTATGATTTCATGTCAAAGAGAACGAACAAGGCATTGATTTCGTACATGTCCCAGGTTGCTTTTTTTGTAACGTTGATTGCGACATTTACATTGATCGGTAATAATTACACAGCATACAGCGGTATGTTTGTAATCGACACTTTTGCAATATTCATTAAGGTTGTCATACTGTTAGTCGCGATGATCTCGGTTGCCGCCTCACACCGCTTCATCACTGACGAGGGTTATGAAAGCGGTGAGTATTACATCTTGATCATGTTCTCTGTTTTAGGGATGATGATCATGGCTTCCGCCACGGATCTGATCTCCGTGTTCGTCGGGCTTGAGCTTATGGCGATACCGTGCTACTTCCTGACTGGGTTCTTCAAGAAGCAGAATCGCTCAATTGAAGGCGCGTTAAAATATTTCCTGATGGGCGCTTTCTCTTCCGCCGTTTTGGCTTACGGCATTTCATTTGTCTATGGCGTTACCGGCACTACCAATCTACACAAGATCGCTGAGTTCTTCGCAACTCAGGGTGTTGATATAAACAACCCGGCACTTTATCTGGTATTGACTCTCTTTGTTGCCGGATTCGGTTTCAAGATTGCCGCAGTACCGTTTCACATGTGGTGTCCTGATGTATATGAAGGAGCGCCGACACCGATTACTGCGTTTATGAGTACGGCGGTGAAGGCGGCGAGCTTTGCCGCGTTCTTAAGGGTGTATGCGACCGCACTACCCGCTCTGCACATAAACTGGGCGCCGACTCTCGCTGTATTAGCGGCGTTGACGATGACAATCGGGAATATCGTTGCGCTCACCCAGTCAAGCTTTAAGAGGATGCTGGCATACTCAAGCATTGCACATGCCGGTTATATATTAATAGGTCTGGTCGCGTTAAAAGTATCTGATGGTGTCGCGAGCGTACTGTTCTACCTGATTGCTTACGCTTTCGCTAATATGGGGCCGTTCATTATAATCATCCTGCTCAGGACAAAAAACAGTAGCGGTGAGATGCTGACCGATCTGCACGGTCTTGGTAAGAGGGCGCCTTTACTGGCCGGTATTATGCTGATCTTTATGTTCTCTCTCACAGGCTTGCCACCGACAGGCGGCTTCCCTGGTAAATACTACCTGTTCTATGCCGCGGTACAGTCAAATTACGTATGGTTGACAGTAGTCGCCTGCATTAACACGGCGATATCCGCATTCTATTATTTTAAAGTGGGTATGTATATGTATATGCATGAGCCAAGGAACACTGAAGAGTTGGAGAAGCCGTCAACACCGGTATTGACCGCGCTTTATATATGCGTCGGGATGACTCTCCTAATAGGTATAATGCCGCACCGTTTCTTCGAGGCGGCGAAGCAATCGATTATGCTACTCACCAGCTGACCGGTTTAACTCTATTGACTACCATAATATTCATAACAGGCTGATACCGCTTTATGCCTTTTCGGCGTGAATTATATTGACTTTTTAAAAGACTGTGTTACCTTTTTTTGTATGAGGTTTAATGATAACGCAGATTTAAAAGTCAGCAAGAAGTCTGTCTTAAAGCACTTCTTTGTCATATTATTGCCTACTCTTGTATTAACGGGCATTCTAACTGTAATATTCCTCTCCTCTGATATTAACGTAAAAAAGCTTATACTTCAGACAGACCAGCGGGTACAGGTGACAAAGGCGTCGGATATCATCACCTATACTATTATGAAAACGACATCTGACCGGATGTTCCTCTCAGGGTAGCATGAAATGCTCCAATGTATCAACGAGGATAAGGGTTTTGAAATAGGGGATTTAGCTTATGACAGGTTTGGCGGGGAAGAGTTCCTGATCGTTCTACCGAACACTAATTTCAGGAACAGCTGCAACGTCGCCGAGAAAATACGCGAAAGAATACAAGACCTTAAATGGAAAAATAGCGATATTGCCGTGACGATCAGCGGCGGGGTCGGCTTCTTTTATGGTGAAAACGCATACGATCTTATTGTAAAAGCTGACAATTTACTGTATAAAGCAAAGAGGAACGGCAGAAACCGGATCGAGCATGAATAGAGCGCCGCAGGGGGATATTTATCGATATTGCAACAATTTTCAAGCTACTCTGTGAAGCATCCAAATGCAAGCATCCAAATGCAAGCATCCAAATGCAAGCATCCAAATGCAAGCGTTCGGCTTCCTTCCTTAAGTTTTTATTGTAGGTTGCCGATTTATATAGGGCATGACTGACAAAAAGGTACTTTTCATGAAATGCGGATACGACAACTGCGATAAGGTCAGGAAGGAGAGCGCCACCGGTTCTGTTATGGATCATGGCATCATGCGCAACGGTGTGTGGTACTGTTCGCATGTACATTATGAGGAGCAGGTCAAAGTAGACTGGCACAAAAAATCTAATATAGATTATAAGAGGAAGTGCCGGAACTTAAACTGTTTTAACATGAAACCGGTGCACTTTTGGGAGAAGCTGAAAAAGGGTGAGGGTTTTGAGAAGAACGGGTACTGGTACTGCTCCACTGAATGCTATGAGGCTGATGTAAAGCGGGAGTGGCATGACGAGCGCGAGCGGTATATCTCGCTGAAGTTCAAAGACCGGATCCGCAAGATAAAATTCGGCGCCTTGCTGCTGCAGGCGGACGTCATCACCCCAGAGCAACTTGAGGATGCTTTAGAGCACAGTAAGCGCACGAAGAGGCGTATCGGTGAGAGCCTTTTGGAGCTGGGCTTCATCTCCGAGGAGCACCTGACAGGGATATTGAGCAAGCAGGAGGGGATACCAAAGATCGACCTTGACAGGGCTACCTTGAAACCCGAGGTGACGAACCTGCTCAACAAAGAGCAGGCGAAGAAATATATGGCGCTCCCTATCGAGGTGCTGAAACGAACCAATACCCTCATTCTGGCAATAGCCGACCCCTCTAACAAGTTGGGGCTCATCGATCTGAAGTATATCACCGGTTACAGCATCGAGCCGTTCATCGTCCCTGAAAGCTCATTAAAATCAGCCTTGAGGAGATATTACAATATCACGGACGAAGAGTTTGATAAGATGAGCAGATCAGCAAAAAAGGAATCTGTCACTGAAATAAAGGAGAAAAAGCTCACGAAAGATGATCTCGGGGAGCTTAAAAGCGCAGTCAATTCCATTCTCTCTGGTGCAAAAGCGAAGGGCGCCGGCGATTTTGACCTCTCTGTGGTGGGTGACAGCATCAAAGGGAGTTTCAAGTACGGCGATGTTATATGTGAGGTCAGCTTTACGAAAATCAAGGGGGGCTGAACGTGCCTGTAGCGATCATAGAAATTGTTGTAGTGTTTGCTTTGACAGCCGCTGCCATATTGATGCAAAAGGATGTCCGGGTAACGGAATATTTCCTGCACTGGTCGGCCTTCATGATCACATTCGGCGGGACGCTCGCCGCGTCTATCCTCCAGCTCTAGCTCAAGGGCGTTTACAATTCTATAAGGTACCTTAAGCAGATATTCATAAAAGAGCAGATCTACCCTGCCGCGATGATAAACATCATGATCGAGCTGAACAATCTTTTTAAGGAGAAGGGTAAGGAGGGGTTAAGCGTAGTCAGGAAAGAGATCGGACACCCGGTGATAATAATGGGTATCGAGCTGCTCTCGACAGACATCGAATTAGACGAGTTCCGCGAGCTTTTGCAGAGCACGATAAAAAGCGGTTATCTGGATATGAAAAAGTATGAGCGGGTCTTTGCCGATATGGGTACGTATGCCCCGATGTTCGGTCTTGTCGGTACGCTTGTCGGGCTGATCCAGCTGTTGAAGGAGCTGGCTGACCCGAAGACTATCGCACCTAATATGGCGATCGCCCTGGTCACCACTCTTTATGGCATTCTGCTCGCCGCTTTCGTATTCCTGCCGATCAGCGGTAAGATAAAGTCCAAAAGCGATATCGAGCTGAAGAACTCCCAGATAATTTATGACGGGTTTTTGATGATACTAAAGGGGTACGGCCCTTTCGCTATAGAACAAAAATTGCGGACGTACTTATAATGAGCGACGAAACAGATTTCTTCAAACAGTTGCAGGAACTAAGTGACAATGAGACAAGGAAGTGGCCGCCTCTCTGGATCGTTACTTTCAGCGATATGCTGATGCTTCTACTGACGTTCTTCATCTTCTTCTACTCGGTAACTACTCTGAATAAGCTCCCGGATATCCTAAAATACCTTCAAGAGGAAGCGGACGTTATTATACCGATCGACAGGCGCGAGTTCCCCGTACCGCAAAAGGTCGCACTGGTAGACAAGGAGTACCTGAAAAGGGAGAAGGATGTCTTCGAGAGTTTTAGGAAGTTCCTGAAAGAGAGCGGGCTTGCAAAGGATATCAAGATAAGGGCGACCGGTAAGGAGATCAAGATCACGATTGCGACCCCGATCCTGTTCGATACCGGGGACGCGAAGCTGAAACCGCGGGCGCTGCCACTGCTTGAAAAACTGTCCGAACTATTTAAAAATAACGATAACTATATACGCGTGGAGGGGCATACGGATAACATGCCGATCAACACGGAAAAATATCCCTCGAACTGGGAGCTCTCCTCTGCAAGAGCGATAAGCGTCATCAAGGCGTTTGTCAACAATTTCATGATCACGCCGACACGCTTCGAGGCGTTGGGGTACGGTGAATATAAACCCGCCGCCAAGAACGACACAAAGGCCGGAAGAGCGCGGAACCGGCGCGTTGAGATAAAGATCATCAAAGGTGACCGCGGAAAATAACCACCACTTATACCCTACAGCTGCAAACGTTAAAATGAATAGAAGGATACACTCTCTGAGAAATACAAAAAAGCGGGGGAAACTCCAAAAAACTTTGCTTGACAAATACGTTTTAATCTGTTATTAAATCTAAGTAATATCATAAGTCAAGTATTTTCCCCGTTTGTTTAGGTTAACGCCTTTACCAGAGCGGCTTTTTGCGTTGGATGCAGGAGGGCTTTTTTGAAGTCGAAGCACTACACCATATTAGTTGTGCCTGAACGCACCAAGAACGTTCGGCAACTTAAGATACCAAAGCTTTTAATCAAGTTAAGTATCGCGTCGCTGGTTGTTCTCATCGTATTTTCCGTCTTGATTACAATGAGCTACATGTCCATCAGGGACAGGATGGCGAACTATCAGGAGCTTGAGCGGGAGAACAATATCAAGGGTGAGCAGATAAAGATGATCTCAGCGAAGGTTGATAAGATAAAAAGCCAGATGGAGAATATCGAGAAGCTGAACGGTCAGCTAAGGATCATCGCGAATCTGGAGCTACCAGAGACGTCGAACAAATCCCTGGGTGTCGGTGGCCCGTCACCGGAGATGTTTGAGGATATATCATTCTTAAGTGAAAGTGAGGAGCGGGTAATAAGGCAACTCCACGACAGTATCGACAAGTTCCAGGCGAAAACGATCGTTGAGGAGGAGAGCCTTTTAGAGCTGATAAACTTCCTTGAGAATCAGAAGTCATTCCTCGCCTCATCCCCATCGGTATGGCCTACAAGGGGCGTAAAGACCTCAAATTTCGGTTACAGGGTATCACCCTTCACCGGTAAGAAGGGGTTCCATAACGGTGTCGATATTGCCGCGAGGGAGGGCACCCCTATCATCGCCGCTGCGGACGGCATTGTTGAAGTCGCAAAAAACGATCTATATTACGGTAACTTAGTAATCATCGACCACGGTTACGGGTTAAAGACAAAGTATGGCCACATGGTCGCTTTTCTTGTTGAGCCCGGGCAGAAGATAAGGCGCGGCGACAAAGTCGGTTATGTCGGCAATACTGGCAGGAGTACCGGCTCTCACCTGCACTACGAAGTAAGAGTGGACAAAGTAGCAGTAAATCCCCTGAAATACATCTTAAATTGATCTTGAATTTAATTCCTTGTAATTAAAAAAAAAATATTGTATAACGAGCATGTTGAGTCTGCATTGCGGATAGTTGCGTTTTGAAATGATTGAGGTAAGAAAAAATGATCGGTTCTTTTGTTAGAAAATTCATACCCTCGCGGAATGATCGGGAGTTAAGGAAATTACAGCCTGATGTTGACGCGATAAACGCGTTGGAGCCTGAGATCGAAAAGCTGACTGACGCTGAGCTTAAGGGCAAAACGGATGAGTTTAGAAAGCGCCTGGAGGATGGCGCCTCCTTGGATGATCTTCTTGTAGAGGCGTTTGCCGTTGTAAGGGAAGCTTCCAAACGGACTCTGAAGATGCGGCACTTTGATGTCCAGCTCATGGGCGGGATCGTCTTGCACCAGGGCAAGATCGCGGAGATGAAGACCGGTGAGGGGAAGACCCTCGTCGCTACTCTGGCGGTATACCTGAATGCCCTTACCCAAAAGGGTGTTCATGTTATCACTGTTAACGATTACCTTGCGAAGAGGGACTCGAAGTGGATGGGTCAGATATATGAGTTTTTGGGGTTGACAGTCGGTGTTGTCGTGCACGATCTTGATCACCAGACCAGAAAAAACGCGTACAACAGCGATATAACTTACGGTACGAACAACGAGTTCGGGTTCGACTACCTGCGCGACAACATGAAATTCGATTTAGAGAGGATGGTTCAGCGGGAGCAGCATTATGCCATAATCGATGAGGTGGACAGTATCCTGGTCGATGAGGCGAGGACACCGCTTATCATCTCTGGTATGGTAGACAGGACATCGCACAGGTTCGATGTAGTGGCGCCAAGGATAAGGACTCTTGTCGGTAAGCAGCGGGAATATGTAAACGAGCTTCTGCGCAAATACAGGGAGTTCGAGGCGGGGTCAGGAGATAACGAGACAAAAATGATGAATCTTTTGTTAAAGGTTAAGTTCGCGCACCCGACTAACAAGGAGTTTTTGAAGATATTAGAGGACTTCTCCATCAAGAAGAAGATGGAGCGGGTCGAGAATATATACATTCGCGACAAGATGCTCGACGCGATCAAGGAAGACCTGTACTACTCTGTT
>JAJRZU010000003.1 GCA_024275075.1 Deltaproteobacteria bacterium | reverse complement strand
TTTGTATGGAAAATGCCGCGGAAATACCGATAAAAGACCCCGAAGAGGCCGTAGAGGAAGCACAGCCTGAGACGCAGCCAGACGCGGGGCAAGAAGCGCAGCCCAAAGCGCCCGAAGAGGTGAAGGAAGAGTAACCGAAAAAAACTCACCTGAAACCGGTGGAGGCGTATGAGAAGAAGAAGCCGCCGAAAAGCAGGAAGTATATATTCATCAAAGGGCGGAAAATCCCCCTAAACTACCTGATTGCCGGTTTTAGCGTCATCCTCGCGCTCATCCTCGCCGCGTTGCTCTATTTCTGGTTGCTTACCGACTCTGATATGGTCAGGATAAAAAAAGCGGATGAAGCGAAGGAGGGGGCAAAGGAACCGGCCCTGGCGGCAACGCTCACAAAAAGATACTTTATGGATATACCGCACTTTATCGTGACGGTTGTCAATGACACGGACGCCGCCAATCAGGTAGCCTATTTCAAGATCGCGATGAGCTTTGAGTTAGAGAGTGAGGATATGCTCTTGCAGCTGGCGGAGAAGATGCCCAGGATCCGCGATTCGATCGTAAACGTCGTCACTAACAAGAAAGTCTCTGAGATAAACATCACAAAAGGTAAGCTCAAGCTGAAAGATGAGATACGAAAATTCGTAAACTCACACCTGCAAAACGGCCAGGTAACAGAAGTATACTTCACCGAATTTGTGTACCAGTTTTAAGGAGTTGTCGCGAGACGCTTCTTAAGCACATCGATAAACCGCGCGTTCTCCTGATCGGTACCGATAGTCACCCTTAGATAGCCGCCAAGCCCGTAGCCCTTCATCGAGCGGACAATAACGCCGTCAAGCAGCATCTTGTCATACAGCTCCTGAGCGGGGCGCTGTACATCGACCAGGATAAAGTTTGTGTTCGTCCTGACATATTCAAGGCCAATCTCATCAAACTGAGAGTACAAATACCGCTTCCCGTCATCGTTCATCTTCTGCGACGCGATGATGTGCCCGTCATCGTTCAAAGATGCCAGAGCCGCCGCCTGCGCCACGGAATTGACATTAAAAGGCGGCCTCACCTTGTTAAGGTAACCGATTATCTCCGCCCGCGCGATACCGTAACCCGTTCTCAGCCCCGCGAGCCCGTATATCTTGGAAAAAGTGCGCATCACGATGATGTTATTGTCATTTATATAATCCAGCGCACCTATCCTGCTGCCGGTATCGACATACTCGATGTAAGCCTCATCTAACACAATGATTATATTATCGTTTATCCCGCCAAGGAACTCATCGAGCTCGTCGCGGGCAAAAACCGTACCGGTCGGGTTGTTCGGGTTCGACAAAAGATCACCCTGGTCTTATCGGTAATGGCGGCCTTTATCGCCTTCAGGTCATAGTGGAAGCTCTCTTTCAGCGGTACCTCCTTATAGCTAGCGCCGACGATGTTCGATATGATCTTGTATATCACAAAAGTCTTCTCCGACGAGAGCACCTCGTCGCCCGCCTGTACGAAAGTGCGCAGAATAAAATCGATTATCTCGCTCGAACCGTTACCGATGATAAGGTTGTCCATGCTGACGGAAAGCTTTTCGCAAAGCTTCTCGCGCAGGTAGTAACAGCCGCCGTCCGGGTACCGGTTGATATCTGACAGCGCGTCGATAGCAGCCGCGACAGCCATCTTCGACGGCCCTAACGGGTTCTCGTTCGAGGCGATCTTGATAGAACCGGTTATCCCCAGCTCGCGCTCGAGCTCCTTGATCGGCTTACCCGGCTGATACGGTACGATCTTCTTTATATTTTCCGGTACGTTTTTCATGGATTGCTCCTATTAAAAAAATATCTCTTCTTTTTATTGTGTACTCCAATTACAATCTGCATCATAATGATATTTATGGATTATACGGGTATTATTAAGAAAAGTAAATATTATTTTAAAGTAACGATATTTATAGGTTCCCCCCTGTTCACACTTCCAGTTGCATTGGGGAACATGCTGTTTATCAGATAAAAACGCCCGAAAACATTACTCGAACCACGAAATGATGGTTGTGTAAAACCGATTCCCCTGATTTTTTCAGGGACGACTAATTAGCCCTGAAGGATAATTTGCTGGTCTCACCGACACCTTTCATGCTGAAGTACAAGAACACTTTCTCCTCTTCGGTGTCATCGGTGTATTTGAGGTTTACGCCCCAGCACTGCATCGCGAGATTGAGCTCGTATGCTGTCTCTAACGTATTATGCTCTATGTAGTCGTACCTGATGGTGTTTCTAAAGGAGAAGCCGCGGGTCAGGTTCAGGGTAATATCACTTTGTAAATATTGTTCCATGTTCTTCAGGTACGTATAGCTGAGCGCCAGAGTGTCGCTTCTGTCGTCATTCAGGCGCATCGACGCGTTATACTGCCTGAGCATGTCAGTGTAATAATGGCTGTAATAGATATCGGCGCTTATCGTGAAGTAGTTTGTCACTTTTGCGTCCAGATCGATGAAAAGCGGTTCAAACGGTTCTTGCCTGTCGTCCACGATGCTTTCGTCAAGCTCCCTTTTCGCCTCATAAATGTTGTAGCTCTGGCTTATCTCAAGACGGAGCGGCTCACCATAATGGACGCCGCCATCTTCATCGCGCCTTGTGCTTAACCGATTGATTAACCTTAATGTCACCGCGTTCCGCTCAGGTAATATATTGGCGAGCGCATAGTATTCCTCATACAGATCCTGCTTAGGCCTGTACTCGTACTCAAGCTGGGGATTGATGAGGTGCTTGAGCTTCAGCGCGGAGCCGGCGTCAAATATCCTTGTCAGCTGGGACGATACCAGAATGCCCGCGGAGTATGAATCGTAGTTGTCATAGTCCCGCGCTTCATAGTCCTGTAAGTAGAATTTCGCGTTTATCCCCGTTATCTCAGGCGTCACTTCGGCGTACCTGCCGAGCGTAAGATCCGCCGATAGTTTCGGTTCCGCTTTAACGTAAGTGAAATCGTAAGAGGCGTCCTGGATGTAGTGGTTTGCCGACGCGGTGGCGGAGTAGTTGAGCGGGGTGCCGCGGATCTTCGTTTTGTACAGATTCGCCGTTATCTTCGGGAACTGCTGGTTACTTGTGGAGAAGTCACCGGCGGCGTCATCGTATATAAGGTCTTTGTCGCGGGAGTATTCCATCTGCACGTCCGCGTTGGGGTAGTTCTTCGTCAGGATCACGCTTGACTCCAGCTTCTCCTGGCTCGACTCGCCTGCGCTACCGCCATAATCTTCGAGATAGAACCGGTCGCTCAGATTCGTGATATCCGCTTTCAAGAAGAAGGTCGGTGTAAAATACTCCTGGTGCGTGTACCTTAGCCGCCACCGGTTATCAGGGTGGTTCTGCTCCTCCATCAGCCGCCAGCTCACTTCCCCGCGCGAGGTCTCGCTTAGTACGTACCGGTACTCCGAATCCAGCCCGATACCCTTTTTGTGGCGGTAGTCAAGGGCGGCCGTCGCGTCCATGCTGTCTGATATGACGAGATAGTACGGCATCAGCACAGATGCGCCGTCTTCGGACGAGTAGCCCAGTACGGGAGAGAGGAAACCGGACTGGCGCGTCTTCTTTATCGGGAATACCATCGACGGGAGGTAGAATACCGGCATATCCTTTATGTAGAATATCGGGCGCTTCGCGCGGGCGTACTCGTCGATCTCTATATCCACCTCTTTGGCAAAGAAGCTCCATGCGGGCGACTCGCCATCACATGTCGTGAAAGTACCGTCATGGATCTTGTAGCGGTTCTCGTCGAACCGCTCGAAAGAAGCGCCGGTGATGTAGAAATTCTCGCTCTGGATGAATATCTCGCCGCGGGTGATTACCCCGTACTTCGTGTACAGGTCTATCTCCAGCTCATCCGCGCTCAATGTCTCGTTCGCGCTCAAGAGCCTGATGTTCCCCTTAGCGCTCGCGCGGCTGTTCCCCAGATCGACAGTTATCTCATCCGCGCTTATCGCAGAGCCGGCGGATTTGATGACCGCGTTCCCCTTTATTATATAAGTCATCGATTCCTTTGAATAATCTATGGAGTCCGCGCTCAGCTCGATCGGGGCGTCCTTCCCGAAATCAAGGAGAGACAGATCCACCGCGTAAAGTAACCGGCCATGAAACATTATCACTAATGCAAATATTACTAATATGATCGCAATCTTTTTCATATAATTCATTGTTATCTGCTCTTATACAGCTGAACTGATGTTGATATTAGCATAATTCCAAGGTTATAACAAGGGTAAGAATCCATTCATGATCCATGGGTTTAAGCGGATTGCGCTTACTGCGCCACTTCTGTTTCTACTGCCGGTACGAACTCATCTGACCCGATATCGTAGCCTTCTCCCTGCGGTCTTATGTCGCCGTCGATATCGTCTTCGGGGGCGCCGGAATCGCCGCCGGTATCGATACACGGTGATGAGGCGTCTATGTGGAAATCGTTGACATCAAGGAATTTTGGGTCGCCGTCGAAGTTGCCGTCACCAGCCCAGCCACCCTGAACATCACTGTAGGTGATATCTATTGTAGAGGTGTCGTCCAGGTGGATCTCGCTGCCGGTTGCGGCGCTGTCTCCCCACATTATAGTGTTTGTGATAACCAGAGCGGACGACTCCGACGCGGCTATCGCGCCACCGGAATCTGTCGCGATGTTACCGGTGATCGTACAGTTTGTGACTACCGGCGTTGAGGAGAAGCTGTTTATCGCGGCACCGAAGTCCGCTGAATTATTGACTATATTGCTGTTTGTAATGACCGGCGCACTAAAGGCGCTAAGTATACCGCCGCCGCCGAAAGATGGCGCTATCGTTGAATTACCGCTTATTGTCGTGTTGGTGATTACCGGCTGTGATGAGTAGGACAATATCCCGCCGCCCTCATACGTCGCTGTATTCCCGTTTATGACTGAGTCTGTGATGACCGGTGCGGAGAAGTCCACGGCTATACCGGCGCCGTAATCGGCTGTATTGCTGTTGATATCGCACTTCGAGATGATCGGTGCGGAGTTGTTGAAGCAAGATATTGCGCCACCGCTACCAAAAGAGGTGTTCATGGTGATTGTACAGCCGGTGATGACAGGGGAAGAGCTGTTAAGGTATATTGCGCCGCCCTCAAAGCTCGCGGCGTTACTTCTGATGTAGCAGTTCTTTATTGTCGGTGACGCATAATAGCAGTATATCCCGCCGCCTTTGGCGTCATTGCCGCCCGTGATTGTAAATCCGTCGAGCACTGACAAGGCGTCCTCACCGGAATTGAAAGTGACAACGCTCTCATCATCGCTGCCATCGAGCGCTGTACTGTTAGAGCCGCTTGCGGATATTACGGTGATCGCCAGGCCGTTGAAGTTAATGTTCTCATAATATGTACCGGCGGCTACGACGACCGTGTCACCTGACAGGGCGGCGTCTATCGCCTCCTGGATAGTCGGGTAATCATCGGGCACATTGATGGTGACACCGACGTAATCGTTACCGTCAGTGTCGTCAATCGGGTTTGGGCTTACCGGGTCATCCCTTTTACTGCAAGCGTTGAGACACCCGAGAGATAGAATAACGATGAAAAGTATCTTAATCAAACATGGTGAGGCGCGTCGATTCATAATGGTTTATATTATTGAATTTTTATTTTGTTACTGTTTTTTTCGGTTTCTTTTTTTTCAACAGGTACCCGTGGCATACAAAGCAGCCGTCATAACCTATCTGCCTGTGCTTAAAAACGAGCTGGATGTTTTTCTCCTTGCACCGGTGGCAGCGCACTTCCTTTTTCTTCCCTTTTGTATTGGCTGTATTGGCGATGTAAGCGAATGATAAAATCAGCCACATGGTGAATACTATTATCAGTATCTTGCTTTTGCTGCGCGTCTTTCTCATGATCACAACCGGTTCGCCGCTCTCTCGGCCAGGTCAGACCGCTCTCCCTTCAAGAGGCTGATATGACCGGAGATGTCGTCATCCTTGAACCTGTCCACGACATACGAAAGCCCGTTGGAAGAAGCGTCTATATATGGGTTATCTATCTGGTACGGATCTCCGGTCAGGATGATCTTCGTGTTATCGCCAGCTCTTGTTATAATCGTCTTTATCTCGTGAGGGGTCAGGTTCTGCGCCTCGTCCACCACCATGAACTGGTTCGGGATGCTCCGCCCGCGAATATATGTAAGCGGCTCTAATTCGAGGATACCAAGCTTCATCAACTCCTCGTAACCCTTACCCTGCGCCTTCTTGCCGTCAACACGGTAGCCCTGGAAGAGCAACTCGATATTATCGAAGATAGGCTGCATCCACTGCTTTAACTTGTCCTGGATATCACCGGGTAAGAAACCGATATCCTTGCCCATCGGGAATATCGGGCGCGACACCAAAAGCCGCTTGTACACACTCTCATCGGCTGATTTGAGGAGACCGGCAGCGATCGCTAAAAGAGTCTTACCGGTACCGGCCATACCGGTCAGGGTGACAAGCTTGATGTTGTCATTGAGCAGCATATCGAATGCGAATGTCTGCTCCCGGTTGCGCGCGGTTATCCCCCAGACAGGGTCTTTGGGCAACTTAAGGCACACAAAGGCGCCGCTCGCTTTATCATAACGAGCCAGAGCGGTATGTGACGGGTTGGCGGAGTCGACAAGCTCGACGCACTGGTTCGGGTACAGTTCGCCATCACCATCATGAGGGGCGGATAGCTTCTTGTAAAGCTCATCTATCTTGTCCGCGCTCACGTGTACCTGAACATAACCGGAGTACAGCTCGCTGATGTCAACCTTGTTGCTCTCATAATCCTGGGTCGCAAGACCGATAGCGTCCGCTTTTATCCTCAGGTTAGTGTCCTTTGTGATGAATACCGTTTCATGCCAGGCATCCTCCTTCGTCAGCATCATAGCCACGGCCATTATCATGTTATCCGCTTTGTCGCTGATAAGCTCAGGGGGGAGCATATCCTTGTGCGTCTTGTCAGAAAGCACCACTTTAAGAATACCCCCGCTTGAAAGCTCCACGCCGTTAGAGAGCTTACCCTTCTTGCGCAGTTCGTCTAACTGCCTGGAGATGAATCTCGCATTCCTGCCTATCTCGTTCAAATCCTTTTTGAACCGGTCAACCTCTTCTATGACAGTTATCGGTACGATGATATTGTTATCTTCAAATTTGAAAAGCGCCTGCGGGTCATAAAGCAGGACATTGGTATCAAGCACAAAATTTTTCTTCACATAAACTCCGTTGAAAATTAATATATAATGTAAAAATATCTCACTAATAACCGGATTTGTCAATTAAAAATTAAAGTAACTGTTGACATTTCCCTTTTATAAGTAATAATATATGAAATCATAATGATAATTATGATGGCATGATGCCATAAACAATAATGAGGGGACTGTTGCCAAATAGAAAAATATCCCTATTCCCAAAAAAAACACCGCTTGTAAGTTATTGAAAAAAGGGGGCGCCGACAACGGAGGCGAAGGGGGGATCCCCCCTTTATTGCATTGGGCGACATGCCCATGAGGGAACTTCTTTGGTTCTGTACAATGTTGGTATCATTGACCAAATTATTTTGAAGTAGCATTTTATCATAGGAGGTAGCTGAAATGAAATTCAGGTGCAAAGGTTGTGGTTACATAGCGGACGATAACGCCCCGGAGGTGTGCCCGAAGTGTGGGGCGAAAAAAGAGATGTTTGAGCAGTTGTCAGAGGACGCGGCGATATTGATAGACAAGTCCCGCTGTACAAATTACATTCACATGGAGATAGTGTCTACGCTTAATGCGGTTATCGCTCAGGCACAGGCGGGAATAGAGGAGAACCTTGACCCGAACTGTGTGAAGATATTTAATTATGCGATTGAGCAGGCGACCATATTGGATCAGATGATCAAAGCCGAGATAGTGGGGCACATCTCAAAGTCAAAATGGGGTTAACGGGGAAAAGTATGCATAAAGGTACTTTTAAAGAGATCCTTGATCTTGCGAAAAGCAAAGAGGAAGGCTCTTTCGCGCGGTATACAACGTGCGCACAGAAAGCTAAGAATGCCGTCGTAAGGGATTTTTTCACGAAACTCGCGAAAGAAGATGAAGGGCATCTCGCGAAGCTTAACGAAATAAGTAAGCGGGGGATCTCACATTTTAAGGAGCATAATATAAACGACCTTAAGATAAGCGAGTTTTTGGTGGATGTCAGCTTCTATGAGGATATGAGTCTTCAGGACGCCATATTGTACGCCATAAAAGCGGAAAAACATGCTATTGAATTTTATGGCCGGCTTGTTCAGATGATGAACGAGGAGGAGATAAAGAAGATGTTCAATGTCCTGAAAGAAGAGGAGATGGGGCATAAGAGACACTTAGAGGAAGTGTATGAAGACGCGGCGTACCAATTTTTTTAAATATTACTGGTATGCGTCGAAAAAATATGTTACTTGAATAGAGATACTAAATTCAGGGGACGGAACATGAAAAACATCAACGCGAAAGAGATATTAGAGATCGCGATCCAGAACGAGAAGAACGGGGTCGTGTTTTATACAAAGCTTGCCGGCAGGGTGAATGATGACAGCGTAAAGAAAACACTGTTGGAATTTGCCGATCAGGAGGGGCGGCACGTCGTCGCAGTCAAGAAATTGATAAACAAGCTGATGGAAGAGAACGAGGAGCTCGCTTATTATGATGACCCCGAGGAGCTTTTGTACCTGCAGGCGATCGCTGATGCGTCGATATTCACCGACGTTCACGACTCCGCCCAGATAAACGCAATAATCTCAGATACATTAGCCGCATTTCACTATGCTGTAAATGTTGAGGTAAAGAGCATCGAATTTTATAAACAGCTTTTGCAGATCATGTCGCCTGACTCTGACCAGGATACCGTCAAAGAGCTTATAGAGCAGGAAAAGGGGCACGTCAGGACTCTTTATACGATGATCAAGGGACATGAGGAATAAGAGGCGCCATCTGTGACGGGTGATCTTAAAAAGTTTATAAAGATTCTTAGCTCAAAGCGTAAGATAATAATCCTTTTGCATAACAATCCTGACCCTGACAGCATCGCAAGCGCTTTAGGCATCAAATACATTATAAATAACATTTGCTCCTCAAAGGTGCTCATAGCGTATGGCGGCATAATCGGGCGCGCGGAGAATCAGGAGATGGTGCGTTGCCTGAGAGTGAAGCTTAAACATGTAAATGATATCGAGATAAAAAGAAGCAGTAATGTGATACTGGTGGACACGCAGCCCGGCACCGGTAATAATTCGCTGCCAAAGGGCGTTGTCCCCATAATAGTGATTGATCATCATCCGTTGAAAAGGGCTGCGAAGGCGGCTTTGTACTATGATGTCAGGAGTGACTATGGTAGCGCCTCGACAATAGTCTTCGAGTACTTGAAAGCACTGAAGATCAACGTCACGCGAAGCCTTGCTACGGCGATTTTTTACGGTATAAAGACAGATACGGACGACATCGGCAGGAGCAGAAACGCAAGGGATGATCTGGCGATGAACGCGCTTTACCCGCTTATATTACCGGGTATGCTATTAAAGATGCAGCATCCAAGGATCCCGCTGGAGTATTACATGCAGTTCTCTCATGCGATGAAGAACACCTGTATTTACAAAGATGTCATTATCTCAGACCTTGAGGACAGGTGCACACCGGACATGATCGCGTAGATGTCTGATTTTTTCCTTCGGATGAGGAACATGAAATGGGTGCTCTGCATAGGGGTTTACAATAGCGGGCTATACTTCTCGATTCGGACTACGTCTAACAGTATGCGCGCGGGAAGAATTGCGATGAGAATCTCACAGGGGTTAGGCGCCGCCGGCGGCCACCATAAATCGGCCGGCGGATACGTTGACCTGTCAGACAAAGAGTTAGGAGAGGTCAGCGGGATTATCAGGAACAAATTCCTGAAATCTGTGAAAAGGCTGGATATCCCATGTAAAAAAATAGATAATGAGGAGGCGTGACGCCTCGGTCATTATGGGTTTACAAGATACTGTTACGGTATAAATGAACTACCCCGTAGCAGAGCTGCGAGGTATTAAACCCTATAAACAGGCAAGCCTGAATGAACTTAATGAGTTATTGTTTGACTTATTTCATTATAAGAGAAGGAGGCGTAATATGAAAAAATATGAATGCGTAGTATGCGGTTATATCTATGATCCCGAGGCCGGGGACCCGACCCAGGACATTGCAGCCGGCACGGCTTTTGATGACCTGCCGGATTCATGGGTCTGCCCGGAGTGCGGCGTCGGTAAAGATGACTTTGAACCCGCGGAATAAATTTGCGAAGACACAATGAGATGAACCACTAAGATCCCAGAGTACAACATTGGGTGCGCGAAGAAAAATTGTTAATAACAGAAAATCTCTGTGCCCTTTGTAACAAACCTCTGTGTACTCTGTGGTTAATTAAAAAAGGAATTTTATTATAGGAGGGCATCATGCCCAATAATTATGCGCATACTCGAAGGAAATCACGAATATCGTCATTCAAAAGAGTAACGAGTTATTAAAACAACTATTATGGGAGGGTATAATGCCAGTTGTAAAGATAGCCGATAATGTTCACTATATCGGTGTAATGGATAGTGACCTCAAGGTCTTTGATATCATAATGAGGACAGAGCATGGCACGACATACAATTCGTACCTGATTACCGGTGAGAAGAACGTTGTCATCGAGACGGTCAAAGCGGGCTTCACCGATGAGTTTATATCGAACATAAAGCAGGTGATGGACCCGAAGGATATCGATTATATCATACTGAACCATACAGAACCTGACCATACCGGCGCTTTGCGGCGCTTATTAGAAGAGGCGCCTAATGCCGTGGTCTATGCTTCCAGGGGCGCGCTGAATTTCCTGACAAATATTTTGAACGAGGAATTCAGCAGTCACACGGTCAAGGATGGCGAGACCCTTTCCCTTGGTGAAAAGAGCATCAGGTTTATCTCGGCGCCGTTTCTGCACTGGCCGGATACGATCTTCTCATATTTACCAGAGGAGAATATGCTCTTCTCGTGCGATGTATTCGGCAGCCACTTTTGTGACGAAAGGATATTCGACGATTTAGTCGGTGAGTTCCACTACGATTTCGCCTATTATTACAGTCATATCATGAGACCGTTTAAAGAGCACGTCTTAAAGGCGTGTGAAAAGCTCTCTGAGTTAGAGATAAAGATGCTCTGCCCAAGTCACGGGCCTGTATTAAGAACCGATATCAGAAAGTACATAGATGAATATTGCCGGCTAAGTCAGGTAAAGAAGGCCGGTAAGAACGCCATAATAGCTTACGTAAGCGCTTATGGCAACACAAGGTTGATGGCGGAAAAGGTAAGAGAGGGGCTTATCTCAAAAGGTGTTGACGTAAAATTAATGGAAGCTGTAGAAATCGATATCGGTAGCTTTTTAGATGACTTTGAGCGGGCTGACGCATTGATACTCGGCAGCCCGACGATAAACGGTGACGCGTTGAAACCGATACATGATATATTGTCAAGCCTTGCCACTGTCAAGATAAAAGGGAAGCTTGGCGCCGCGTTCGGCTCTTACGGCTGGAGCGGCGAGGGCGTCGATATACTCAATCAGCGCATGAGATCTATTAAGCTCACGGTGGTAGAGCCGGGGATGAAGGTCAAGTTCGTCCCGACAAAGGAAGATCTCAAGGAGTGCGTTAGTTTTGGTGAGGAGTTAGGCGGCCGGATCAATGCTCTGTAACGGCGGCGGCCTCTTCTATCCTGTCATCGCCTTTTATATAGACCTTCTCATTAATAAAGAGGTCATACAGGTCTTTGTCAAGGCATTTTCCCTCAACGACCTTGCTGACGATGTTCAAGGCGACGTCTATCGGCAACGCCTTCTTATACGGCCTGTCGCGGGCGGTCAACGCTTCATAGAAATCCGCGATCGCCATTATCCGCGCCTGTATCGGGATCTCACCACCCTTCAGCCCTAACGGGTATCCACTGCCGTTCAGGCACTCGTGGTGCTCACCGGCATAAATCGGTACGTGCTGCAATTTCTTGATGAATGGTATCTTGTTCAGCATCTTCATCGTGACAGTCGCGTGCCCCTGCATTATCTTTCGTTCATCATCAGTAATGCTGCCTTTCCTTATCGTCAGATTCTCCAATTCATTTTCCGTCAGATATGGCTGCTCGTCACCGTTATGATCGATATATTTCTTAGCGGCAATCTCTTTAATCCTCGCAATATCAGCATCCTGCATAAACTCACCGGGCTGGTTAGCCTTGGTGACCGCTTCAAGGTCCGCGTCGATCTCTTTAATAAAGGCGGCTAATTGCGCGTCTATCCTTGCGAGCTCCTGCAAAGCCACGTCACTCCCTTTGGTCAGCAGCTTTATCTTCTCTTCTTGCGATTTAATGATAAAGTCTTTTTTGATATTGATAAAGCGCTGAGTGACAAAGTCGATCCGGTCGAAAATCGTCTGTAGTTTGGTAGATTTATCCATCACCCACTCCGGGGTGGTAACCTTACCGACATCATGCATCCATGCGGCTATCCGAAGCTCGTTCAGCTCGTCATCAGAGAAGGAAACGTCTTTATATACCCCTTCGTCACAGCGATTCACTTCCTTTGCCAGCTCAAGGGCGAAGGAGACGACCCTGCGCGTGTGGTTCACATTATATGGCGTCCTCTCGTCAATCGCGGTAGCCATGACTTTTATAAAGGATTCAAACAGGTTCTCAATATCATCTATCAATTTAACGTTGGTTATCGATATCGCCGCCTGAGAAGCGAGCGACTGGGTCAGTTCAACGAATTCATCAGAGAACTCGATAACCGCGCCGGACTCCATATCCATAGCGTTTATTAACTGCAAAACGCCGATCACTTCATCCTCATAGTTCATCAAAGGAACCACAAGCATCGATTTCGACCGGTATCCCGCCTGCTCGTCAAATTTCTTTGGACCGGTAAAATCAAATTCCTGCGTCTCATACACATCTGGGATGTTTACCGATCTCTTCTCGATCGCGGCATAAGCGGATACGTTTGACCTGTCCAGCTCCAAAGCTGGGAACCCGACCTTCTTCTTTAGAGTGCCGCCCATCTGAATATCCAGCGAGATGTTGCGAATGATCTCGAAATGCAGTTTATTGTCCTTAAGGATGTATAAAGTTCCGCCGTCAGAATTGGTGAATTCCATCGCCTCATCAACGATCATCTCTAACAGCTTGTTAAGGTTGCGCTCGGATGATAGAGCGATACCGATCTCAGACAGCCTTTTTATCTGTTGCGCGATACTGTCAGAATAACCCCTGACATCACCTACGATGTTATTGAGTATAGCGTTAAGACGCGAATCCTTCGAGAAATCGAACTTATTATCCATTACAAGCCTCTCTTTATAAATAGATCTCCAACCCTTCATACGCAGCGATCGTATTAGGGAACCGTTTCTGCGCCTCCGTCTCCATTCTCTTCACTATCTCATCCGTATGAGACGGGTCGTGGTGGAACAACACAAGGTTCTTGACGTTTGCCGCCTTCGCCAGCTTTACCCCCTCCTGCCACGTCGAGTGCCCCCAGCCCGTTCTTGGCACACCTTTGCTTCCGGCATACTCATCGTCAGAAAACTGGGTATCATATATGATATAATCAGCGCCTTGTGCTCTTTTAGCAAGGATCGGGTCAACGCATGAATAATGCTCGGTGTCTGTCGCATACACTATGGATTTACCTTTATATTCTATTCTAAACGCGATACAGCCGTCAGGATGGTTGTTCTTCGATGTCTTTATCTTTACATCCTTAAAATCTATTTCATCTCCATATACAAGCTCATTAAATGTAAAATGAGCGTCCATATCTTTTAGCGTAACCGGAAAATGAGGATACATCATCTGCCCGGACAAAAGGCTCTCAAATGTCTTGTTGAGCTTCTTCTCCGCAAACAGGTTCAGTTTGTTGCCGGCAACAAAACTTGGGGTAAAGAACGGGAACCCTTGTATATGGTCCCAATGCAGGTGGCTAAAGAGGATGGTCGCGTTGATCGGCATCTCATTTACAAGCCTGAGCCCTAACTCCCTTATGCCGCTACCCGCGTCCAAGATGATAAGCCTGTCACCGCACCTTACCTCAACGCAGGCGGTGTTACCGCCGATCTTAACGCATTCTCTGCCCGGTGTCGGGATGCTGCCTCTCACTCCCCAGAACTTCACCTTAAAATCTGTCTTCTCCATCATCGCCTCGTACTTGTTTATTTTTTGTTTTCAACAGGCACGCCTGTCTTTATCTTCGCACGCCTGTCTTTATCTTCGCGCGCCTGCCTTTATCTGTGGGGTTGATTCCCCGCAACCTGCTGTGAATAAGTTCATTGAGTTATTAATAAATACAGCTTCCTAATATAGATAAATTACACAATAATCCGTTTTTGTCAATTAAATAAACGCCGCTGACATTTTTTTGATTGAAAGTCACCGCCTTTTATACTATCTTAATACATAGGGGAACATTTAATGGATGAAGTGAGAAAAGAGAAGAGTTACCTGCGCAAAGATGTCCTTGATGAAAGAGACCTGTTAAAAGCGCCTGATATGAAAAGTAAAAGCGAGCTGGTTCAGCATAACCTCTTTGGGTTGCCAGAGTATAAGGCCGCGGGAAATATCATGTTCTTCATCTCTTTTAGAAGTGAAGTCATGACAAATCACATGATCCGCGAGGCGCTGGAATCCGGTAAGAACATAATCGCCCCGTTATCTGAGAAGCATAATCGAACCTTAAGGACGTTCTTTATAAAAAATTTCAACGAAGACCTCACTATCGGCGCCTACGGAATATTAGAGCCGCGCGCTGACAGGTGCGCCGTTGCGAAAAAGCGCGAAATAGATATCGTGATAGTTCCTGGCGCGGTGTTCTCACCCGCCGGTGACCGGTTAGGTTACGGGGTCGGCTATTATGACCGGTTCCTTGGCTCCCTGCCCGAAGATGTAGTGAAGATCGCCCTTGCTTATGACTTCCAGATAACTGATAATATTCCAGTGGATGAAAAAGATGTCAGGATGGATATAGTCGTAACTGAAAAAAGGGTTATTATGTGCAGGGCAAAGCGACCTTGAATGTCGAGCCTTCCCTCTCTTTACTCGCCACCTCGATGGTTCCTTTGTGCGCTTTTATGTACTCCTTGACAATGGAGAGCCCAATACCAGAACCTTTCGACCGCCTCGTCAGCTCATTCTCTACCCTGTAAAATTTATTGAATATCAATTTCTGTTCATTCCTGGGGATGCCGATACCCTTATCAGATATCTCAAAAACAACCCTGTCCGCCTGCTCATACAGCCTGACGCGAATATCCTTCTCGTCACTGTCCGTGCTGTACTTCACGGCATTATCCATAAGGTTGATGAATACCTGCGTTATAGTGTCCTTGTCAAAGACTGTCTCGCGCACATCCTTGATATCGTAAGTGAACAAAAAACCCGATACCTTGAGATTATTCTCGTATTTCTCGCACAGCTCAAGTATAAGCTCCTTTAAATCACCCGCCTCCATCTTGAACTCCTTTTTGTTGCTCTCAAGCCTGGAGAAGTCAAGCACATTATTTATCAACCTCGTCAACCGCTCGGATTCCTTTAACATATACCGGTAATATACCTTCTTCTTCTGCTCATCCGCCACCATGTCGTCTAAAAGCATTTCGCTGTACAGCCTGATCGATGTCAACGGCGTCTTCAGCTCATGCGTCACCGCGGAGATGAAGTCGCCCTTCTTCTGGTTCACCTCCGCCTCGCTGCGGATCGTGCGGTAGATAAACGCACACCCGACGAATATCAGCGAGAATAGCGAAAACGTGCTTGTATAATACTTGATTGTATCCGCTTTGATTATATCGTCTACGTAAGAATTATCGTTTTTATATACATATAACTTGATGAAGCTGAGCTTGTTGGATATGCCGGCGGAGGCAAAAGGCGTCTTGCCGTCAATCGTATACGGGTAGATCGAGAAGTTGCTCGGCGTGTTGCGCGCGATAAATTTACGCAGAATATTATCGATAAGGTACAAGATGTTTATCATGTACCCCTGTACGTACGCTTTTTGCTTAACAATCACTTTCCTGAACGCGAAGACGCCGCCCTTCTTATATAGATACCGGATCGGGTAGTACTTCACCACCTCAAAAAGCTCCCCGATGTCACGCTTCTTTCTCTTCGTATACTTGCTGTTTATATCCATCTTATTAAATGCGATGACCTTTGCGCCACCAGAGTCGATGTTCTTGTAAATGTCCTTTATGCTGTTATAACTCAGCTGAACAAGGTGGCTCTGGCTCCTTATCTTAAAAGGGTTTATCTCCTCGATCGCGTCCAGCTCCTTACTAAGGGACGCATAAGCCTTATTGTCCACCAGTGTCAGGAACTGTTTCTTATACTCAGCCTCTGGCAACTCCTCGTTCAGCTCCTCATCCAGTGTAAAGTAAGGCGTCGTCAGCCTCTTCGCATTGTCTATCTGGAAATAACCCATCAGGAGCTTATCCTCTGGTACCTGCGAAAGCGGTGACTGTTTCAGGACATACCCGCCGGTAGAGGGATCTTCTGACGCGGAGTAGTATGAATACTCATAATAAGGGCGCTTGGACTCGATCGCCTCCCGCTTTAAAAGCTCCTCCTCAGTCTTCGCGGATATCTGGCTCAAAAGGTTCTCGATCTGGAGCCGCTCCTTCAAGAGCAGGGTGTCTCTTTTATCACCGATCGACTTGTATGATTTGAATGCGAAAATAAAGGTGGGGATAAAAATAATCAAGGAAAAAACGAAAAAGAGCTTCTCACTTCGCCTCATTTTATTACACCATCAAACTTATAGCCTTTTGACCGTACAGTCTTGATTATATTAGGGGTGTTCGGGTCGTTCTCGATCTTTGACCGGAGCTTGACTATGTGGATGTCTACCGTTCGCGTTTCAACGTTGTGGGCGCCCTTGTAGCCCCAGACGTTCTCTAACAGTTCCTCGCGCGATACGACTTTCTCCTTGTGCTCGATAAAATATCTTAATATCTCCGCTTCCTTCTTTGTCAGCTCGATCAGAGTACCGTCCTTTGTCATCTCCAGACGCGGGAAGTTTATGACCAGATCGTTGACTCGCACCGTATTGGGGACATTCTTCTGATCGACCCTCCGTAAAACCGCGTGGATACGGGCTATCAGCTCCTTGATGCTGAACGGCTTCGTGATATAATCATCGGCGGCGATCGAAAGCCCCTTTATCTTGTCCACCTCGCTGCCCTTCGCCGTCAACATGATTATCGGTGTGAAGACCCTTTTGTCACGTAGCCTTTTCGCCAGCTCGAAACCGTCAACGAACGGTAGCATTATATCAAGCAGTATCAGGTCGTGCGCGCCCGTCAGCCCCAGCTCGAGCCCGACCTTACCGTCAGCGGCGCACTGCACGTCATAACCGGTGGACGAAAGCGCGTCAGACACCCCCATGGATATCGCCTCTTCGTCCTCTATCAAAAGGATCCTCTTCTTCTCGCTCACAACCCCCTCCTCTTACACTGTAATATATTATAATATTTTACACCGGCGTGCTGTAAAAGTTATGTAAAACCGAAGCTGTGCTTGACAATCGATCTATTTATTACTGATTTTCTTTTTTCCACGGTTTGATGTCGTTAGAGGTGATAAGCTCTTTAATCTGCGCTAACGTGTTTGTCAGCGCCTTCTCGTTGTCAGAGCTTATCCCGACGGAGATGGTGTTTGAGGACGTGTTTACCCATATATTGATGGCGCCGATAGCTGTGACCATAAGAGACGGTTTCATCATATCAAGCATCTTCTTGATCTCCTCGGCCTGCAGGTGCGTGATACTAAAGGTCTTCGTCACAGAGTAGTTGTTAAGCGGCATAATCTCCCCATTTCTTTATAATTTGTCGTCTGAGCGCCCCGTAAGCCGAATTCTGTTCCTGATAAACGTTACCGGTTATCAGGCGGTGATCATTCATCTACGTCAGCGGTCTCCCGCAGCCTTTAGCGACCTACCCGAAAGCTTCGGACGGGCAGTCCTTTAGCGCTTCCCTATTTGGTCTTGCTCCAAGCGGGGTTTACCAAGCTAACCCGGTTACCCGGACTACTGGTGAGCTCTTACCTCACCTTTTCACCCTTACCTTCAGCCCCGCCAAAAGACGAAACGAAGGCGGTATATTTTCTGCGGCACTTTCCTTGGGGTCGCCCCCACCGGGTGTTACCCGGCGCTCTGCCCTGTGGAGTTCGGACTTTCCTCCCCTCGCAATAAAGCGAGCAGCGATCACCTGGTTCGCTCAGACGACACATGCTCTTTAATAGCCTCGTTCGCAAGGCTGTCAGCAATCTGGTTGTAACTCCTTTGTATATGAATTATATCATAACTTTCAAACTTTTTCAATAGCCTCATCGCGGAATCATATAAAGGCCTCAAAGCCTGGTTCTTCACCTTGTACTGCCCATTTATCTGCCTGACGGCAAGCTGGGAGTCCATATATATCTTCACCATGGCGCAATCAAGGTTCAGCGCCTCAGTAAGGCCGATTATCAAAGCGTTGTACTCCGCCTGGTTGTTTGTCATAACGCCCAAAAACCTCTTTATCCGCGCAACGTCCTTACCCTTCGCGTCCACTATCAGCACACCTGCCGCGGAGACGCCAGGGTTACCCTTGGACGCGCCGTCTACGTTGATGATAAGCGGCTGCGGGTACTTGCACTTACCGATCGGCAGCGTCTGCTGCTTATGCTTACCCTGCCCAAAAAAGAGCGACGCCTCTGTGAGCGCTTCCTTGATCAAATCATCGCTCACGCGAGGGAACTTGCGCTTCACGGCGCCGAAGTCAAAAGTCTCGGCAAGTGTAAGTAATATATCTTTCTTCAGGTACCTGATATCCTTCTCCTATGATAAAAAAATTAACCACTAAGGGCACAGAAATTCTGCTTTAAAAAGCTTTGCTCTGTGAACTCTGTGTTGTACCCTGTGTTCCAGGTGGTTCAGCGCATCGCATCTCTACCCTTCTCTCCAGTATAGTATCCTGTTACAGTTCGGGCATGTGATGAGTTCTGAACTTTGCCTGACCCTGATAAAGAGTTGCGGCGGGATGTTCATGAAACAGCCCTGACAGACCTCCCTGATCGCGGCAACTATCGCGACACCGGCTCTGCGCGCCCGTATCCGCTCGTATTTGGCAATGTTACTTTTATCGACTTTTTGAGAATACTCACTTTTGTTTCGCTCATACTTACCTATCTTATCATCAAACTTGCTTATCTCATCTTCATATTCACTTATCTTTTTTCTTAACTCATCCGCCGTCGCGTTATACTCATCTTCCTTAGACTTGATATCACTCTTTAACGTCTCGTCTTCATCCATAAGCGCTAATATCGTGTCCTCACACTTACCGATCTCTTTCTTCATGTTATCCAGCTCTTTACAAAGAGCCTGATATTCCTTGTTAGTCTTTATAACACTCAGCTTACCTTCGATCCGCTCTATGCGGTCGTTCTCAAGCTCGATCTTACTCTGAAGGCTTCTGCGCTCCTTCTCGTTCTCCTCAAACTTACCCTTAAGCCGGTCTATCTCCTCTTTGCCCTGCTGGATGATCCTGTTCAGGTCATCTATCTTTTTCGGTACGGTATCCTTCTTCTCCATGACCTCACTTATAAGCACGTCTACTTTCTGTATCTCTACGAGATACTCGATCTGTTGTTCCAAAATATGCCTCCTTATAATAATAGTTATATTATAAAATAGTTCTGTTGTTTTTAAATGATGACGCCCTTGTTATACAAAAAAGCCGAACGGGTCTGATGATTTATACGAAAATACTTTTACATCGTTACCCGTTGACGTAAAAAAACTGTTCAACGACTTCCTGACATGCTCCACAAAGATCATCTCCGTTGAAAAATGACCGGCATCGATAATGTTCAGCTTCGCGTCCTTCGCGTCTAACGCTTCATGATACTTTATATCGCCGGTAATATACGCCTCCGCGCCGCTTGATATCGCCGCACTAATCAAAGAGCCGCCGCTACCGCCGCAAAGCGCCACCCGCCTGATCTTCGCCTTTGGGTTCCCAATATACCTGAGGTGCGTTATCTTAAGCTTCTCTTTTACCATCTCGCCAAGCTCGCGAAGCGTCATCGCGGCGCTTAGCTTACCGACCCGCCCAAGCCCCGCCCTTGACCTTTTGATGGTGAGCGGGTAAATATCATACGCGGGTTCCTCATACGGGTGCTCCCTCGCTATCACAGATGCGGCCTTGTCGAGCTTGGCGCACGGCAAGACCATCTCAAGCCGCGTCTCGTTGACAGTATTGTCGCGGCCCTTCTCACCGGTGAACGGGTTTGACGATTCCGGCGGCGCGAAAGTGCCCTCACCCCTTACGCCAAATGAACAGTGCGGGTAGTCGCCAACCACACCGGCGCCGATCGAAAAGAGCGCCTGGCGCAGCGCCTCCTCATAGCCGATCGGTACAAAGACGACCAGCTTGCACATGCTCTTATCCTCGAGGCTGACTAAAGGGGTCGTGTCACTAACGCCCAGCCGCTCGGCCAGTATGTCATTCAGCCCACCGAAAGCGGTGTCAAAGTTCGTGTGGCGGCTGAATACGCAGATGTCGCTTTTGATCGCGCCTATGATCATCTTACCGGCAGTCTCCCGCGCATCGACCTTTTTGACTGGTTTGAATATCATCGGGTGGTGCGAGATGATAAGGTTCACGCCCTTTATCGCGGCTTTTTTAATCGTATCCGCGTTCACGTCCAGGGCGACCATGACGTTTTTCACATCCTGCGATACGTCCCCGACTTGCAGGCCGCTGTTATCATAATCAAGTTGCAACTCACTGGGCGCCGCTTTTAGCATCTCGTTTATTACATCAATGATTTTCATTACATCTGTTCCTGGTTCAACGCAAAAAAAAAAGAGGTAAAACTTTAGTTTACCCCTTTAGACTCTTTTTGCCGATGCCTATTGTTTGCTCGTAGACACGTTTGGTGCAAAACACTCCCTTTTGCAAACACATCCTTGTCATATCAACACACCTGCCTTTTTCAACGTTTTTCTCATAATAACTTTCGTATAGCAAAATTGGTGGGCCCACCTGGGGTCGAACCAGGGACCTACCGGTTATGAGCCGGTGGCTCTGCCAACTGAGCTATGGGCCCTTTGCATAATAATACTATATTAATATAATACATTACCAAAGGATTGCAATTATAAATAATGTAATTAGTTTGTCAAGCAAAATGTGATAAAAGCGTTAAAAATAATCATGGCTGTTTGTATCTGACGGGGCGGGCGAAGCAGCTGGGATGGATTTACCGCCATTTATTGCAAAATTGTAATATTTTTGTCATTTTCCCGTTATTATAATATGATAAGATTAACTAATGGATTGATGAACTACCCCCGTAGCAGAGTTGCGAGGAATTCTTTTGATTAAACGAATTATGTGATATCATAAATAAAAGACCACTGCGCGACCGTCATTGCGAGTTTTTTGGTCGCGCCAAGGTCTTAATAATTCATTTCTTTTCGTTAGACTAAAAGGGGATATGGGGAGCAAGGAGATGAGAATCAATGCGAGTACTCTTAGTTGAGGATGATATTAAAGTAGCCTCATTTATCCTTCAGGGGCTGAGGCAGGAGGGTTTTGCCGTTGACCACGCGAAAGATGGAGAAGACGGCCTGCATTTAGCGTTATGCGAGCCGTACGACGTTGCTATAGTCGATATTATGTTGCCTAAGCTTGACGGCCTTGCGTTGATCGAGCAGGTACGCGAACTTAAGATTAATACCCCTGTTCTCATTCTAAGCGCCAGGCGTTCTGTCGATGATCGGGTGAAAGGCCTACAGACCGGTGGGGACGATTACCTTACAAAGCCATTTTCCTTTACCGAGCTTTTAGCAAGAATCCAGGCATTGATCCGCAGGTCAAGCGGCATTACTGAACCTACGACCATTACATATAAAGACCTGTCAATGAACCTCATTACGCGTGAAGTAACGAGGAGCCGCCATATAATCGAACTTCAGCCGCGGGAGTATTCACTCCTTGAGTATCTTTTGCGTAATGCCGGGCGGGTTGTCTCTAAGACGATGATAATGGAGCATGTCTGGGATTATAATTTTGACCACCAAACGAACGTAGTGGAAGTCAGGATCAGCAAGCTAAGGGAAAAAGTTGACAAAGGTTTTCCTGTTAAACTGATACATACAATCCGAGGGGTGGGATATGTCCTTAAAGAGTCTTCGTAATATCTGGGATACGCTTACTTTTCGAATAGTGTTCTGGTATGCCGCCGTATTTACAATATCTTCCATTCTCGCATTTTATATATACTTCATTATGGTCTCCGCGGTTATCAGCAGGCAGACTGACAAAGAGCTGGTAGAGGAGGTCGAGGAGTTTGCCGACATTTACAATGAGCATGGCATTGAAGGGATAATCAACAAGGTTAACGCCGAAGGAGCGCAGGAGAACCCCGAGGAGGAAAGCTTCCGGTTACTTGACAATAATGGAGAAACCATCGTATCCACCGACCTGTCCGCATGGGGGGATTTCGCCCCGAGCAATGATGCCTTGAAAAAGATCAATGAAGGAGCTGAGCATATAATTCAGGCGCTTTCTATCCCCGGTCGGGGGGACAAAGTAAAAATCATTTACGGCAGGATCGGGCTGGATTATATCTTCCAATTTGGCGAGTCATTGGATGAGGAGGCTGCATTCTTAAATGTTTTTAAAGGCATCTTTTTATAGCGCTTTTGGTGATGATGGTGATCTTCACTTTTTTAGGGCGGGCAATGTCTAAGTGGGTGCTAAGAGGGGTTGAGGATGTGACCAGAGTAGCGAACGATATTCAGAACGGGGACTTGGAAAGGAGGCTGCCGGTGGAAAGGTTTAAAGGGGGCGAAGTTGTGACCCTGGCAACCACATTCAATGCCATGCTGGACCATATACATATCCTGATAAAGGAGATGCGGCAATTAACCGACAATATCGCGCATGATATAAGAAACCCGATCACCAGTATTCGCGGCAGGGCTGAGCTCGCCTTGTCTTCTTTAAAAACAAAAGATGAATTTGATGCTGTCTTCGCCAATACAATCGAGGATTGTGACCGGATACTTCACATGATCAACTCCATGCTGGACATCTCTGAAGCCGATGCCGGCGCTATGAAGCTTAGCCTTGAAGAGATAGAACTTAGTCAATTAGTAATGGGGGCGGTTGAAATATTCGAGCCCCTGGCGGAGGAGAAGAATATTGAAATTATTAATAATGTCCCTTGCGGGGTAAATGTTTTGGCCGACCGGCAGGGGCTCCAAAGGATTGTGGCCAACCTCTTGGATAACGCGATAAAATATACCCCCATAAATGGAGAAGTTACACTAAGCGCCGGCGTCAAAGATGACAAGGCCGAAATTATTGTCAAAGATACCGGTATCGGTATCTCCCAAGAAGAGATGCAAAAGATATTCTACCGGTATTACCGGAGCGACAAAAGCAGGTCAAACAAGGGTATCGGTCTTGGCCTGAGCCTCGCGAGGGCAATCGCCCGTCTGCATCAGGGCGACATTACCGTCGAAAGTTCAATCAACGAAGGAAGCGTTTTTACCTTAA
>JAJRZU010000061.1 GCA_024275075.1 Deltaproteobacteria bacterium | reverse complement strand
GACGGTAAAGCGCTCATACTCTGGGGTTATGCTCTCCTCGCAACAGGGTAAGTCGCCGCCGTCATCCGGCTGATACTCATTGACCGCCTTTTTCACCGCCTCGCGCATACTTTCGGTCTGCCGCCGCAGCTTTTCCGGGTCGTGACTGCGCGCCTCACCCTCTAACGCAGCGAAGTTCGGTACGATGTTTGTCGCAGTGCCGCCGGTTATCTTACCGATGTTGGCGGTGGTCTCGTGGTCGATCCTGCCGAGCGTCATGGAATCCACCGCCTTCGCGGCTATCTTTATGGCACTGATACCATTTTCTGGTTCCAGGCCGGCGTGCGCTTCTTTGCCGTGTATTCTAAATGTCATCTTGTTTGCAGAGGGCGCTTTGTTGATGATCTTCATCACGCCGCAGGTATCGAGCGCGTAACAGAGCTTCGAGTCGATAAGTGAATAGTCAAGGCTCTTGGCGCCGATGAGACCGATCTCCTCGCATGTGGTGAAAAGGAGCTCCATGTCGCCGTGCCTGACGCCGCGCTCCTTGAGAGACCGCATCACCTCGAGGATGATAGCGATACCGGATTTGCAGTCGGCTCCGAGTATGGTGGCGCCGTCACTCTTTATGACGCTGCCATCCTGGAGCACGGTGATGTTTTGCCCCGGTGCGACTGTGTCAAGGTGCGCGGATAACAGCAAAGGGGGAGTTGTTAGCTCCCCCCTTATTTTGATGATCAGATTATCAGTGTTACTATTTGTCTTTGCAGATGAACCGTCACAGATCACCTCATCAGCGATATCTTCGAAGGCGTCTTTCAGATAATCCGCCATCGCCTTTTCTGCGCGTGATTCACTTGATATTTTTACTAACTTTAAAAACTCTTCCTTCAGCCTTGGTCTATTAACACCTTCAGGCGCCATATCAGGTACCCACGTCCCAGGAGCTCAGGTACTTCTCCTGCTCTGGTGTCAGATCGTCGATGGTTATCCCCATCGATTGCAGCTTCAATTCCGCGACAGTGTTCTCTATATCATCTGGTACATAATATACCTTGCTGCGAAGATTGCCCTTCTGCTTTACGCCATACTCCGCCGCAAGGGCCTGAGTCGCGAAGCTCATGTCCATCACGCTTGCCGGGTGTCCTTCCGCGGCGCTCAGGTTTACAAGCCTGCCTTCAGCGAGGACGAATATGCTTCTGCCATCATCGAAAATGTACTCATCGACAAAGTTTCTTACGTCCTTTTTTATCTCTTTTATGATGGTCTTCAGGCCGGCGAGATCGAGCTCGACATCAAAGTGACCGGAATTGCATACTATCGCGCCGGATTTCATCACTTTGAAATGCTCATTCCTGATTACGTGTATGTCACCGGTGAGGGTGCAGAACAGATCACCGATCTTCGCCGCCTCACTCATCGGCATGACCCTGAAACCGTCCATAGCCGCCTCTAAAGCCTTCACCCTGTCAACTTCGGTGACGATGACATTCGCGCCCATCCCGTTCGCTCTCATGGCAAAGCCCCTGCCGCACCAGCCGTAACCAGCCGTGACAACAGTCTTACCGGCAAGCAGGATATCGGTCGCCCTTATGATGCCGTCAAGCGTGGACTGACCGGTACCGTAACGGTTATCAAACAGGTGCTTTGTAGCGGCGTCGTTCACCGCGATTATCGGTACTTTGAGCTTGTTCTCTTTCTCAAGCGCTTTTAACCGGATAACACCGGTGGTAGTCTCCTCCATACTCGCGATTACGTTCTTCGCCAGCTCCGGGTACTTTGTGTGGAACTCGGCGATCAGGTCAGCGCCGTCATCCATCGTTATTACGGGCGCAAACTCGACAGCCGCCTGTAAGTGCTTGTAATATGTATCATTATCTTCGCCCTTTATTGCATAGACCCTGATGCCGAAATCCTTTACCAGAGATGCGGATACGTCATCCTGAGTTGAGAGCGGGTTCGACGCGCAAAGCAGCAGATCCGCGCCACCAGCCTTCAGGGTACGGGCGAGGTTCGCGGTCTCTGCCGTGACATGAAGACAAAGCGACATCTTCATCCCTTCAAACGGCTTCTCCTTCAAAAAACGCTCCCTTACCTGCTTAAGGACTGGCATGTCATTATCAGCCCAAAGTATCCTCTTCTTGCCCGCATCGGCTAAATTAATATCTTTAATGTCACAATCAATGACATTATCCGTGCTATTTACTTCATTTAATGAAACTTGCATGATTCAAACTATCCTTTCTGGTTATTATTATAAGCCCGCGTCACTTTTAAGTTTATCCGCGGCGTCAGTTCTCTCCCACGTGAATTCGGGTTCGCTCCTGCCAAAATGACCATACGCGGCAGTCATTTTGTATATCGGTCTTAACAGGTTTAAACTCCTGATGATATCCTTAGGCTTCAGCGTGAAATTATTCAGCACGAGCTGCATGATCTCCTTGGCGGGTATCTTACCGGTATCGAATGTGTTGATAAGCACCGATACAGGGTCCGCGACACCGATAGCGTAGGCGAGCTGTACCTCACATTTCCCCGCGAGACCGGCGGCAACGATGTTCTTCGCGATGTAGCGCGCCATATATGATGCGCTCCTGTCGACTTTTGACGGGTCTTTACCAGAGAACGCGCCGCCGCCATGGCTGCCCTGCCCGCCATACGTGTCAACGATTATCTTCCTGCCCGTGAGCCCGCAGTCACCCTGTGGCCCACCGATGACAAAGCGGCCTGTGGGGTTCACCAGGAATTTCGTGTTGCCATTGATCATATTTGCGGGTATGACTTTTTTGATGACCTCTTCGATTATCCCCGCTTTGATCTCTTCGGTCGTTGCGTCGGGTGAGTGCTGAGAAGATACGAGCACGGTATCCACCCTTAACGGTTTATCATTTTCATACTGGATAGTGACCTGCGACTTTCCGTCGGGTCTTAAGAAATCCAAAATGCCTTCTTTCCTCACTTTCGCGAGCTGCCTTGTGATCTTGTGCGCATAGGTGATCGGCATCGGCATCAGCTCCTTTGTCTCGTCACACGCGTATCCGAACATAAGCCCCTGATCACCGGCTCCCTGCTCATGCTCACCGGATTCATTGACACCCATAGCGATATCCGGTGACTGCTTGTCGATGCTCGTAAGAACGGCGCATGTCTCATAATCAAAGCCCATAGTCGCATCGGTATAACCGATACTCTTAATAGTATTTCTAATGATATCAGGCATATCAACGTAACAACCGGTAGTTATTTCACCGGCGATGATTGCCATACCGGTAGTGACCATAGTCTCGCACGCGACTCTTGCATTAGTATCCTGCGCTAATATCGCGTCTAAGATCGAATCAGATATCTGGTCGGCGACTTTGTCAGGATGCCCCTCGGTAACTGACTCTGAAGTGAATAGAAAGTCCCTCATTCTCATTATTATAATCCTCCTGTTCTTTGTATGCTCAATGATGTTGTTGAATATATTAGCACGCATTAATGACTTTACAAGGTACAAAAATAAACACACATGATATTAAAGATACGATGATGTGTCAAGTTTATTATATTTTATTGTCAACGCGCGCGGGAGCGAGTTTTTGAACCACCATTTGTGGAGCTATTTTACTGAAAGTAAGCGTACCCCGGTTTATTTCACCTAAAGGGGATGCAGGGGTAACTATACTCCCTCTCGAAATTAAAATACCCGAGAAACCTGATTTTACTCTGTATAGCCGAATGTTCATTAGTTGTCAATGGGTTTTCATTATTTGCAGGGAAGTTAGTGCTGTGTCAAGCCTCTAATGTCGGATAAAGCCGTGATAGTTTAATCCGAACGTCCTTTGTTGTAAACTGCCAGTTGACCCTGGCGTTTTTGTTGTTCCGTTTCTCGTGCCATGCCTGCACCTCTTCACTGACAACCTCGATTGCCGTTATTCTTCTATTAAGACACTGACCTCGAAGCACGTTCAAGGGCATGTTGCCCAAGGCAATAAAGGGAATTTGTACTGTAAAGAAATTCCCCCTTCGCCTCCGTTGTCGGCACCCCTTTTTCAATAACTTACAAGCGTTACTTTTTTTGAAACAGGGATATTTTTCTATTTGGCTTAAGTCCCATTAAGGCGGGCTTTTTGCCGACTCCCCGAACCGCCTTCCCGGCGGTAGTGGTTCGGTTGTTCAGAGAAATCACAATAAATTATTAACCTTAAGTTTTTTCATTTGACATCGCCGCTCGTTTTGCTATAGTTTTCATTAGAAGGCTATGCTCGTGAGGGGGGTATGATCTAATGAGGTTTATTGATGTACTAGAACTGAAGAGCAGGACTAATGAAGTGCTTGGTTATTTGCAGACCCATGACATAGTGTTAATGAAAGATGGGGAGCCGGTCGCCATCATACGAAAGTTCGATGATGTGATAACCGATAATGTATCAAAGAAAGTAATAAGTGAATTAGTCAAATCAGACAAAAATACCGCCACACAATATGCCGCAATGTTAAGAGTCTGGGGTGACCCTGAGTGCGACATCTATGATGAGGCGTTCAAGGATGATTGATTCGGTAATCAAAGGGGACGTTATCCTGTGTAAGTTTCCTATGACATCCCGCGGATTCTTCGAGTGGAAAAAGCGCCCTGGCCTTGTAGTATCAAAGGACATTAACAACCGGCGCCTGGACGATATCATCATCGCGCCCTGCTCTTCAAACATCTCCAAAAAAAAAGTGAAGACCCAGTATTTGATTCAAGGTGAGGAAGTATTTAGAACCGGTATCAAGATCACATCGGTCGTGCGGTGCGAGATATTGATGTCTATCCATAAGTCAATGATAATCAGGCGGTTAGGGGAGGTCAACCCCGAATCGTTGCCAAGGATCGACAAGTGCCTCATCGATGCCCTCGCGATCAAAGTGAAAGATGTCAGAAAAGTTGATGAAGAGTTTTGACCAGAGCGTCCCATGAATATTTATCAAGCTCTTTTTCGATATTATCCTTCAGCTTACCGGCCTCCCGCTTCTCATAAAACTTCATAATCCCGTCAGAGAGGCTTTTTACATCGTTCGTCTTCACAATATAACCGGTGACGCCATCTATGACGACGTCGGGCAGACCACCGGCGTCAGTCGCAATGACCGGTGTCCTGAGCGCGTAGGCTACCTGTACGATACCCGACTGGGACGCGGACGTATATGGCAGGATGACGGCATCGCTCACCGCGAAGTACCGCGCCACCTCCTCGTTAGCTACGTACCTGTCGACGATCGTCACTTTTTCGCTTACCCGAAGCGACTCCATCAGCTCCAGGTACGTGTTCTTATCCTCGTAGAACTCACCGACGACGACGAGCCTCGCGTCGATCGTCTGAAGAGCCTGCGCAAACGCTTTGATTAAAACATCGAGCCCCTTATACTTCCTGATATAACCGAAGAAAAGGAGTACCTTCTCCTCTTTTATATCAAGCGCCTTCTTCACTTCGGCGGCGTCTATCTCCTTGAAATCAAACACATCATACGTTGGGTGATAGCCCTTTACGATCCTCGCGTCACGCTTGAGCGCCACGAGGTTCGCCATGTCCTTTTTACTGTGTACAAGGAAATCGTCGCAAGCTAAAAACGCGATCTTCGTGAGCGCCCTGTCGATCATGCTCGTCTCGTGCGGTATCACATTATGGCAGATGATCACCGGCTTTATGCCGTGGCGCCTGAGCAGGTAGCAGATCGTCAGGACGACGAACGCGAAGAACGGGTTATACCACTGGAATATCACGGTGTTTGCACCGAAACCCTTTATCTTTCGCACCGCTTTGAGCCACGTCAGCGGGTTTAAGGAATCGATGACCGGTACGTTTTCCTCCCTGATCGCCTCTTCGCTGTAGTCATATTGCGTTACCCCGGGGAATAGCAGTTTCGGGTACTGCCGCCTAAAGGAGATGAATATGACGTCGTAACACTTCCTCAGGCTCCTGGCCAGAATCGTGCTATAGTGCGCGATGCCGCCGCGAAAAGGGTATGTCAGACCAACTACCGCTATCTTTGGTTTTGTCTCTTTCATAAGTACCTGGAAATTATCAAAGATACGTGTCAGTGTCAAATGAATTGTTGCCCATCAAGATGGTTTTTAGGGAGTGGCTATAAATTAGCGCCGCAGGTTTTGTGATAAATTGACACAGCCGGGCTATTAACGTTACAATTATTCAAGCGCCAAAAAGGATAATGATGGAGCGGAAGACGGGGATCGAACCCGCGACCCCAAGCTTGGGAAGCTTGTACTCTACCAACTGAGCTACTTCCGCTTTAAAAGGATTCTAATCAAAAGGAGATGTTTTGTCAAGCGGTGATTGATATGATTGATTATTACCCGCCAACAACCGGGGGTCAGGGTGGGGGCACCAGTCCCCCCGATTGTTCAGATGGCGGTGGATATCCCGTATTATTTTATCACGTAATTGAACTTTACAAGCTCTTTTTTATCCCCGATTTTTACCATACACGCGATACCATACTTCCCTTTTTCAGACATGTTGACATCCGCACCGTAGCCGCCGTTCATTAACATAGCCATCGCTTGGGACTCATCGCCGTTAGGCGCGAATATCTTGAATTTTACCTTTGCGTCAGTTATCTTCGCACCGCTCTTCTCATCTTTAACAAAGACCATAAGATGATGACTCATGCCGCCCATATCCATCTCCATGCCCTTTTTCTTCATCTTCATCTTCATATCGATCAGGTTGAACTCGAACTTGTACCCGCGGGAGGTAACGTTCTTAATATTCTTGACCGCCATGTCGCTGGATTTCATTTCGCCCATTTTCATTCCACCCATGTCCATACCCGCGAACGATATCGAATAGATTAATAATGCCCCCAAAACTACACTTAACAAATAAAACTTTTTCATAATACTTCCTCCTTTTTTTATAAAATTTCCCCCTCCCCCCTGATGGGGGAGGGCAATCAGTGATTGTTTTTTTGCACTGATGGGTGGGAGTGATGCTTGTTGATATTATTGCAACACTCACCCGACCCTTTCCCCGTGCATCTGGATGCCCCATCAAGGGAGGGGGAAATTGTTAATAAATGCAGGCATCTAAATGCAGGCAATGCCTCCCGCTCTTTTAAACATCTTGCTGTCTTTTCCTTTTGTATTTAAACTCCATCTCTTTAAACATGCAATAGCAGCACGGTACTATGAATATTGTTATCAATACGAACAGCATCCCGCCGAACGAGGGGAGCGCCATCGGTTTCATGACGTCAGACCCCCTGCCCGTACTGACCAATATCGGTGTCAGCGCCGTTATCGTCGTGACGACCGTCATAAGAGCCGGTCGGATCCTCTTCTTACCGGCCTTTATCGTCAGCTCCCGTATATCCTTTATCGATGTCACTTCATGCTTATCAAAGAGCTGCTTTAAGTACGTGGCGATAAGCACGCCGTCGTCCACAGCGATACCAAAGAGCGCGATGAACCCGACCCATACCGCGACGCTTAGGTTGAAGCCGCTAAAGTATATCAGGATAAATCCGCCGGACATAGCGACCGGTATCGCGAAGAAAATTACTAATGACAGCGGTACGCTCCTGAACTCCAAGTACAGGATGAAGAAGTTTATGAACAGGCATAACGGCAGTAATATCGCCAGTCTTTTATTCGCTCTCACCTGGTTCTCAAATTGTCCCGCCCATCGGATGTAGTATCCTTTCGGCAGAGTGAACTCACCGCTTGCGATCTTTGCTTCGACGAGCGCTTTCGCGTCCTCGACGACGCTCACCTCATCGCGATCCCGCGTATTAAATGTGACATAACCGACCAATAGAGCGTTCTCGCTCTTAATCATGCCCGGGCCTATCGTACGTTTGATCTTGGCGACCTGAACAATCGGTACCTGTGCGCCTGACGGTGTCGGTACCATGATCTTCGCGAGGGCGTCGAAATTATCGCGCAGTTCGCGGGAGTATCTGAGCCTCACCGGGTAACGCTCCCTGCCTTCCACTGTCCATGTCAGGTTCATGCCGCCTATCGCTGTTTCAATGACATCTTGTATATCTTTCAGGTTGACACCGTAGCGCGCGGCGGCGACCCTGTCTATCTCGTACTCGATGTACTGCTTACCGACTATCCTGTCGGCGATGACGTCAACGGCGCCGGGCACCTGTTTGATTATCTTCTCTAACTCCAGCCCGATAGTCTCGATCTTTTCCAGGTCATCACCAAATATCTTCGCGCCCATCATCGCTTTCATACCCGACTGAAGCATCACGATCCTCGTCTGTATCGGTTGCAGCCACGTCGGTGCGACACCGGGCATATCAGCGGCGCTCCTTAGCTCCTCTAATATCTCTTTTTTCGTTATCTTTCGGGTTTCCGGGAAAACCATCCGCAACGCTTTTTTGATGAATTCTGGAATCATATTGTTATTTGTGTACCAGCGCATAACCGCCATATCCCGCCATAGATGTTTCGGTTTGAGCGTAACGATCGTTTCTATCATCCCCAGCGGCGCAGGATCCAGAGCCGTCTCCGCGCGCCCTAACTTACCGGTGACCATATCGACCTCGGGTACCTGCTTCATCAGGATATCCTGCTTCTTCATCGCATCAAGCACCTCTGTCAGGGTGGCCGCGGGCAGGAGTGACGGCATATACAAGAACGATCCCTCGTCCAAGGCCGGCATGAACTCCCTGCCGATACCGGGCAGTTTATGCTTGAGATAGACCCATGTAGAGGTCTTTTGAATATCTATGCCGACTATGTTGAATACGCCCCTGACCGGTGCGAAGACCGTGGAGAACCCCAGCCAGATAGAGAACCCCACAATGACGATGAATGCTGGTATCGAGAGGAACTTCTTCTTATTTTCGAGTACCCACCGGATAACCGGATCGTACGTGCGTATGATGAACTTTGATACGATATTATCCTCGATCGGTACGATCTTCTCCTGCGTTATCCGGAATATGACGAAGCTGAGCGCGATCGCCACCAGGAACGCTGTCAGGTATGGCGGCATAAACGCGACCGGGTTGTAATGGTTTGTCAGGAAAAGGTTCATCCACCAGAAAAGCGCGATACCAAACAGCGTCGATATGATGAATGAAGTCTTTTTCTTGACATCAAAATCCTTCAGGAATATGTTGCACAAAACCGGTACCAGGGTTATCGCGATGAATACGGATGAGAAGAGCGCAAGCGTTTTTGTCCACGCGAGCGGCTTGAACAGCTTCCCCTCCTGCGCCTGCATGAAGAATACCGGTATAAACGCGACTATTGTTGTGGATACCGCGGTCAGCACCGCACCAGAGACTTCCACGGCCGCGTCATAGATGACGTCGATCCGGTTCCGCTCCTTCGGCGCCGCGGCAAGGTGACTGTATATGTTCTCTGTCATGATGATGCCCATGTCGACAAGCGTACCGATAGCGATCGCTATGCCTGACAGCGACATGACGTTCGAGTCTATCTTCAAATAGTACATAGCGAGGAATGATAAGATAACCGCGAACGGGAGCGTGGAAGAGACGACCAGCGACGCCCTGAAATGGAGCAGGAACAATATGATGACGATGATCGTTATCAGCATCTCCTCACTCAATGCCGCCTTGAGCATGTCAACCGTTTCATTTATAAGACCTGTCCTGTCATAAAAAGGTACTATCTTTACGCCCTCTGGCAGGCCGGGCTCTAATTCCTTTATCTTCTCTTTTACCCTCTTGATCACTTCGAGCGGGTTCTCGCCGAAACGCATTATGACAACGCCGCCAACGGCTTCGGCGCCCTCTTTGTCAAGCGCGCCCCTTCGGAAGTCAGGGCCAAGCGTAACGTTTGCGATATTTTTTATGAAAAGCGGTACCCCTTCGACGGATTTCACCGGTATGTTCTCGATATCGGTGATATCCTTGATGAAACCGACACCCCTTATGATATACTCCATGCCGTTTTGCTCGATCACCTTGGCGCCTACATCTATATTCGATTTCCTGATCGCGCTGTAAATGGTTGAAAGCTTTACATTGTGCGCGAGCATCTTGTTCGGGTCTACGTCCACCTGATACTGCTTAACATAACCGCCGACCGTCGCTACCTCAGATACACCCTCGACGGCGTTGAGCTGGTATCGTATGAACCAGTCCTGCACAGAACGCAACTGCATGAGATTATATCCCTCACCCTCTACGGTGTACCAGAATACCTGCCCTAATGCTGTGGCGTCTGGCCCGAGCATCGGGGTCACCCCTTTTGGCAGCCACTGCCTGGCGACATTCAGCCGCTCTAAGACCCGCGAGCGCGCCCAATAGAAGTCAATGTTATCTTTGAATATTATGTATACGAGCGAGAACCCGAACCCTGAGATCGAGCGGACGACCTTGACGCCGGGGACACCCTGCATACTGATCGTTAGCGGATACGTTATCTGGTCTTCCATAGTCTTCGGGTCGCGCCCCATCCAGTCAGTGAATACGATCGCCTGGTTCTCCCCGATGTCAGGGATAGCGTCAACGGGGATGTGCGTCATCGCGTAAAGCCCCCAGCCGGCGAATATTATTGTCAGCATAAAGACGATGAAAGTGTTTTCAAGTGAGAATCTTATCATTTTTTTTATCATTTTACTTTTCCCATGATTGTTTGTTGTAAAGCACACCGCTTTGTTTTAACAGGCGTGCCTTTTTTTTGCGGGTCAATTCCCCACAGCACGCCGCAAGAGTTAATCCAGATACCTCGTCAGCTCATCTATTGCATATCTATATCGTCCATTTCTATATCGTCCATTTCCATGTCGTCGTCGTCATGCGTCTCGGCTTTTTCCGGGTCGCCAGGGAACATGATGCTCGGCTTGCCCGTGAGCTGCATCTGGGAGTCTATCAGGAAGTTCCCTGATATGACTACTTTATCGCCCTCTTTGATCCCGCTTACTACCGGGTAAAAATCACCCGCGAGCGGGCCGGTGATGATCTCGTGCATCTTGAACTCGCCTTCCTCCTCTTCAACATATACGACCTTTCTGATACCGGTATCCAGCACAGCATCCTTCCTCACCGCCAGGTACTTTTGGTCTTTAGTATTACCGTTGAGCACCGCGTTATGTATGTGCCCGCTGGCAAACATCCCTGGCTTCAGCCTCATTTTCGGGTTCTTGACCTCCGCCCTTACTTTAACCGTCCTTGTCTTCTCATTTACATACGGCTCAATAAAGGTTATCACACCCTCGAACTCCTCGTCAGGGAACGCCTCTACGATAACGTAAGCCTTCTGCCCGAGCTTTATCCACGACAGGTCGTATTCGTATATGTCAAGGTAAACCCACAAGTTGGAGAAATCGGCAATAGTGTAAAGCGAGTTGCCGGTCTTGACATACTGCCCCTCTTTGATGTTCTTGTCGATCACCGTACCGGTTATCGGCGATGTTATCGTCAGGTGAGTCACCGGCTTACCGGCTTTCTCTATCTTCTTTATCTGGGAGTCGCTTATACCAAGCAAAGAGAGCTTCGAGCGCGCGTTTATGCCGCGGCTCTTATAAGTGAGCAGGAACTCCTGTTGCGCGCTGATCAGCTCCGGGCTGTACAGAAGCGCGAGCTTCTCGCCCTTTTTTACCCTGATACCGGTGAAGTCCGCGTAAAGCTTATCGATCCTGCCATTGCTCCACGCCGATATATACGCGACCCTGGTCTCGTCATAATCTATCTTCGCCACTGTGTGAATATCCTTGATCAGCTCCATGCGGGTAACCGGTTCCGTCCTTATCATCGCAAGCTTGCGAGCCCTCTCACCAAGTTTCAGGCTAACATTGCCGTCACCGCCATCATCACCTTCATATACCGGTATCAGATCCATACCGCATATAGGGCACTGACCGGGATGATCCATTTTGACCTGCGGGTGCATAGAGCCCGTCCAGTACTTTACCTTCCTCTCACTACTCTTGGGGACATCAGCTCCCGCGGAGTCACCCGTCTTTGTACCAGACGAGAAAGTCAACGTCAGCGTGACGCCTATGATGATACCCGCCAGTATGTAAATTACTGTTTTTGTTTTATCGTTCTTCATTTTATTTACCTCCTTCTTGATCCGGGCTAAAATAGCTGCCAAGAAGCTTTTCAATATTCGCGATATTTACTGAAATATCCTTTTTCGCCTTGTAATGCTTGATGTTGAAGTTAAGCCACATCGTGTCCGCGTCGAGCACGTCTAAAAACGATACCCTGCCGGTCTCATACCCCACTCTTGCCACATCAAGCGCCTCTTTCGCTTTAAACAAAAGATTCGACTCATAAAGCCTCTCCTCTCTTTGCGCCTTGTCTATTTTAAAATACGTGTCTCTTATGTCAGAGATGAGTTTGTCGACCTTCGCTTCACGCATATTGAGCATCGCATCGTACTTTTCCATCACCTCACGGATATATGCGTCATTCTTCGCGTACCAGCTGTCCTTTCTATGCATAGTCATCGGCGCAGTCATAAACGCCGGCATCATCGCCTGCGTACCGGTCTGCATTACCTTGTTATCCTGGAAGTAGCTGTAACCCAAAGTGAAATCAGGGTAGAACTTCTTCTTCGCCATATCTATCATAAGCGACATCCTTTTTATCTTCTCATCGAATATCGCCAGCTCTATGTTGTCAGCCCTGCCGGTATCATAAAGCTCCTCTAACGATTTTGTGAACACGTTTTTCATATAGACCAGCTCACCTAATTCCGTATCAGGCGGCATGTCAATTATCTGGGTGAGTTTCACCCTTAATTTATCCTTCCTTTCAGTGATTGTGGTCAACCTGTCATAGAACCGGTCTATCTTTATCTGTACCTTTAATACGTCATTAAAGGAGGTCTTACCCGTCTCGTATTTTATCTGCGCGACTACCTCGAGATCCTTCAACAGCTTTAAGGTGTCTTTTGTGATCAGCTCCTCCTGAGAGGTAAATAAAAGGTTGTGATATACGGCCATCAACATCGCATGAATCTTTAACCGCGTATTATCATAATCAAGCTTCGCGATCGAAACGTCTTTGTCCACTATCTCACCTTTGAGTGAAAGCATACCAGGGAACGGGAACTTCATACCGATCATCTGCTTGTTCTTTGGCGGACCCACTTTGGTAGAGAGGCTCTTCGTGAACGAAACATAATCCTGCATTATCATATCAAGGTTCTGTATCTGCGAAAAACGCTCGATGGCCGCCCGCCACCGGCTCTTCGCCGCGAGGATCATCGGGTTGCGGTAAAGCGCTATAACCGACAGCCGGTCAAATGAAAGCTTACCCTTCAAAAGCGCCCTGACCTTTTCATAATCGCCATATTCGCTTTGGGAGTCCATGCCCCCCTCCCCATCTGCTATATCAAACGGTCTCGCGTTCAGCGATTCATACCACTTCTTCGTAAGCGCCCTGACTTTTTGTAACTCTTCGCTCTCTTTACCGGCTTTCTTCTCACTATCTATCGTTGTTACTACCTGAGTATGCGGTTTGTAATTGTCAATACCGCTACTGGCATCGTAATCGCCGCGCAGTTCGTTATATATCTGTGCAGCGCTGGCGCCGGTAAGCGGCAAGAACAACGCCGCCAGGCAAATTATTGATATTTTTATGTTATTAAAGGGTCTCATTTTATCTCTCCGCCTTTGCATCGCTTCCGTCGATCAGATCGATACCGATAAGGTTCTGCAACTTTATAGTATACTTATTGTGATCCGCGGCGGCGCGCTGATATGCCAGGTTAAAGTTCAGCCACACGCTCTGGGTCTCTAATACCTGCGCGAAACTGCCATGCTTCTGCTTGTACCACTCCTCGGCCTTTGCCATGGTCGTTTCCGCCTGCGGTATCAAAGAGCCCGCGTAAAGATCCATCAGCCTCTTTGAGTTGTTCACCCTGAAGTAAAGGTTCTTTACCATAGAGTTCGTCATATTTACACGTGCTTTCTTCATCTGCACCATCTGTTTTTTCTTCATCATCTTCTCGCGGATCATCGAGTCGTTCTTTTTGAACCATATCGGTATGGTAGCACCGATCTTGATCGCGTACGCGTCCCTGCCCGCATCGTCTGGCTGCATCCCGTCCGGCGCATTGATCTGCGAGTAGAGAAGCTCCACCTTAAAATCAGGGTAGTACGACAACTTCGCCAACTTCTCCGCTGTCCGCATCTTATCTATCTTGACGTCGATCATCTTTATCTCTTCCTGGGTGTCTGCCGTAAGGTCGTAAAGCTCCTTAAGTTCATACGGGAGCTTAAGCGATATATCCTTTAGGCGACCGATCTCAGAGCTCGGCGGACGGTCTAAGATACTGTTTATCTTAGCTACCTCCGTCTCCCTTAACTCTAACAAAAGCAGGTAGTCATAATTCAACTGTGCTAACTGGGACTGCGCGGTGAGGACATCGCTCAGCGTTGTGGAGTCCGCCGCGTAATCAGCCGTCGCTATCTTCGTAAGCTGAAGTAGCAAGTCCTTGTTCTGCCGGGTAATCTCTATCGCTTTTTGGATGTACAGCAATTCGAAGTACGATTCGCTAAGCGCCGTTATAACCTCTCTGATATCCATTTTATACGACAATTCCTCAACCTTCGCGTCATAGCCGGCGAGTTCCTCTTTCAGCGACAGCTTTTCCGGGTACGGCACCATCTGGGAGAGCATGTACCGGTGATCGTTAGGCCCGAGTTTCGTCTCTATCGGTTCAGGGAAGTACGTATACGAGATCATCGGGTTCGGGAGGCTACCCACCTGCGGCACCTTCTCTATCCTGGCGCCCCAGCGGTACCGCGCCATCTTTATCACCGGGCTGTTCTTCAGCGCCTCTTTGATAAGCGCGTCCAGAGTAATCTCCGCCGCCGCCGCTGAGTCATCCTTCGCGGGCTCACCCACCGTCGCGGCCGTCGCGGCAACTCCCCGGGGCGTTACGCTCACCGCAAAAAGCGAGATCGTGATTACTGCTGCCAAAGTCAACTTTTTCACCATTTTTTTATTCATCCTTGTAACCTCTCTTCACTTCTTACAAGCAATCAGTGTGCCAACTGATACCAATTTCACAACTTGTGGATATTACTTGTCATAATTAGCGTAGCAGTTTTTTTTTAAATATCAAGCATCATATTAAATGCTAAGGCGGTGTAGCATATGCTACACTTTGGGTGAAAATGGTTAAGACTGCACAGTATCAAAAAACAAATGCCGGATATGTTATAATGGAATCATGGCATGGGTGGAAAGCGTACACCTAACGTCGGGTTAGAAATACGCAACCCGACCGCTAATGGGCATGTTGCCCAATACAATTTAAGGGGCCAGCCCCTTCGCCTCCGTTGTCGGCACCCCGTAATATCAACAGCTTACAACGTAGGATTTTTTGAAAATATGCATTTTATTCTATTTGGCTTAAGTCCGCTAATATATCTTAATTATATATCCTTTATCGACGGGTTTTGCTGCGCACGCTATTTTTCGCTTTTCTCTATCCTAAGCTGGGCGATCTGCTCGGCGACGAGCCCCATCATGAAGATGATGACAGCGGTGGAATAAAGCAGCATCGACATATTGGTAAAAGTTCGCGAGGCAAAATATGTGTACATGTAATTGACTGTACCAAGAATGAAGAATATCAGGCTGGTCGGCAGGAAGATCCTCAAGGGGGAGAATAGCGTCGCGATCTTCGTGATGATCAGGAAGAACCGCGTACCGTCCTTTATCAGCTTTATCTTGCTCTTGCCGCCCCGATAAAATGTCTTTATTTTCACGTACTTGACGCTGTGACCCGTCATTATCGCAGCAAGCGTTATCGTCGATGGGTATGAGAATGTGTTCGGTAACAGGTAGATATATTTGCGCGCGATCTTCGCCCGGATCACACGAAAGCCCGACGTCAGATCCTCCACTTTGAACGATGAGATATATGTCGCGAGCGAATTGTACATCTTGTTCGCGATTTTGCGGTGCGCCCGCACTTCGGACTTGTCGCTCCTCGCGCCGACCACCATGTCATATTCGCTGATATGCTCGATGAGTTTCGGAATGTCCTCGGGGTTGTGCTGCCCGTCACCGTCCATCAGGATGAATATGTCACCGGGGACGTTCCGCAGACCGGTCTTCACCGCGGCGCCGTTACCGATGTTGTATGGGTGCGATATGACAGTCGCACCGGCTTTTTTTGCGACGGCGGCGGTATTGTCAGTCGAGCCGTCGTTTATCACATAGATATTACAGTCATCCGCTACTGTCGCCATCACCTTCTTTATCTTCTTTATTACAGCGGCGATATTCATATCCTCGTTGTAAGTAGGTATAATAACGGATATTTTACTTTTCTCAACATTTAGTCTTCTCAATGAACCCCCTGAAAATTACTGTGATATTATGCAATTAACTATAAACAAATAAGTATCTAAAATCAAGCGTAAAGATTGAGATTCTTAGAAGGTGACGTAAATAGTGCGTTTTGTGTCAATCTTAAAGCAGAATCAGCGACACTGCTTTAGAGCGACACTGCTTTAGAGCCACTCCCTGAAAACCATATTGATGGGACTGTTGCCAAATAGCGAATTTTTCTTATTTTTGGAAAATCCGTCGCTGTAGGCACCTGAAAAAAGGGGGGGCGACCAGCGGGAGCGAAGGGGGAATCCCCCCTTAATTGGATTGGGGAACATACCCTTGATGGAAAAAGTGATTGTATTAAGCTGTAGGCTATGGTAATATACAATAAATAATTTAGTATTAAATAGTCAGGAAGCAGGCAATGAATCAGACAAATCACAGAGTAATACAAGGTATGAACATCAACCAGATACGGCTTGAGAGCTGCATCGGCACTATCATGACGATAAAGGACAGTATCAAGAACCTGAGGAATATCGACCCGGTGTTCTTGTTCCAGTTTAATAAATTAGAGGTGATCATCCCTCAGATAAAATCCGGTGGTGTTACCTCGAATGAGGTGGAGAAGATAGAGAAGGCGACTAACAATCTTTTCGAGCAGATGAAGTATCTTTTTGATGATCAGCTTGGCTCAGAAGTCTATAAAGGACTGAAACACTAATCATGCCGCAGCCGCCAAAAGGCACAGGTAGCGAAACGCCCACACACAATACCGTCACCGAAGAGATTCGCATCGGTTACTATGGTAAAAAACCGTACAAGATAATCTTAGACAATATTTCAGAAGATACCCGCCTCATCCTGGGTGACTTAGGGCACTTCGGGCGCTACGGTATCGCCATCGCGCGGGAAGCGCCCGGCGCGTCCGTATCCCTTTATGAACTGCTGCGCGAGGGGGAAGCGGGGGAGTCGCGCGCAAAAGAGGCCGCGAAATACATCGCCAACGCAGGTATTGATAACGTCAAGGTCGTCACGTGCATAAGTGCCCTCCCCTTTGTCGACGGTTCGTTCGATTTTGTATACTCGTTTGAAATCGAGAATTTCGCGGACTATGTACCGGTGTTCAAAGAGCTCCTGCGCGTATTAAGACCAGGCGGCAGGATACTTATAGGCGTCCCGAATTACTATAATCCTTTCCATACGTTAAGAAAATACCTCCTGAAGAGGAAGGGGCTGGTACCTGAAAACGGCTATGAAAAATCGTTCAGGCACAGCGAGCTTCGGACGCTTTTCAAGGATAATGGTATAAGCAGCGTCACGATAAAAGGGGTCGCCCCCATACACTCGCTGATGCGATTAAGCAGAGTCAGTAAATACAAGAAACTTTTGCAATTCATCAAGTGGTGGAGTTTAATGAGATTTATCGACATAACTTTCATAAATTTCATTGACTTCTTGACAAAAGGATTTATTTCCGATAAACTTGGTTTTGAGATAATCGCCGCCGGTACAAAGCCGCAGAAGCAGAATACGGGGGATTAAACCACAAGAAAAACAGCGCGACTGTTAAACGGGCTAAATGGATTTAGTAGACTACTATAACGATTACTGGGCAGATAAAGACGACAGTGTTGACAGGCAGCGATTAGGGGTATTACTCAGCAAAATTGCAAAAGGTAAGGATGTTCTGCAAATAGATTGCGGTGGTGGTATTTTTGCCGCCGAGCTTATGGCTATCTCAAAGTCCGTTACGGCGACAGAGATATCATTTACAGGGTCTAAACGGGCGAAAACCAAAGGTATCAATACGTTGCAGGTGGATATCGATACGTCATCATTACCTTTTAAAGATGCGGTGTTTGATTATGTAGTATCAGACTCGGCGATCGAGCATCTTTTTTTCTTTGACAAAGTGATTGACGAGGCGTTAAGGGTATTGAAAAAGGGTGGGGAATTTGTCCTTTTGATGCCGAATATAGCACATTTTCGGTTCAGGTTATGGCTTCTGTTCGGAAGGTTTCCATATATCAAAGATTCCCCGACTGATATAATTCATTTGAGATTTAAAACGATACGTGAGCTGAAAAAATTGTTCGCCGCAAAAAGCGGCAAAATAAAAGACATAGACGGCACAGCGAGCTTGTGGGTGAAGGGGTTGTACCCGTCGGTGTTCAGGCTACCGGTCATCAGAAATATTTATAATTTCATGGCAAGGAAGATGCCGTCCTTGTTTGCAAGGGACTTCATTATAGTTTATCAAAAAATCATATAAAAAAGGAGTAATATAATGAAAAAGAGATTGTCGTTATTAACTTTGCTGATTGTTCTTGCAACAATGCTGCTTGGCGCAGGCAGCGCAATGGCGTGGAGCTATACTGGTACTTTTAACGAGTATACCGGTAGCGTTTCCCTATGGGTAACTCTTAACCGAACATCTTCAAGCATGTCAAACAGAGAGCAGTTAGTCTCAGGCGGAAACTCTGGCAACTGGGGCATATATATGGGTAACCCCGCGAATACAGCAACCTTTTTCAAGTTCTGCGCCGGATGTTCCGCGCCAGAAGGCTGGACGGATATAAGAGCGACAAACCTGAACTGGCAGGCTGGCGCCCCACACAATATAATTTGTACCTGGAACACTTCTTCAGGCAGAAAAATCTACATCGACGGTATATTGAAAGATTCCGAAGGGGCATATTCTCAGGAGCCGGCAGGTGCGGGCGTATACATCGGTTACTGGGTGCTATGGTATGAGAGCTGGTGTTCTTCGAGCTGCTTCACTTTTACCAGCGGCTCCATTACTGACACAACCTTCTATACACATGTGCTCTCCTCAACAGAGATCGCCAACATAGTCGCTGGCGGCACTACATACACGCCGCCAACAACAGGTTCGATAACCGGTACAGTAGTCGATATTACCGGTGCCGGCATCTCCGGCGCAACAATCACGACGACACCGGGCAGTTATACCGCTACATCTACGGCGCCGGGTCCTATGGACTTGGGCGGCGGCTCTACCGGCGGATTCTCAATCTCCAGCGTCGAGGAAAATACATACACGCTAACCGTAACCAAGAGCGGTTACGACGATTCCACTGTCACCGATGTAGTCGTCACCGGCGGCGGAACTACCGATGTTGGTAACGTAGTTATTTACGCGGCGGGTACGTCACCGAATGTCGATAACGATGGCGACGGCTACACCTCGAACAACGACTGTAACGACAACGACGCTTCCATCAACCCGGGCGCGGCAGAGGTCTGCGACGATGGAGTTGACAATAACTGCGATGATCAGGTAGATGAAGGCTGTACCGGCGGTGGCGGCACCGCTCCTCCTCCGGTAGACACGACCACCCCAAAGATTACCGGCAGGGTATTAGACGGCGGTTCAGGTAATGGTTTACCAGGCGTCAAGATAGAAGATTCAAACGGCGCTGTTTTGGGTTATTCTGACAGTAACGGCGACTTTGATGTCACTTTCGACGCTGTCGGCACTTACAAACTGTTCTTCAGCCTTGGCGGCTACAATGAATTCACCAGCATCTCTGTTGTGCTGACCGATGCGGCGCCTCAGCCTTCACTTGGCGAGTTCCCGCTCTACCCGATAACCCAGATGTCATACCTGTATTTCGAGGCTTCCCAGCAGGAATACGTAGTCAATTCATGGTGGACAAATATCACTTTATTAAGCCAGAACGCTGTTGATACCTCGGCCACACTCACATTTTATGGTGAGAACGAGGATTTAGCGTCATTCACCGAACCGGTTTACGCAAGCGGCAAGAAAGTGCTTACAAGCCTTTACAGCTATATACAATCGCATAATTCGAGCTGGCTGAGCGAAGGCGGCTGGGTCAGAATACTCATGAGCGGTTCTGACGCTGTGACAGCGAGCGCGCTCACCGGCTCTACAAGGATGCGATATATGAGCAGTATGCCGGCTACCGGTATCTCGCGATCGCACCTGTTACCTATTATGGATCTCGACGATGCCTGGTGGACGACAATAAGTATATTGAACCCATCTGGTTCAGAAAGCGCTACGGTGACATTCACAGTAAGGTCACCCGCTACCTTGACTATGGATTCATATTATACGGAGCTTACCTCTTCTGTATCCCTCCAGCCTTATGAAGTGCAAACGGATACATTGAGTAACTTCGCCGGTACGGTTGCAGGAAACCCTGACAACAGCTGGGTAGAAATAACGGCTGACATACCGATAGCTGTACACATGATGACAGGCAACGCGGTTCAGGCAATCGGCTTAAATGGCGGAGGAAGATAGGTAGTTAGATTAAGTAAGGCGCATTTTATATATCCTTATAACAGGGCCAGGCCGGTTGAAGCCCTCGAGGTTATCAACGGGCAGGTAAAAAAGATCGATAGGGTCTAATACCGGTTCTGTAACATCATCAGAATTCATGGGGAGTATGGTCATTACCAGCTCCCCGTTTTCTTTTATAAGCTTTTTAAAACTGTCTGGCGCTTCGTAATACTCAAAATAATACTCATTAAGCACAACATATTCAATATTGTTCTTAACAAGGTCTCTCTTCGTTATCTCATAAGGCAATTCACTCTTTTCCAAAGACGGCGCCTTTGTCACTCTATAAATATTGTAAGAAGTCAGCTGCCTTTGCGCCGTCAGATCGATCAGCATCTTCAGCTTCTTATAGCTCTTATTCGGGGCCGCCGCCGCAAGAGCGTCATACTCCTTTCGCAACAGCTCAACGCTCTGATACAGCATCGGCGCACCGAAATAAGACGTCAGCATGATATTACTCCCCTGCCTGATATTACTTTGGATATACCCGCTCGCGATGACACGCGTATCTTTTTCCGCCAGGAGCTCGTTTGTCCTGATCGTCCTCGTCAAGGGGTTTAGCACCAGCAGGATTACGGCAACAAAGAGTAGCGCAGCTCTGGTTTTGTCACTGATCTTCAACATATCAGAAACGCCGGCCAGGAAGATAGCAGAGGTGACGCACAAAAATGGTATTACCGGCAGCATGTAGCGCATGAAAACCGATTTCCCCTTACCCATGAAGAAATAGAAGAGCGCAATGTTGACAAGCAGGATGATTATCTGCTTATTCCTGTTGAATATCAGATAGATAAGCGAGAGCAGCGACACCCCTAACAGGTATATCCCCATACCGTAATTAAGTGAAAATTTCAGGTGATATACGAACCCTGAACCTAAATCGATACCAAGGTGCCCGCCCTTCAACTGGTTGAGCTGGAACAGGAATTATTTTAGAAAGTACCTGAAATCCAAGAGGATAAAAGGCGAACCGGCGAAGAAAGCGGCAAGGATGATGACCGGGAAGATGTAAAAATATTTATCCTTTATGATCGCTTTGACGCCTGCCTTAGGCTTGTATTCATTGAGGATATACGCGAAGATGAAGACGAACGCGAGTACGCCGGCGTTGTACTTCACCGACGCGGCGAGTCCCGTCAAGACGGCGGCGATCAGGTAATCCAACCGTTTATTGCTCAACGATGCTTTTATTATGTAGTAAAATCCGGTAGATATCATGAAGGTCATGAAGACGTCCGTCACCGCGAAATGAGAGTCCCGCGCGTGCAGGTAGTTCGTCGCGAGGAAGAGAGCGGCGATTATACCGGCTTTTTTATCCTTGAGAATTTCACCGGTCTTGTATACCACGAAGATTGTGGCACTGCCAAAGAGCGCGGAAAAGCTTCGTGAGATGATATACAGGTTTGTCGGGTCGATCAGGTACTCGGCGATGAAATCCTTGACGCTTTGAAAGTGCCCGAACAGGTAACCGAATACGAAGTATATACCGAACAGCACGGTGTTGATATATATCTGAAATGTGGGGTACTTGAAGAATTTCGGGTTCAGCTTGCCCGACGCCACCTTTATCGCGTTGTCTACGATCGCCGTCTCGTCAGGCTTCGCGAGGTAGTCAGGCAGCCCGAAACCGATCGATGAGAACCGGAGATAGGCGCCGAAAATGATTATGATCAGCAATAGCAGATAGTATTTTGATTCGTTTTTCTTTGACAATGATGAAAATATCCTTATAATTTAGTATTCATAAAGGGATAAGTGGAGCCGGGCGCCTCCCTTTACAAGGAAAGGATTTTAGCAACTGTGGGCGAAAATGTAAAGGATAAAAAGTACTTGGTGGTCAGTGCGGACGATTTCGGTATCAGCGAGAAAGTGAACAGGGGTATCATCCACGCATTCAATGAGGGGATCGTAACCTCCACCGCGGTGATGGCGAACATGCCCGGGTTTAAGGACGCGATGAAGCTGATACAAGCCAACGAAGCGCTGGATATCGGGCTGCATGTAACGTTGACGTGCGGGAAACCGGTCTCGCCCACCGGCTGGGTGAGAACGCTGATAAATGAGAGCGGCGGGTTCTTCCCCCTTGGTGAGTTTGCGATGCGGTGCCTTACGCGCGGGATATCTTACGATGAGGTCTACCTGGAGATGGAGAGCCAGCTCAAAAAGGCGCTGGCTCATGGTGTCACGATAACCCATATCGACTGCCACCATCACCTGCAGGCGTTTCTCGTCGTCCACTCGGCTATGTGCGATCTGGCCGTAAAATATAAGGTACGGTTCATGCGCGTCCCGATCTCAAGGAGATACCTGCCGGACTACATGTTCACCACCGGTAACTTAAAGCGGTTCGCGATTATGACTCTCGCTGCGCACTGCCTCATGAGGAAGCAGATGAGCGGGGTATCGTGCCCTGAGAATATCTTAGGTATAACAGAGGGTTGCCGTGACATCAGCGCAAACGTCCTGCCCGGGATCATCTCACTTTGCGGCGCAGGGCTAAACGAGCTCGTATGCCACCCGGGCTACGCGGACGTTGACCTGAAGAGATACGACAGTTATTACGACAGGATAGCCGAGGTAGACGCCCTTACATCAAACGCGGTAAGGCAAGCCCTCGCGGAAAACAACATCATACTCACAAATTTCGCGAATGCGGTAGCTCAACTTCTTTAGGGTGGGCATTGTAAGCGACTCCGTACCTTGAACCCGCCCTACCGTTGCGGTTCGGTAACCGGCCTTGGTATCGCCACCTGCCTGATCCGCTTCCACTTTATGGTCAGGAGCGTCAGGTCTTCGTCCGCCTCACCGTTATTGAACGCCCTCACGACACCGGTGACGCCTTTATAGTTACTCAGGCCGTCGAGCGCCTCTTTCAGCTCCTCCCGATCCTGCAGATCGCCGCTCCTGATGAGGTCGATGATCATCCTTGCCGCGTCGAAGGACTCCGCCTCTAACAGCGTCGGTTCCGTCTCATACGTCTTGATGTAGTCCTGCACGAAGCTTTTGACGTCCTCATCCTTACTCTCTTTGAAGAACCCGCCGACGAACACGATGCCGTTGGCGTTCTCCTGCGCTATGTCGATCAGCTTCTTCGTATTGTATGTGCTCGTACCCAATTTCAGGACATCTCTATCGATATCATGGTACAGAAGCTGCGGAATTATGAGACCCGCCCTTTCATAATTATCTGGTACGAATATCGCCTGAAAATCTACTATCGGTTCGTAATCCGCTTCCATAAGCTCCTTTTGAAGCTCATCTAAATACTCATCTATCTCTTGTTTCGTCATCTTCTCATTCTTTAACATATACTGCATGTCTATCTTCTCTTCCTCGATGATCGCAGATACGGTCTCCTGGCGCAGCCGCTCCCTCTCCTCCATGTCATCAAGGCCGGTCAACTTCTTGATCTCATGAGCAAAATCGTTCTTTTTGGTGTCATAGGATTCCGCCGCGACCACCTGCCCGCCGCGCTCTATGACATTCTTGAAAAATATATCCTTCAACTGGTTACCAAAGCTGTTTTCCGGGTAAAACACCGCGTAGCGCGTAAAACCCTTCTGGTTAGCGGCATAATCGACTAATGAGCTGACCTGCTTGGAGTTGGTCAGGAATTTCCGGTAAACATAGGAGAAATCCCGGGTGATACCCTCCTTCTGGGTCAACAGCATTATCGGCAGGTTCAGCTCATCCGCCCGCCTGGCGCATGTTATGGCGCTCTTGCTCAATAGCGGCCCTATCACCGCAATCGCCTTGTCCACATTATACGCTTCTTCGAGCAT
>JAJRZU010000060.1 GCA_024275075.1 Deltaproteobacteria bacterium | reverse complement strand
TGATAATAACAACTGGATTCCTGCTTTTTCAGGAATGACAACCTACTATATTTTTGACAAGAAAGCATCCTTGTTTAGTTGCCGTGTTAATAATGAAGCGGTTCGCGGCAAGCTTTCGGCGTATCAGGTTAAAAAGTATACTGGTAAGTTGCGAGGGAATTAAACACGTAAAAAACAGGTGCGCCTGTTAAAAGGGGTTTTGCATTGAAGATCGAGAAGATAATAATAATCAAGGAAGTGGCGAAGAAAATATATGTCAATTTTAATGTGCTAAGCATCAGCAGGATAATCTGTCAACTCGAGCAGGCGAAGAACAAAAGGAATCTTCGGAAGATATTTATCAGTATTGAGAAGAAATCACCCTATGGGCTTAATGTAGATGATATTGTCCATACATTTTTTAGTGAACTCAATGACAAGAACATAGAGGAACTTGTCGATATTCTAATCATGTATCTTTATGAGCATATCAAGAACAGCGATACACATTATAATTATTGTTGACACTGCGCCTGCGACATAGCGCAAAGACTATGGCGAAGGCTTTCTGCCGCCTAAGATGTGCAACGTGACCCTCGTCTTCTGGCCGAACACTTTATGCGCATACTTCGTTGTAAGGTATTCGCAGGAGTTTATTATGTGGCCGCCCTTACCGATTATCTTGCCGCTTGTGTGGCTGTCGACCGTGATAACGATCTTGTTCTTCTTCAAGAATGAGCTTACCTGAACATTCTCATCGAGCCTGCTTATGATCTGCAGGACAAACTCCTCGATCTTCTTGACATCTTCTGGTGACCGTACGATATCCTCAACCGGTGCGCCTGCCGGTTCCTGCCGCGGCGCTCTCGGGCGCGTATCCTTCTTCGCTTTCTGCCGCGTATCCTTCTTCGGTCTGGCTTCTCTGTCCGGTTTTACCGATATCGCTTCCTTTTTCGGTTTAGGCTCCCTCTTGCGTGAGGGTTCATTTTTCTGCCGCGCTTCGGCCTTAGGCTTGTTTCTTTCTGGTCTCTCCCGCTTCTTGTCGCGTGACGTTCTTCCCTTCCCCCCTATAAATACCCTTAGCTCAGCGTTCTTCCTACCGATAATGCCAAACAAACCCTTGTTACCCAAAGTCACGATCTCAAATTCGATATTGTCAGTTGTAATACCAAGCTCATCAGAAGCCTTTTTCATAGCTTCCTCAATATCCTTACCTTTAAATATGATCTCTTTCATATTCTCCCCAGTTTAAGTGTTTTTGTTTACGTATCCCTGCTGTACTATGGACGCGATGTTATTCACCAGCCAGTAGATGACAAGCCCCGCCGGGAAATTCGCGAACATGAAAGTGAAGACGACCGGCATTAGCATCATCATCTTCTTTTGTACGCCATCCCCCGTAGACGGCGACATTTTTTGCTGGATGAACATCGTAACGCCCATTATTACCGGTGTGATGTAGTACGGATCCTTGCTTGACAGGTCTGTGATCCAGAAATAAAACGGTGCGTGCCGCAACTCCACGGAGCCGAGCAGAACCCTGTACAGCGCGAAGAATACCGGTATTTGCAGCACCATCGGGAGGCAGCCGCCCAGCGGATTGACCCGGTGTCTTTTATATAGTTCGAGCACCTCTTTGTTCAGCCGTTCCTTATCGTCCTTGTACTTCTCCTTAATCTGATTGATCATCGGCGCTACCTTTTGCATATCCTTCATCGCCTTGTAGCTCTTTTGCGTAAGCGGGAAGAATAGCAGCTTGATGATCAGCGTGAGTATTATTATAGCGATGCCGTAGTTGTGCGTGAACCTGTAGAAGAACTTTAGTGTCTCCATTAGCGGTATCGAAATTATGCTAAAGAAACCATAGTTTATCGCGCTTTGCAGACCGACCTTATATTCTTTGAGGTTCTCGGACAATTTTGGCCCTAAGTATATGTTATACTTAACTGCCCGTGTCTCATCGCTGCCGATGGAGAGCTTACCCGTCGTCGTCCTGAACAGAAAAAGGTCGTCAGCGAGATTATCTGCGTAGAATGAAGTGTCAGCCGTCGCGCCCTCTTGATTGACAAACGCGAATATAAAGAATTTGTTAGAGAACCCCGTCCACTTTATATCACCGGTGAGCACCTGCTCCTTTTTGATCAGGTTCTTCGAGGTAACACGGGATACCTCCTTGTTGCTAAACGCAAAGGTCTCAAGAACCGCCGCCCTGTCCTTTTTATTCTTCGAAAACCGCTCTATCCAGTTAAGGTTCATCTTGCCGATAAAACGGTCTGCCGATTTGTTAATTATCAGAACCTCGAGGTCGATGTTGTACCTGTCATTCGAAAAAGCGTATATCTTCCTGACCTCTAAGCCGCTCTTCGTCAAGTATGAGAAAACAAGCTTGTTATTCGCGGGGTCATTAAGAATATCAAGACTATCTACATCTACATTGTATAGTTCATCACCAGTCAGGTTCTTCTCCTTTTGCGTGGAGAAGAGGTGGATATCAAGCGGCAACTTTGTCAGGTCAGTCACTGTGACAAGATCGATCAGAGCGCTATTTTGCGTCTGCTCTACCTTATAATCCTTGAGTTTGAGCGATTTCAGCCTCGCACCGAAATTCGTGAATGTCGCGGTGAACAGTTTCGTATCTACGGTAATATCCCGCAGATTCTCAGCAGCGGGCACCACCACCGCCGCCGTGGATTTCGCGGTCACCGATTCACTGGCAACCGGTGCATCGGCGACATCATCCGCCACCTGCTCTACCGCCGCCGGTGGTCTTTTGTTCGGCGCCTTTTTCACGTCTTTCGTCATGAGTACGTTTGATACAAACACAACCAAAAACGATAAAGCCACCGCTAAAAGTAATCTTTTTTCCATAACTTATATTTGCTCCATTTTGTTAGCAGATGCTAAATAATTATTTCTCTTTGACAGGGTCATAGCCGCCCTTGAACACCGGGTTACAGCGCAAAAGTCTTATGACAGAATAGAACAACCCTCTTAGCAAACCTAATTTCTCAATAGACTGAATACAATATTGCGAGCATGATGGGGTGAACCTGCATGCAGGCCCGATGAAAGGTGAAATAAACTTCTGGTACTGCCGCACCAGAAAAATTGCAGCTTTTTTTATCATTTCTTAAACATCGAACGACTTAGCTCGTTAAATACTTCATCGTAAGTCAATGCGTGAGAATTCTTTTTTGCGATCACAATAAAATAAGCGTCGTTCTTTATCTTACTCTTATTTCTTCGAAAGAATTCCCTGATTAACCTTTTCACCCTGTTGCGCTGGACTGCATTCCCGACTCTTCTGCTCGCTGTTATCCCAAGCTTCCTCTCACCGGCACGCTCCTTTAATTCCACGACAACAAAGTGCCGGCTCCTTCTTACGTGCCTACTTTGGTGGGCGCTTAGGAATATCCCTCTTTTTAGTACCCTGTCGGACTTTCTGAAACTCTCGTCAATATTTGCCAAGTTACTAATGAATCACCCCACAACACGCTGGCGGGGTATCAAGTTTAAAATCATGTAACAAGCTACAGGGATTTACCCCTCGCAACAAAAAACAGGTGCGCCTGTTAAAAGACTTATTTTGCGCTGATCTGGACACTCAAGACCTTTCTGCCTTTTGCCCTTCTTCTATTTATCACTTTCCGCCCGGATTTCGTAGCCATCCTGACCAAAAAGCCGTGTGTTCTCTTCCTGCTTATATTACTTGGTTGAAATGTCCTTTTACTCATCTAAAAATACTCCTCGTTTTCTTAGTCCGTGAATCAAGACTGCTAATGCTAACGAAATACGTCTGACTTGTCAAGTAAAATATATTTATTACAGTATTTACTTTTGCTTGCGGTCGAAGAAGATGTTCTTACCTGAAACGCTAAGCGGTATCCCATAGGCTATTTTGACGGCTTCATCAAAGAGCCCTGCTTTCATCGCGGCGTACCCGCACGAGAACATGACCCTGTTATCTATGTGGTTTCTCGCGGCAAGAGCGACCGCGCTGCCGATAGCGATCCCTAAGTCTCCTGAATTGAAGACGCAAAGATTTGTCGTCAACTCCTTTTCCGAACAGGTGCCAAATCCGCAGAAACCGCAGTCAAGACCGATCGATTTTAGCGAAGTCCCGATCAGGATCAGGGCATTGCTTTTTAAGATGTTATCCGCGTCTCTTGTGAAGAAGTCGTACCGCTCAATCTTACCGGCTATCCGCACCATCTCCTTCGCGAGGCTCTTTATGTCATCGCCATCGAGCAGCAGAATCGACAGGTGGTCAAGCCCCCTCGCCTTCGGCGCCGTACGCGCCGCCGCACACATCGTCCGCGCGACGTTCATGACGGCTTCTTATTCTATCTCATCATCTTTGTATATCATGATGCTTTTGTCCTCCTCCCTGTTACCCTTGAGAACTGCTTCACCTGATACATAAACGCCTCTAACTTAGTGATACTGTTAGTGTTCTCCTGCCCTTCATACGCCATGTTCAAACACGGGATATTGTTGTGATCCTCACGCATCTTCTTGAGCAGTGCGCTGACTATCGTACCGGGCATACAACCAAATGGCATGATGTTTATTATACCACTCGCGCCTTTCAGGCAATAATCGATCGCCTTACCGATACTCAAGATAGCCTCACCTTCAAAAGTATCGTGGATATATGGTTTACCGTAATCGATAATGGTCTTCACAGCCGGATCAGGTACGCTCCTTAGCATACCGGTAAATATTTTTGAGTAACGGTGCTCAATAGCGATCTGGTACTTCTCCGTGAGGAAATGATCCAGGAAACTTTGCACCTTTTTATCTTCCCGAATCTTCCTGCCAGCGGTGAAGTTCGTGTAAAGCACCCACTCGGCCACCGGTGGCAGCCACACCTCGGCGCCAAGCTCCTCTAACACGTCGATGATGTTCTCATTGCTGAATTTGTTCGTCCTGACGTATATCTCCCCGACTATACCTATTATCGGCTTTGAAATATTCCGTTTTTCAATCTTCTTGAACCGCTCCTTCGCTTCGTGTAAGAAGTCCTCTAACTTCCCACCGTTCTTTATCACTTGCGCGACCTCTTTCAGACAGTTGGCATATAGCTGCTTCGTCTCGCCTTTGTTGAGCTCATAAGGGGATATCTCCCGAAGCATCTTCTCTAATAAGTCGATCGCTACGATACCCTTCCACGCGTGTTTGGAGAATT
>JAJRZU010000059.1 GCA_024275075.1 Deltaproteobacteria bacterium | reverse complement strand
GTGTGACTGCATGGCGGATTATAAAAAGGAGCTTCATTTTTTTGATGCCCGCCGCATAAATGAGCGTATAATTCAGATTCTAAAATAGTCCGTTCACCGGTTATATTAATAATATTCGGCCATCCCCCGCGTTTCGCACATTTTCTTCGTGCAGAAGCATTCCCAGATAAAGCTTACAAATCAAACACTTAGCAGTTTTCCTTACTTAACGACACACGTACGTGTATTATTTTGACTAAAAAAACAACCTTTTTTTCATAATTCACTTGATTTATTAGAAACTACTATTAGAATTAAAAGTACATTGGATATCAAGTTGATTTCACGTTTATTATTTATCATAAGGCGGGCAGGGGCAATGAGTGAAAAAATTATGGTCATCGATGACGACAATTGTCTGTTGACTGTTCTTAAGGAGACCTTTGCGCTCGAATCTATTGATGCTAAGACATTTGATAATCATCACGATGCCTTGGAAGAAGCTAAGCGGGCGGACTACGATCTGTTCCTGATAGATTTGAAGCTGCCAGAGATAGACGGGATAGAGCTTTTAAAGATGTTAAAGCAGATGCAAAAAACCGCGCGTTTTATAATAATGACCGGTTATGGTGACATGGCCACGGCGATCAGTGCATTCAAGGCAGGGGTATCTGATTTTATATTAAAGCCCTTTAAAGTGGATGAGATGATCAGCAGCGTTAGAAATCAGTTAAATGAGAAAAGTGCGATCGATCAGCATTTGACAAAATGGGGGAATGTGGTCAAATCGACCGGCATATCATATTTTAATGATATTTTTCAGACATTAGACGTTGAGATGATTGAGAAAATCGATAATTACGAGAACATGTTAAAGGAGCTGAGCAGCGGGTACAATCTTATTTCCAGGAAGAATATAAAGATATTGAACCGGATCGCGAAAAAAGCGAAGAAAGAGAAGAAACTCGCAACAGAGATGATCTCGTATATAAGCCATGAGATACGCTCCCCGCTTAACTCGATACTTGGTTACACAAGGACTCTGCTCATGCAGAGCGAATCTGGCAGGGCAAGCTGTTTAAATGAGTTTTTAAACGAAATATTGATGTCATCATTATATGTCTTGGACCTGACAAACAGCATTCTAAACTCTGCTTTGATCGACTCAAAGGCTACGACCCTTGAATTTGAGCAGATAGATATCAACAAGCTTTTAAGGGATATCCGGTCATCATTCAAGCTGAATATGGAGGAGAAGTCGTTATCATATAAGCAGTATATCAGCCCAAATATACCGGCAATAATCGCGGACAGATTAAAGCTCTCTCAAATTCTGCATAATCTTATCGATAACGCGATAAAATATTCCCCTGCGGGCGCCGTTAGCATAGAAGTAAAATTGTCAGGTGACAAAAACGCAGTATTATTTGTAGTACAAGACACCGGTATCGGCATAAGCTACAAGGATAAGTCAAAGCTATTCAAGAAATTCGCGAGGCTTAATCCGAATGAAAAAAAGGGTACGGGCTTAGGTCTTAGCACGGCGAAGAGATTAGTTGAGCTGCATGGCGGTAAGATCTGGTTAGAGAGCAGGCTTAACCAGGGCTCTGCGTTCTATTTCACTCTTCCTTTAGTACCATCAGGGCAGGCTTTTTCTAAAAGGAGCGGGGATGAAGAAGTCAAAAATATTAGTCGCGGATGACGAGAAAGCGAACATAGGTTTATACAAATACAATTTGGGTGAGCAGGGCTATGAAATCGATACCGCGGAAAATGGCAAGGAAGCCGTCAGTAAGGCGATAAAAGGGCTTCCTGACGCGATACTGCTCGATGTCATGATGCCTGTTATGGATGGTATAAGCGCCTGCCGTCTTATAAAAGGTAATAAGCTGACAAAGGACACCCCGATAATCATCGTCTCCGCGAAGAACTCTGTAAAGGATATCATAAGTGGCTTAAAAGCCGGTGCGGACGAATATCTTACGAAACCTTTTCAGATCGAAGAGCTTCTCTTGCGCGTCAAGTCCATGATAAAATTGAAAAAGACTCATGATGAGCTGCGAAGGGTGAACCGTGACCTGGAGGAGGAGGTCAGGGATAAGACAGAGCAGCTTTTAGAGGCCGCGAGATTTGAGATCATCGGCAGGATGGCGAGCGGGTTAGGGCACGATCTTAACAACCTGTTGACCAGTATCTTCGGTTATAATAACCTTGCCGCCGACAATAGAGATCTCGCCCAGATCCATGATTTTATGAACAAGCAGCGGAAAGCATTGGATCTTTGTCAGAACTTCGTGAACAACCTTTTAAATTTTTCGAAGGTGCAGCGGATGAAATTCAGAGTATTTGACCCAAAAGAAGCTGTTATGACAACCATTGGTATACTCTCTGGCCGACTGAAAAATAAGTTTATCAAATATAAAGTCGATGCGGAAAAAGCATTGATCTATAGCGATGAGGGTCATTTTAACCAGATCTGTCTTAATTTCATCACCAATGCTATCGACGCGATGGATGACGATGGAAGGCTGACGATAAGGATCAGGCCTGACGGTGATTATACGAATGTATCCTTTATAGATACCGGCAGCGGGATAAAGGATGCCGACAAAGAGAAGATATTTGATTACCTGTACACTACAAAAGACTATGCAAAATCAACCGGTATCGGTCTTTATACCACCAAAAAGATCATAGAGAAGCTAAACGGTAAAATAGAGTTGAAAAGTAAGGAAGGTAAAGGCACTACCTTTACGATATCGCTGCCGAAAGGAGATAACAAGCACAGCTAACCGAACATCTTCTTCACTTTCTCAAAAAAGGTCTTGTTCATAGGTGCGGTGTTCTCATCGCTTATCTTGGCGAATTCTAATAACAGCTCTTTTTGCCGGCTATTCAATTTTGTCGGTGTCTCCACTTTTATCACAATATATTCATCACCCTTGCCGTAACCCTGCAAAGAAGGGAATCCACTGCCTTTAAGCTTGAACCGGTCCCCGTTCTGGGTGCCGTGGGGAATCGTAAGCGTCTCTTTCTTCGTAAGCGTCGGCACCTCTATCTCGCCGCCTAAGGACGCCAACACAAAACTTATCGGCACTTCACAAAATATATTATTGTTGTCTCTTACAAAGAGCGGGTGCTCCTTCACGTTGATTATGATATACAGATCGCCGCTGCCGCCGCCATGAACGCCGGGCTCACCCTCACCGGTCAGGCGGAGCCTCGTACCTGTATCCACCCCGGGCGGTACGTTTACGGTGATCGTGCTCACTTTCCTTACCTTACCGCTGCCGGCGCACGTGGTACATGGATGCACGATCCTCTTGCCTTCACCATTGCATCTTGTGCAAGTCCTGTTGATAAAGAAGAAACCACCGTGCTGAGTCCTGACCTGCCCGGTACCAGCGCACATAACGCACGTTTCCGGTGAAGTACCCGGCCGGGCGCCGCTGCCGGAACATGTCTTACAGACCACCATCTTTGGAATCTTTATCTTGGTGTCAACACCAAAAGCCGCCTCTTCAAAGGATATCTCAAGGTTGTACCTTAGATCATGCCCCCTGGTCCGCCCTGAACGCTGACCGCTGGCCGCACCAAAGAAGTCAGAGAATACATCACCGAAGATGTCACCGAAGTGAGCGTTAAAGCCGCCGCCGAAATTGTCGGCGCCGCCGAAACCTGACTGGTTCGGACCCGCATGACCAAACTGGTCATAGTACGCCCTTTTCTGCGGGTCTTTCAACACCCCATACGCTTCACAGACCTCTTTGAACTTCTCTTCAGAGTCCTTCTCGCCCTGGTTCTTATCAGGGTGATGCTCCATCGCTAACTTCCTGTATGCCTTCTTTATCTCAGCATCACTCGCGTTATTATGTACACCTAATACTTCATAATAGTCCCTCTTGCTCAAAGCAGATGTAACCTCTTAATCTTTTTTAATTTTGAACATCTTCATAATCAGCGTCTACTACTGTTTCGTCCTTCTTCTCTTCTGGCTCTGGCGGCGTCTCACCCGAAGCGGCCTGCTCTTTGCCGTCCGCGCCCTCACCCTGCTTTTGAGCATTAGCATACAGCACCTCCGCAAGTTTGTAAGAAGCGGTCTTAAGAGTCTCGGTAGCGCTGGTCACCTGTGCGATATCAGAGCCCTCCATAGCTTTCTTCGCATCGGCTATCGCGGCCTCCAGGGTAGTCTTTTCAGCTTCCTCTAACTTGTCGCCATACTCCTTCAAAGATGTTTCCGTACTGTATATTAAACCATCTAACATATTTTTCGCGTCTATCAAATCTTTTCTTGACTTGTCTTCCTCGGCATGAGCGTCCGCGTCCTTTATCATCTTGTCGATCTCGTCCTTGCTAAGGCCTGAAGAAGCCGTAATCCTGATGGACTGCTCCTTACCGGTGCCAAGATCCTTCGCGCTGACATGAACGATACCGTTCGCGTCGATGTCAAAAGTGACCTCGATCTGCGGTACGCCTCGTGGCGCCGGAGGAATACCGACAAGCTCGAACCGGCCTAAGGTCTTGTTATACTCCGCCATATCCCGCTCACCCTGCAGGACGTGTATGCTGACCGCGGGTTGATTATCCGCCGCGGTGGAGAACACCTGCCCTTTTCTCGTAGGTATGGTCGTATTCTTCTCGATGAGTTTTGTGAAGACCCCGCCTAAGGTCTCGATACCCAGCGAAAGCGGTGTAACGTCGAGCAGAAGGACGTCTTTTACATCACCCCTTAGAACACCAGCCTGAATGGCCGCACCGATAGCTACCGCCTCGTCGGGGTTGATCCCTTTATTCGGCGGCTTGTTGAATATCTCCTGCACCTTCTGCTGAATCAATGGCATCCTCGTCATCCCACCGACTAAAAGCACCTCATCTATATCGGCATCGGTAAGACCCGCATCCTTTATCGCGGCAAGGCACGGCCCTTCGACCTTATTAACGAGATCCTCTGTCATCTTCTCAAACTTCGCTCTGGTTATCTTGATATTAAGATGCTTCGGCCCTGTCTGGTCAGCGGTAATAAACGGTAAGTTTACATCAGTCTCCATCGATGTCGAAAGCTCTTTCTTCGCTTTCTCCGCCGCCTCTTTTAACCTTTGAAGCGCCATATTGTCGTTCTTTAAGTCAATACCCTGCTCTTTTTTAAACTCACCGGCCAAGTACTCGATAAGCCGCTGGTCAAAATCCTCTCCGCCTAAGAAAGTATTACCGTTAGTGGACTTTACCTCGAATACGCCATCCCCAAGCTCAATAATGGATATATCAAAAGTACCGCCCCCGAAGTCAAATACGGCGATCTTCTTCTCAGCCTTCTTGTCAAGGCCATAAGCCAATGCAGAAGCAGTCGGCTCATTTATTATCCTAAGAACGTTCAGGCCGGCAACAGCGCCTGCGTCCTTCGTCGCCTGACGCTGGCTGTCATTAAAATACGCCGGTACGGTGATGACAGCGTCCTTCACTTCCTCACCAAGGTAGTCCTCGGCGGTCTGCTTCATCTTCGTCAGTATCATCGCGGATATCTCTGTCGGGCTGTACTCCTTCCCGCGTATCTCTACCCATGCGTCACCGTTTTTCGCTTTGACGATCTTATACGGCACCTTGCTCTGGGTATCCTTTATCTCAGCGTCCTCATACTTCCTGCCGATAAACCGCTTAACGGCATATATTGTGTTCTCCGGGTTGATGATAGCCTGCCTCTTCGCTATCTGCCCCACCTGCCGCTCACCGCTCTCTGTTATCGTCACATTAGACGGGGTCGTCCTGCTCCCCTCAGAGTTAGCGATAACCACCGGATCACCGGCTTCGATTATACTTACACATGAATTTGTTGTACCTAAATCAATTCCTATTACTTTTCCCATTTTATATTCCCTCCTATAATAGTTGCTACACGACAACCAACTTTTTTGTTAGTGATAAAGTTTATATTATTCACAAAGTATACAAGCAATTATTGGGCATTACGCCCTCTTATATAATATCTATTTTTTTTCTTCTTCGCGTTCCCCAAAAGACGCCTTTTCAGAGGCATACTTGGGTAATGTACTGACAGTCACCCTTGACGGCCTTATCAGCCTGTCGTCAAGAATATAACCCTTTTGCAGTTCTTCCATCACAGTGTTCGGTTCATGTTCATGCGATTCTACCATCGCAAAAGCGTCATGGATATTCGGGTCAAACTGCATACCCTTAGCGGATATCTGCGAGATCCCGTACTGCTCTAAAGTCTTGTTGAACTGCTTGAGCGTCATGTTTATCCCCTGTATCAGCGAGTCCTTGTCAGCGTTCTCAATGTGCTCCAACGCTCTCTCTAAGTTGTCCACGACACTTAGTATCTCTTTGACAAACGGTACGATACCATATTTCCTGAAATCCCTGCGATCCTGCAACGCCCGCTTCTTCAGATTATCCAGCTCTGCGATACTGTACTGGTACATCTTGAAATTCTCTTGCGCAAGCTTCTTATATTTCTCAAGCTCCAATGACATATCCATACTTACATCTTCCTCGTCGCTGCCGGCTTGCACCGCTTGAGCATCATCAGGCTCCACCGTGCCCGGCGCCTCTTCACTGGCTACTATCTCATCGTTTTCTATCTCATCGTTTGACATTAAAAAGCTCTCCTGTAATAGTTGTTGTAAAATGCGCGACTCTTTTTTAATGATAAGTTTATATTACCCATGGAGTTTGCGCACAATTATTGGGCATGTTGCCCATCAATACTTAAAAGCCGCCTCACAGCCTCATGTCCTGCCTGATAATAATATAATCATTTTAATTACTGATATTAATAAGGCGGCTGACTAACTTTGACATAAAGCCCACTAATGGGATTATCCTCGCGTAATCCATTCTTACAGGCCCTATCACACCAAGCGTACCAAGGATATTCCCGCTACTGCCATAATTAGATGTCACAACACTGCAATTCGACAGCTCCTTCGTATCGTTCTCCTTACCGATGGAGATGAGAACGGTCTCATCAGATAAAATACTCTTATCAAGTATATTTATTAAGAGCTTCTTATCCTCGAGCGCTCTTAGAATCTTCTTTATCTCTGTTATATCCTTAAATATCGGGTCGTTAAATATATTCGACGCGCCTTGTATATAAAGATCATCGTGCAGCTTGCCCTCTTCTACCATATCATTAAAGATAGCAAGCGCCTTCGAGAACAGATTATCATACTGCATCTTCTCGTTTTGCATCTCTTGAAGTATCTTTTTGCGGATCTCAGCCAGGCTTAGATTGTGCATGATATCATTCAGATAATTTGAGATCCTTTGCAGGTCGCCGCGGGAGAACCGCCCCTTTTGCCTGATCTTCTTATTGAAAACGTTACCGGACTTCGTGACAAATATGACTAATATATAGTCCTTTGAAATCTTGACAAACTCGATATGCTCAAACATGCTCGCGGATAGCTTTGGCGCCACGACAAGCCCCACGTTCTTAGACATCTTCGACAATACCTTTGATGTCTCGTCGAGCATCTCTTTTAACCTGAGCTCCTGTGTATTGTAATTCTGCGTTATCCTGTCTTTTTGACGCTCGGTGAGCTGACGCACCCGAAGAAGCCTGTCAACGTAGAACCGAAAACCCTTATCCGTCGGTACGCGTCCTGACGATGAATGCTCCCTTACCAGGTAGCCCATCTCCTCGAGGTCTGACGCGACGTTTCGTATCGTAGCTGGGCTTATACTAAGATTATGCTTCTTATAAATCGCCTTTGAACCGATCGGCTCCGCAGAATTGGAATTGATATAATCGTTTACAATCGCGTCTAATACCAGCTTATTCCGCTCAGAAAGACTTTTATGAGCATAATCCGCGTACATCTTGATTTCCTTTATAATTTATTAGTCCGGCACCGTTGATAACTGCCTTTGATACCAAGCATAAACTAACAACGATTTCAGATATTGTCAAGGGAGCCGCGATTTAATCTAAAATATTTATCCGCAACGGAGACTGCCGGTGCTGCCACCTGAATGTAAAAGTAATGTAAAGCGCTGATATTTGCTTGTTTAAATCACTTAAATTTGTTATACAAAAATGTAATTTACAATAATATCAAGGGGCATAAACATGCAAAAAAAAATCTTACACATAATAGCCGCTATCTCTTTGCTGTTCACTCTGTCATACTCTGACGCCTGCGCTTCTTACCCGGATTCCGTCAGCGCCATCTCCGTCGGTAACAGCCCGACATCGTGCGCCCTTGCCGGCGGGTACCTTTTCGTCACAAACTCGCTGGATAATACCGTATCCGCTATCGATCTGGCCACGAAAGCGATCCAGACCATCGACGTCGGTAACAACCCGTGGCACGTAGTCAGCGATGCCAGCGGCAATTACATATACGTATCAAACTACAACGACGACAGTATCTCTGTGATATCCGTCACTTCCCTTTCGGTCACCGAAACTGTCACCGGTGTCGGGGACGCGCCGTACGGCATGTGCGTGTCACCGTCTGGCAGCAAGCTTTACGTCGCCTGCCGCGAGAGTGATTCCGTCGTGATAATCAGCACTATCGACAACACTATCGACACCGAGATAACCGCAGTAGGGGATCTGCCCTCTTTCGCCGCCGTATCGCTCTCTGGTAACTACCTGTACGTCACTCTCGAAGGGGATGATTCCGTCGCGCTGGTAGACCTTACATCAAACACGGTATCCTCCACAAAGATCGCCGTGGGGAACAGCCCGACAGGCGCCGCGGTGACGCCGAATGGCAGCTACCTTTACGTTGCGAACTCAGGTAGCGACAGCGTATCTGTCATATCATTGTCAAGCAACAGTGTTATAAACACTATAGACAACGTTGGTGATGGCGTGAGGGAGATAGCGATTCTGCCAAACGGTGAGTATGCGTTTGTCACCAACAGTAACAGCGATACCGTGACTATTCTAAATATCCTTGACGATACCGTCGAGAAGACTGTCAGCACCGGTTCCAGCCCGCACGGGGTCAGCGCCTCGGATGACGGTAAATTCGTGTACGTCACCAATATGGACGATAATATCGTATCGGTCATACAGGACGTCACAATAGTAGTCATCGATGAGGTAGACAACCAGTGGATAAACGACAGCGGCGCCGCGACGATCAAATGGCATACGTCTGAAAACGGCGCCTACCAGGTGGAAGTCGGTGGCGAAGGGATAAAGGGCTCGGGCGACGTCATCGCCACAGGTGACGCGACAGCCAGCGTCCAGAACGAGACAAGCATCGTAGCGGCGACGCACCTTTCTGGTAAAGACGACGGTACATATAAGATATATTTCTACCTGACGACTGACACCGGTGAGGAGTATTCCAACTCCACCACGGTGGTGCTTGACAACGCGGCGCCATCCGCACCGACCGGCGTTGCGGCGGAGTTCGGTGACGCGAAGTTATACCTGAGCTGGGACGCGTCGAGCGAGTCTGACCTTGCCAGTTACAAAGTATATTACGCAACCGCGCCAGGCAGTTACGATAATAACGTTGACGTCGGGCTGCGCAGCTCCTATGAACTCGAAGGCCTCACCAACGGCGTTACATATTATATCGCCGTCGTAGCTGTAGACCTTGCCGGCAACGAATCAGACTACTCCGTGGAGATCAGCGAGACACCAGACAAGGTGCTGTCGCTATCCGGCCTGAAGGGGGAGGAAGGCTGCTTTGTAGCCACCGCCTCTTACACAAAGAACATCGCGAAGAAAAACAACATATTAGAGATCATAAGGGCGCTGGTTACATTCAAGTAACTTAACGCTGCCTTTTATATTACAAGGAGACCATTATATTATGAAGCGAATCTTGTTATTAATAATATTATTGATATTCAGCAGCGCTTACGCCTACTCGTTCGAGGGGGAGACGAACCTGACTTCGTTTGGTATCTCAGCTGGCAGCTTCATGCCTCAGGAGATCAATTACGGTGACATATACGAGGATAAACGGGATACGACGTTCGCGCTCTCGTACGACAAGGAGATAGCCGGTAACCTTGCGCTCGGCGGCTCACTGATGTACTTCGGTGTCAACGGCACCGGTGTAAACAGCGCGCTCGACGAGTCCGCGGCGGATACGAAGCTCATTATCGCAAAGGGCGAGCTCTCGGCGATATACCGGTTCATACAGTATGACGAACAGCTCTTTGTCCCGCAATTCAAGGCCGGGCTCAGCTGTACGTACTTCAATGAGAAGATCACGGACGGCGGTCGCACCGAAAACGCGTATCTGGGCTACCATGGCGGATTCGCGCTGCTGATGTTGCTCGACAGGCTCGACCCGGAGAACGCGAAGGATCTGGAGATGGATTTCGGGGTCAAGGACACATACCTTTTCGTCGGGGTGGACTACTCCAACACGGACGATTTCAAAGAGAACAAACTTAATCTAAGCGGCGTGGAATATAACGCGGGGCTCATGTTCAGATACTAAGATGAACTTATTCTCAAATATCACTTTTGGCAGGTACATCGATACCGGTTCGGTCGTACACCGGCTTGACCCGCGTACGAAACTGCTGACGCTGATAGCTGTCTCCCTTGTGGTGTTCTACAAAACGCCGCCGTCCCCGACTGGCGCGCTCCACCTTGCCGCCATGCTTTGCGTCTCGCTCTTGATCGTCGCCCTGTCGAAAATACGGATATTATATGTAGTCAAATGTATCATGAAATTCCTCTGGTTCTTCGGGCTCATCATCATCTTTCACGCGTTCTTCACTCCTGGTGAGGTGGTGCCGTACCTTGCCCGCTACAGTATCATCGTAACATACGAGGGTCTGATAAACGCCGCGTTTATGACCTTGCAGCTGTTTATTGTCATACAGTATACGTATATCTTCATCCTCACGACAAGCCCGCTTGAGATCACCAACGCGATCAAGAAACTGCTGTCATTCCTGAAGCTCGTCAAAGTACCGGTGGATGACGTCGCGATGATGGTAACGCTTGTAATAAAATTCATACCCGCGTTCTTTAAAGAGGCCGACAAAATACTCGCGGCACAACGGGCGCGCGGGGTCGTCTTTCGCGAGGGGGGCGTCACAAAAAGGATCAAGGCGCTCAGCCGCGTGATCACACCGATATTCTACAATACGTTCAAGCGCGCGGACGAACTCAACACCGCGATGATCAGCAGAGGCTACCACGCAGGCGCAAAGCGGAGCTCGTACAAGAACATCCGGCTACGGGTACCTGACTATTTTGTACTGGTGATCGTTTCACTGTTGATGATAAGTATGTAGCATTCTTGGTGGGAACATCCCACCATAAAACCTTTATCGGTATGCGCCAGCTCGCACGCCAGCTCAATCGCCATGCTTGATCTTCTTCAACAGGCGGTCAAAAAACGACCCTTTCAACTTCTTCTCATCTATCTCATAAAGCGGTATAAGTTTCTCGAAGAGGTCGCTTGACATAGCCGGTGGGCAGCCGGGCACAAAGCCGCACTCACCAGTAAAGGAATCGCTGACGGCTTTTGTGCACTTCCCGAAGAAGACCGGTTTATGGACGTCCTTCAAAGTCTGCTTATCGACGTTGGGGCCTAAGAATATCGTGACATTCTCACCGCGCTTATCCAATATCTCCCCGAGCCGGGTGAGCTCGCCCTTGCGCGCGTTGGTGAAGGCTGTGAGCGTGTGGATGCAGGCGCTACACGCACCGGCATCCTCAAACGAGACCATCGACAGCTCGGGCAGGGCGCCGCTCGGCTTCTCGAGGTCACGTTTAAAACCATCGATATCCTCACCGGTAAGGGTAACCTCACCGATCCACGGCGGCGCAATCCCCCGCTCGCTCGCAATCTTCAGGTACCCAACATCACCGGTTTTATAGCCGATAAGCTCGGCGGCGACAGTATCGACACAATATGGGTCTACGCCGCCAAATATCAGGTTCATGTTGACAGGCGTACCGTTTAGCGCGCCCATCCCCTCCATGGCGATGACGGCATCGACGATATTAAGAGCCGGCTTGACGTGCAGGCTGAAATCGACGATCGCCTGATCGAGACCGAGAAAGTGGACGCGCCTCTTTGTACCGTCAGACAGGATCCCCTTGAGGTTCTTTACCGCGCAGGTCAGCTTCGTCTGGATATGCGTCTTGAGCTTCGGCAGGTTCACCAACATATACCCGTCAAGCAGTTTCGGCACCATAATGCTGTGCAAGAGCGCGGCATCGCCTACCTTTACGTCGGTGAGCGCCACTTTCTTCAGATCGACGCACTCGATACCGATGGCGTCGGCTACTTTTTGCAGGCCGGACTTTTTGAACGCCTGCATCGTGTCGGCGGAGATCAGGCTGCTCTCGGCGATGATGACCTCCTTCGCACCGGAATCTTTGATTATTTGAGCGGCGGCGATAACGAGGTTCGGGTGGGTGATGATCGCGGAGTCCGGCTCCGCGGCGATAACGAGGTTCGGTTTGAGCAGTACCTTCTTCCCACGAAAGAAGTCCCTTTGGATGCCCAGGGCGCTTAGCAGCTTTTGCACCGATTCCGTTAGGGCGCTGATCTCGTAGGAGGCAGTATGCACCAACGCGACTTTTTTGTTGTCGATATCCATTGATATTACAAATATATTGTACGGCTTAAGAAGTCAATATAATTTTGCGCCATCTCAATGGTTTTTAAGCCATCTCAATGGTTTTTAAGCCATCTCAATGGTTTTTAAGCCATCTCAATGGTTTTTAAGATACGCCCTGGCTGTAATGCAACTGATTTTTTACGCTTAGATTGACACAAAATACTTGATGTTACCTTGCGGGGAGTTTCCCCCTCCTTTGATGGGAGGGGGCGAGGGGGTGGGTGAATACTCTAATAATATCAAAATCTGTACTATGAAAGAATCACCCCCACACTAACCTGTGCATCGCGATGCCCCCTATCAAAGGGGGAGGGAATTTTTTTAGGTCGCACAGAGGTCATTATTTTCAAAAAAGATTACGTTGCAAGTTATTGAAAGACGGCCAATAGATGCACTAAAACAGCCCCATAAGCCTTTCCTGCAGTTTTACGACAAACTCTTCACTATCTGGTGCAAACTCCGCCGCCAGCTCCTCGACAAATTTGTCGAAGTTCTCGCTCACTTTTCTCTCCACCGTCTCTTTTGATGCGCTACCACCCAATTCCTTAGCGATCTCGGTAGCGATGGCGCCGATAAACGCGGCCTTTTTGCTCTCTAAGGAGATCTCGACAGCATCACTCTTCGGTGCGCTGCTGACAGATTTCCTGCCTCTTACCAGCTTACCGATCTTGAACTGCTTGTTGTACGTCCTTAACACATTGTGGACACTAAAATCAGAAATTGTCATTTTTACATCCCACTGCACCCTTTTGAACGTTATCGGTAGTTATGACAAAAAACTTTAATTAATATTTAAAATTTTTTGTACTTTTTATAGCTACCGACTGCGCGCGCGCGTGGGATACTGATAACCTTTTGATGTTGTTTGGTTTTCTCCTCGATGACACTATTCTCGAGCTCAAGTATCCTATCCATTATCTCCTTTATTTTACCCGCGACCCCCAAGACCTTCTGGTTAAAATCATCTGAAAAGTTTCTCTTCTTCTCTATCCAGGCTCTCCGAAGCGGCTTCAACTCACTTTCCAAGACGCTCATCTCGTTCATAAGCTTCAGGCGCTCGGACAGTATTGACATTAACAAGTCATTGTCATTATTACTGAATGCTTCTTTTTCCGCGATAGTCTTTTCAAGCAGTTTCGTGTAAAACGTCAACTGCTTCGTAAGACCATAAATCAGGTTCTCCATATATCGCCTTCTCCCTTCATATATAAGCATAACAAAAGAAAACCGGATTTCAAGTGCGGGAATGTTTTTTAGCAAATATTGTGTTAATGAACTACCCCGCAGCAGAGCTACGAGGTATCACAATTCCCCCCTCCCTTGATGGGGCATCAAGATGTCGTAATCTCTGAGTCCTCAGTGGTTGAAAACTCTGTGTTCTGTGTGGTGAAAAAAAGGGTAAGCGTCTGCCAAAATAGCGTTTATTCAATTATCTCGATGATCTTTTCGATATCTTTTCGTCTTGGTGCGAAGGAGGTCTCCGCGGGGAACCCTAACGCCATGAAGCAGCATATCTCGTGAGGCCCTTCTAATTTCAGGATCTCTTTTATTTGATCATAGGCCAAAAGCGGACAGGTAAGGATACATGACCCGAGCCCGAGGCTGTGAGCCATGAGCTGTATGTTCTGGCACGCCATGGAAACGCTGATAAGCTCACCGGAGATCATCTCTACCCGCTTGGTATCCTTCATCAAAAGCTCCGCTACGACGGATGGCTTGTTAAAGAGCGCGATAAGAAGCACCGGTGCGTTGTCAAAAAATGTGAAATATTTTGTGTATGCCCTAAGCGCGCGGAACTTCACCTTACTCTTGACACCGGTAAGGATATCCTCCACCTTATCTTTGACGGCGGTATGTATATTATCCTTCAGCTCCTGGTTCTTGACTATCAGGAATTTCCAGGCCTGCCGGTTCGTATTCGACGGCGCATACCGGCC
>JAJRZU010000058.1 GCA_024275075.1 Deltaproteobacteria bacterium | reverse complement strand
TGCTTCAAAGGCCTCTTTGGTAAGAGTTACCGCCAACGGTCGGCGCAAAATATTGTCGATGAGATAAGCGGGATAGTGAACAGGTTCAACATAACAGACATCTATTTTATCTACGATATCTTCATGTTGAACATAGAGCGTGTGAAAAGCATCTGCAATATGCTCATTGAAAAGGGTATGAAGATAAGCTTCCGGTGCCTCGCGCGGGTTGACAAAGTCTCCGCTGACCTGCTTGAACTCATGAAAAGAGCCGGCTGCATAGAGATCCACTACGGTATCGAGTCTGGTAACCAGGAGATATTAAACGGGATAAAAAAGGGTATCAGCCTGGACAAAGTGCGCACGGCTGTACAGCTCACCAAGGAGGCGGGTATCATGGTGAAGGGCTACTTTATGACCGGTCTGCCCGGTGACACTTTGCTAACGGTGCGCCAGACGATCGATTTCGCCAAGGAACTTGACTGCGATGACACGATGTTCAGCATAACCACGCCATTCCCCGGTACGGAGCTTTATGACCGGTTCACAAAGAGGCGCCCTGATATGAAATTTGACGATAAGTTTATCGACGCGTATTATTTCAGCGCGGATAACGATGCGATACCGACTTTTTTCAACATGTCTGATATTCCCGGTGATGAGCTTCAGCGCCTGACGAAGGAGGCGAACGATCACTTCGCCGTGATGAAACGCAAAAAGAGGTACAACCGGCGGTTCGGTAAAGTTACCGGCAGTATCTTCTTTCGGCTCTCAAATAGTAAGGCGATGCTCAAAGCGGGGGAATATTTTAACAACAGGCTGCTTAGTGGAAAGTGAGATTCAGATGAGATTATCAAAACTGTCGATGCCGGCAAAGTGGCTCGTATATAAGATGAAGATGACGAACGTAATAACGAACCCGGACAGGCTGTACATAGAAGCGACAAACGACTGTAACCTGAGCTGCGTGATGTGCCCGAAGGGGCGCGGTATCATGGAGCGCAAGACCGGTTATATCGAGTTTGACCTGTTTACAAAGATCATCGACGAGATGCGCGGTATTGTCAAAACCGTCGTGCTGCATATCTGGGGCGAGCCGCTGATGCACCCGAAAATATTCGAGATGATCGATTATTGCGCAAAAAACGGGCTGGGAACGGAGATGTCCACAAACGCCACGCTGCTCGGGGAAGCCTTCACCAACAAGATATTAGAATCCGACCTCTCGGCGATATACCTGTGCCTGGACGGCATCAAGAAGGAAACCTATGAGAAGATTCGGGTAGGGAGCGTCTTCGAGGAGACTGAAGCGAATATCGCGAACTTCATCGAGGAGAAGGTGAGGAGGGGGCTTGGTAAGCCATTCACCAACCTGCAGGTGGTCGAGATGAAACCGACAAAGGATGAGATCAGGGAATTCAAAAATAAATGGAGCATTGCCGGTGTCGATCATATCAACGTGAAGGCGTTTGATTCCTGGGGTGACCAGGTAGACGAGATCACCAAACTCGGCGGGAAGAAAGAGAGCGCGAATGACCGGCGCCACTGCCCGAACCTGTGGTATCATGTGCATATATATTACGACGGGACGCTGGTCTGCTGCGACAGGGATTTTGACGCGAAGGTTCCGCTGGGTAACGTGTCCGGCGGCGTAATGAAGGTCTGGAACGGGGAAAAGATGCGCGCGCTGAGGAAGAAACATATCGAAAACGACCTCGACGACGTAGCGTCATGCGGGAAATGCACAGAATGGAACTGGTGGAAACCTGCCCTATTCTCATCACGAGGCAATTCTCCAGACTAATACTTACTTGTAATAAATGAGTAATATCATTATATTATTAAATACAGCTTCTTGGGGAGAGTTTGAGAACCCCTTTTTGAAAAAAGGGGTTCTCAAAAACAGTATTCGATATTAAAAGATTACTCATTTATAACAAGTAAGTATTCGTAGGGTGAAAGCGTAAGGGTGAAGTATGGATTTGACAGTAATCATACCGTGTTACAATGAGGAGAAGGTGATCGGTAACACTTTGGAGAAGGTCACTTCTTTTTTGGGCGGGAAGTATTCTTATGAAGTGATCGTCGTCAATGATTGCAGTAAGGACGCGACGAGCGACATTGTCCGGCGGTTTTGCGATGACAGGCAGACCGTCCGCCTGTTAGAGAACGATGGCAATATGGGTAAGGGTTTCTCGATAAAAAGGGGTGTCACCGAGGCGAAGGGCGAGTACCTGCTCTATACTGACGCTGACCTGGTGTATTCCATCGAGGGTGTTGTCAAATATATCGACGAGCTGAAGAAGGGGTGCGATATCGCGGTCGGTTCGCGTGTGCACAAGGAGTCGCTCTATGCTATGAACCCGGAAAATTTCCCGTACATCTATGTGAGGCACCTTACCGGCAGGCTTTTCATCCTGACGATGAAGATGATCCTGAAGATGGATATCAGCGACACCCAGTGCGGGTTCAAGTGCTTTAAGGCGGCGGCGGCAAAGGATATATTCGACAAGATGCTGATGAAGGATTTCTCGTTTGATGTCGAGATATTACGGATCGCGCTCCTGAAGGGCTACAAGATCGTCGAGATGCCGGTGTTCTACCTGTACGAGGGCGCGAAATCAGCGGTGAAGATGCGGCGCGACGCCCTTCGTATGTTAAAAGACCTTTTCAAGATAAAGCGCAACCTGCGCTTAGGTAAATATAATTAACAGGCGCGCCTTTATGGGACTGCTGCCCTAAATTACATATACTTTCAACAAAAATAAGCATAATTTTATCTAATACATACCTAACTACATGTAGCTTATAACATATTGATATGTAAAGCATAAACAACCTTCCTTCTTCGCAAAACCCATGGGAATACTTTAAGTGGTTTATTAACTTATTACTATAAATAGTTAATATTATAAAATAATACTTGACAAATAACCTGAAATTTTAGTAAGGGTAATATATTAAGGTGTGAACTGCGCCATTATTGTGAAAGTGCAGAGTAGGCAAATGGTAAAAAGTAAGAATCATCATAAGAGAATCATCGCTATTGGTGGCGGGAAGGGCGGCATCGGCAAGAGTTTTATCGCGTCTAACATTGCGTTATCATTAGTCTCCCATAACAAGCGGGTTGTCATTGTCAACTTAGACCTTGGCAGTTCAAATGTCAGCACGATCCTTGGTGTCAGAGCAAATAATATAAACATATCGGATTTTATTACCGGTAAGGTGCACGATATAAACAAGGTCGTCATCAAAACTCCTTACAAGCATCTTGGTATCATAAAAGGTTCAAGTGGTCATTATAAGATCGCCGACCTGAAATACCTTTACAAGAACAGGATCGTCAAAGAGCTAAGGAACATTGACGCGGATTATGTGTTAGTCGATTTAGGTGGCGGTTTTTCCCTTAATACGCTTGATTTTTTCAATTGCGCGGATGAAAAGATCCTGATATTCACACCAGACCCGACATCTATTAAGGATGTTTACAGTTTTATTAAATGTGCTATTTACAGGAAGATAGCGCGGACTTTTTGCAATCACGCGGAGGCGAACTTCATCATAGATGCATCGACAACGCTTAACAGTGATGGGATTGCAAGGAGGATGAATGACCTGATAAGCAACTTATACGATCTTGACAGCGCTTTTTGCAATATCGCGGTAAATATGCTCAGCAGGTACCGGCCGAAATTGATACTGAACAATGTCACTGAAGAAGAAGACCTTTCTTGTGTCAACAAAGTGCAGGGCGCCTGCAAGAAATTCCTTAACATCGAGCCAGAGATGTTTGGTCACCTTAGGTTTGATAACAAGGTAAGGATGTCGATAAGGAAGATGAAGCCGATCATCATCAACCATCCATTTTGCGCGGTAACAAAGAGTATTAATGAGATAAGCAGAAGGTTGGTACATGAGGAGACGAATATTGCAAGGGTGAATTCGATGGTAAAAGAGTCGAATGGTCTGAACAGGTACTATTTTAACATGAACACGCGCAAGTATCACGAGATGATAAAAAAAGTACCTATATACAGCAGTACTATCAGCGATGTGATGTGCCCGGAATGCGGCGAGAAACACTTTTACCTGCCGTACCAGTACAATACCGGTCTCATCTCATGTAAAGCGTGCGGACATCATATGCAGATAAGAGATATATTCTATTCATTAAATGAGAGAAGCAAAGATATAATAATAAGTAATGATTCGATGCGTGAGATGATAGAAAATGATCAGTTTGTCATCAACTAAACACTTTTTCCTTCAATAAATCCATATCAAAAAAAGCTCCAGGGTCACTTTTTCTGCCCGGTGCCACATCACTGTGCCCGACAATCCTTTCTTTGGTGATGAGTGGGTATTTTTCCACAAGCAGTTTGCATAATCCGGTGAGGGAGCCGTACTGCTCCTTTGTGAACTCACTGCGCACGTCGCCTTCTAACTCGATACCGATGGAGAACCGGTTGCAGTCATCCTCGCCGCCATAGCTGCTTACACCGGCGTGCCATGCCTTTTTATCCGTATCGACGTACTGAAGCACACCGCCGCCGCGTTCGATCAGGTAGTGGGCGGATACTTTCAGCCCCTTGAGCGATCCAAAAGATGGGTGAGCGCGAAGATCGAGCCGGTTCAGGAACAGATCGGTGACATACCCCGTTCCGAATTCGCCTTCGGGCAGAGACGCGCAGTGGATGATGATCATGTCGATATCACTACCGGTTCTACTGCTGAAATTCGGGCTTGGTGTCCATTTGATTTTCATTGTTTACGCTATGAGCAATATGAGATGAACTGGTCAGGCAATGCGTTGCTTTTACCAGAATTCTTTGACGCCATCAGGTCATCGTACCAGTTTACGACCTCACCGAATATGATGACCGCCGGTGACGCGGCGCCGCTCGCTTCCACTGCCGCTACAATATCCCTTAGCGGGGCAATTATGTAACGCTCGTCTTTGTGCGTCCCCTTTGATATAACCGCGATCTTAGCGTCCGCGTCGTGTCCTGACCGTATCAGCTCACCGGCTATATCCGCCAGTGCGCTAAGCCCCATCAGGAAGACAAGGGTATCCGCTTTCGGCAGACGCGCCTTATTCGCGCCGTCTTTTGTGTGACCGGTAATCACCGCGAATGATGACGCGATGTCACGATGTGTGAGCGGTAGCCCGATACTCGACGCGACCGCCGTACAAGAAGAGAGCCCGGGGATGACCGTGAAATCGATACCGTTTTCCACCAACGCTTTTATCTCTTCACCGCCGCGCCCAAAGACCATCGGGTCTCCGCCCTTCAGCCGCACGGTCACTTTCCCCTGCTTTGCGTATTCGATAAGGAGCCGGTTAATTGCGTCCTGAGAGTAGTAGTGGATCTTCTTCTTCTTACCGACAAATATCTTCTTCGCTTTGAGCCCCTGCAAAAGCTCGATGTTCACGAGCCTGTCATACAAGATCACATCCGCTTTTTGCAGTATCCTATACCCTTTGAGGGTGATAAGCTCCGGGTCATAGGGGCCGGCGCCGACTATGTATACTTTTGGTGAAGCCATTTTCCGCTTCTTTCACTGTAATGACATTTATATTAACAAAAAGGCTCTAAGAAGTAGAGTTTATTCACCCATCTTTGATGGGAGTGTTGCCAAATAGCATATTTTGCTCTGATACTGACACAAAACTATTGACGTTACCCCCCTGAAAAAACCGCCCTTGAAGGATGTCGTTCATATTAAAAAAAGATGACGCTCAATTACATGAAAATGAATATTTCCCTTTACAACCAATGAAAAGACGGGTAAAATCTATTAGTATATATAGGGGGAACTTTTGTGAGTAAGTACCTGCATACTATTTTAGTCGTTGATGATGAAGATATCATCAGAGAATCTTTCGAGGAGATTTTTAACAAAAAGGGTTATCAGGTAATCAAGGCGTGCAATGGTGTCCATGCGCTTGAGCTATTAGAACACAGCACCGTTGATTTAGCTATTGTCGACTTGAAGATGCCTAAGATGAACGGCATGACTCTGTTAAAGAAATTAAAAGAGTCTTATACTGATCTGCCGGTGATACTGATGACCGGTTACGGTTCTGAAGATATCGCCGCGCAGGCGCTTAATGCCGGCGCGGTAAACTATATCAAGAAGCCCTTTAACCTGCTTAGCGTGATCGATTCTATAGAGAAGACCCTGTTTTATAAAGTATATAAGGACCGGTTAACGAAAAGAGAAGTCCTTATCAAGAAGACTTTGCGGAATTTGAAACAGTTTGAACTGGAATTCCCGATTGAGCTTGAGACAATTGAGGGTGGAGTGATGTTCATAAGCGAATTCTTGTTTGCCGGTTCTAAATACAAGACCAATATTGAGATAGGTGTACATGAAGCGCTGCTGAACGCATACTATCACGGATCGTTAAATGCCTTGGATGGTATTAAGCTTAATCATGAACCTATTGATCTGTATGCTATCGCCGCGGAAAAATTAAAAGATGAATCTGTCAGGAATAAGCGGATCACATTAAAGATCACATCAAACGCTGATGAGTATACCTTCTTCATCAAGGATGATGGTGATGGTTTTGACTGGCGCGAAGTATATAATAAAGTGGAAGAGGACTTTGAAAGGAAACCCTTCTGGAGGGGGATAACGCTGATAAAGACTTTTTTTGACGATGTTGCCTGGAACGAGAAAGGTAATGAAATAATCATGACCCTGAAGAAGAAGTCATATAATATATAACTACCTTTGTTTTAGTGAAGAT
>JAJRZU010000057.1 GCA_024275075.1 Deltaproteobacteria bacterium | reverse complement strand
TCCCAGTTGATCGGGGAAGAGCTCTCAGACAAGGACAAATATTATAAGGAGCTGAAATTCATCGAGAACCAGACCGGCAGGATGGGTAAGATAATCAGTCACCTGAAGGCGTTTGCGCGGCAGGCGGCGCCGTCGTTCTCTGTGGTGAATGTCAACGAAATCATTGAGAGTTCCCTTATCATGATCGCCGAGCACCTGAGAATAACGAATATCTCTGTGATAAAGCGCTTTGCCAGCGACATCCCATATATCTATGGCGACTTCAACCAGCTGGAACAGGTATTTTTGAACCTCATTACAAACGCCAAGGATTCCATGGAGAAACAGGGCGGCTGGGCGTTAGAGTTTCAGACTTTTGTAAGCGGCGACAATGAATGCGTTATAGTCAAGGTAAGCGATACCGGTGAGGGGATACAAGAGAAGCATCTGGATGAGATGTTCAACCCCTTCTTCACGACGAAGGAGGTCGGTAAGGGTACCGGTTTGGGGCTGTCAATCAGTTATGGTATAATACAAGCGCACAGAGGTACGATAACCGTAGAGAGCGCCGTTGGGCAAGGCACTGAATTTACGATAAAGCTACCGATAACGAACAACCCTGACGCAACCTGAGGGGGTTAACCCGCAGAGAAAAGCAGGCGAGCCAGAAAAGAAGGTGAAAATGGACAAAACGAAAATATTAGTGATTGATGACGAGGAAGGTATCAGGCTCCTTATAAGCTCTATATTGGAGAAGGAGGGGTATGAGATATCTCTTGCAGAAGATGGCTACAAAGCTGTCGAGCTGTTTAGAAAAGAGGTTTTTGATCTGGTAATAACCGATATCAGGATGCCGGGCATGGACGGGATCGAGGTGCTCAAACGGCTTAAGGAGATCGACCCTGATGCTGTGGTTATAATCCTTACAGGGCACGGCACCTTAGATACCGCTATCGCCGCAATAAAAGAGTCTGCCTACGATTTCGTGACGAAGCCGCTTGACAAAATACAGAAGTTGGCGTCAGCCGTCCGCAACGGGGTAAGGAAGAGGCGGCTGACGCTGCAAAATAAAGCTCTGCTCACAGAATTAAAGGAGACTAACGAGAAGCTAATAAAGAAGAACCAGAATTATTTTGAGGTATTAGGGTTTGTCTCTCACGAGCTGCGGAATGCTATGACTATCGTTTCAGGGTTTGTATCTCTCTTTCAAGAGGGGATGTTAGGTGAGCTCGATGACCAGCAAAAAGATATAATGAACAAGATATCATATAACATCGAGTTCATAAATAACCTGATCATCAACTACTTAAGCCTCTCAAAGATAGAGAAGAACGAGCTTCATGTGGAAAAACGCGAGTTCGACATCTATAACGACGTATTAAAGGATGTTATTGACGCGATAAAGATGCAGGCTCACCACAACAGATTAAACGTTGCGTTCTCCTTTGACGGTATACAAGAAGGAATCAGGCTGAATGCCGATAGCGAGCTTTTGCGTATCGTTTTTTTGAACCTTTTGATAAACGCCATGAAATATTCAAAGGATGGCGGTAAAATAATCTGCGGGTATAAGGAGCGCGGCGATACGCACCGGTTCAACGTATATAATGAAGGGTCAGGCATACCTGATGAGTATAAAGAAAAAATATTCGAAAAATTCATCAGGATAAAGGCGAAGAGCGTCAAAGAGATAAGCGGCTCTGGGCTCGGGCTCTTCACCGTAAAGAACATCGTAAACGCGCACAGCGGTAAGATATGGGTGGAATCCAAGGTAGGGAAGTGGACCGACTTCATATTCGAACTACCAAAATAATTATAATTCTACTTCTATTACAGGTAAATATCAGCCGTTTTTGACAACAAGGTTGCCGGTAAGCTTAATCGGGTGCGTCAGGCAGTAGACGCCCGGGCAGCGCTCCTTTGTCAGCTCATCTATTTCAATAAGCTTCTCGCCGGGCGCGTCTGATTCAACTGTCAGAGTCATCTCCACACCTTCCACTATCGGGTTCGACGACAAACCCATGGACATTGTAAGGTCAACATTGTTACCGACAGTTATGTTCAGGCTCTTTATCTCGACACCCTCCATCGCCGCCAGCGACATGAACGTACCGGCATAGCACGCCGCCATACCGTAAAGGCAATACGAGATCGGGTCAGGCGCCAGCCCGTTACCCCCCATAAATGGCGGGAAATCGGACTCGACGACACGATCCCCCTCCTTATATGACAACGTCGCTTTGAACTGGGGGCGAGCATCCTCAAAGCGCCACTCACCCTTTACCTGCTTCGACTTCTTCGCGAGCTGCGGATCATTCTTGACCGCCTCAAAAAACTTACCCGCCGCTTCTGTATTAATATTGTTCAGACCCATGACCTTACCTCCTCAATTTTGGTTATATCCATCGCATAGGATTCTTTACAGCAATCCACCTTATCGTTGTATACACGTAAATTTAACAAAAAGTTTCTGGTTGTCAAGACTTGAAAGGCTCCTGTTACGGCTTGACGATCCTGCCCTTTAGCTGACCACATGCCGCGGATATATCAACGCCCCTGCTCGAGCGCAGAATCGCGGTGTAGTTTTTATCTACAAGGTATTGCTGGAACTCCCTGATAACTTTATTAGACGGCGTTTTCAGGCCTAAATCAGGGTGTTCGTTAAACGGTATCAGGTTGATTTTGCACCTCATACCCGCGAGCAGTTTTGTCAACTTCTTCGCGTCGCTTATCGAGTCGTTAAGGCCGGCGATCATGACATACTCAAAAGTTACCCGCGCTCTTTTCTTAAGAGGGAGTCTCTTGCACGCTTCGATGAGCTTAGCTACCGGATATTTATTGTTGACAGGCATTATCTTTCGGCGGGTGTCGTCATCGGCGGCATTTAACGAGACCGCGACCGCCACGTCCGTTTTTTCGCACAGCTCGATCAGCTTCGGTACGATACCGCAGGTCGAGACAGTGATCCGCCGCACAGAGAACCCAAATGCGTCATCGGCGGATAATATCTTGATGGCGCTCAGCAGATTGTCCAGATTTAAGAGCGGCTCCCCCATCCCCATAAAGACGATGTTCGTTATCCTGCCCGGTGCGAGCTGCTCCTTCGTGTAAATCACCTGGTCAAGTATCTCCCCGACAGTCAGGTTGCGCACAAAGCCCTGTTTCGCGGTGAGGCAGAACCGGCACGCCATCGTACACCCGACCTGAGAAGATACGCACAGGGTATTGCGCCCCTTGTCCGGTATTATTACCGACTCGATACAGTTACCGTCGCTAAGCTTGAGCAGGTACTTCACACAGCCATCTTCGGAGGTCTCCTTCGCGACGAGCACGGGGGCGCTGAGACAGTACCCCGCGCGAAACGTATCCCTAAGCTCCTTTTTGAAATTCGTCATCTCGTCAAAGGAGCGTACGCACCCCTGATACAGCCACTTCAGCATCTGCGCGACGCGGTAAGAGGGGATGCCAAGCTCACTCATGAGTGACTCAAGCTCACTGATCGAAAGGTCTTTAATGTTCTTCTTTGTCAATTCACATATCCATGGCACGATAATTTTTCGTTGTCTAAATAAACGCGATATGTTAATATGCAGACTTATTTTATGGGAGTATTACTATTTTGTCAATACAGACTGAACTTATAATATTATTTAAAGAGCTTGCGCAAGGCGTGGAGCATATCTGGGTCTACTTTGCCATCGGTATCGCGATCGAGGCGTTGATCAGGACTTTCAAGTGGCATGTCAAGATACGCAAGGTGCTCGACCGCTTCGGTATATACGCGATATTTGTCGCAACGCTGCTTGGTACGGTAAGCCCCCTTTGCGCATGTGGTACCCTGCCGCTCATCGTATCGCTCCTGATCGCCGGCCTGCCGCTCGCGCCCGCGATGGCGCTTTTGGTGTCAGCGCCTCTGATGAGCCCGGCAGGTTACGCGATAACGGTCAAGATGATCGGTGCGAACTGGGCTTTAGCAAGGTTCGCCGCCGCTATCTTCATGGGGTTGTTCGCCGGATTTGTAACGCATTTCATAAGGAACAAGGGATTTCATACCTACGAGCTGTTCAAAGAGAAACTCCCCGAGGGCAATTTTCATGACCCGGATTACCCTGACGAGAGGCTGCGGTGCATCTGCGGAGAGCAGTTCTCGAACAGAATCGCGCGCAAGATAAACAATAAGTTCATCATCTTTTTAGCGAAGGCTTATGAAGGGGTGATAAAGATCGGTAAGTTCGCGCTGATCGGGCTCTTTGTCGAGGTGCTCGCCGCCCGCTACATCCCCCAGGACTGGATCGCACCGATCCTGTCAAGCACGAACCCGCTAATCATACCCGCGATCACCATCGCAGCCATACCGCTACACATAAACCAGATAACCGCCGTCTCGTTTTTGTGGGGGTTCATAGAGGACGGCGTAGTCTCAAACGGCGTCGGGCTCGCCTTCCTTGTCGGCGGGCCGGTTACGGCGATCCCCGCGATGGCTGTCTTCCTCTCACTGTTCAAAAAGAGGGTCTTCTTCTTGTACATCGCGCTTTGTGTCACAGGCACGGTGATATGTTCTTATTTCTACCAGTTGATATCATAATAGATTATCTTTAGATGTGCGGATTAGAATGGAGCGGGAAACGGGATTTGAACCCGCGACTTCAACCTTGGCAAGGTTGCACTCTACCACTGAGTTATTCCCGCTCAAAAAGTTTATCAGGATAAGACCAAGAGATATTACAGAAATGAGATTTTTTTGTCAAGATTTTTTTTTACGATACTTTTTTTGCGTTTTGCGCCGCCTTTTTATTGTCTGATATAACTCTATTTATCACAAGATAACAGAAGTTAAAATATTTATTTATTCAGGCTTGCCTGTTTATAGGGTTTAATACCTCGTAGCTCTGCTGCGGGGTAGTTCATTTTAAAAAAGCCCCCTTTGATTAAGAAAGGGGGCTTTGGCGTTGCTGTAATGATTTGCTAAACTTAGTCACTTATGGCATATAGTGGGCCGTTAGAAGAAAAATACAAGTCACCACTATCAGATATTACTGATTCCGAGGCGATCTGATAATCTGTTTTAAGTGTCCACAGAATACTGCTTGATGGTCTTAAAGCATAAAAAACGCCTGAGTTTGAACCAAAATAGACATTGCCTTCTCCATCGACAACAGGCGGAGACACGACTTTATCTTTTGCGTCAAACCTCCACTTTTGCTCACCCGTAGATGCCCAAATCGCATACAGTGAGTGATCGTTACTGCCGATATAGATAATTCCCTGGTAACTTAAAGCCGGTGATGATTCGATCCTGCCGCCTAACCTTACATCCCATTTCCTTGTGCCTTTACGATCCAGTGTATATAATACGCCGTCGAATGATGCTACAATAATATCACCATTACTGTTGACTATGGGTGTCGAGACGATCTTGTCATCCGCGGTAAAGTACCACCAAAGGCTCCCGTCATTATGGAAAGCGTAAAGATTACCGTCATCACTGCCGACATACAAAGAACCGTCTGCCGCAAGCGCCGGAGAGGAATGCACCTTACCGTCAAGCAGATATTTCCACTTCAGAGTACCGTCATTATTCACGGCATATATCCTGAAGTCGTATGAACCAAAATAGATGGCGCCGTCAGCCCCTACCACAGGTGACGAGTTTATCGCGCCATCTGTATCAAACTTCCACTTTAGAGTACCGTCAGGATTAATAGCGTAAAGCTTCGAGTCGGCGGAACCGACATATATTGTTCCATCGGGCGCTATTGCCGGTGAAGCGAAAATCGCACCCGTTGTCGTAAACTTCCAAAGCTCCTTGCCGTCTTCTTCTGACAATGCGTAAATATTACCATTATAAGAGCAGGCGTAAAGGACTCCATCCTTACTGATCGCTAATGAAGAAAAAGTGATATTATCATTATTATACGACCACTTAAGGTTGTTTGTTTTAGGGCCTACGGAAGAAGTGTTTGACGTTCTTTGAATATTATACCCCAACGATGTCCAACCGTGACGCTTGACCTTTGCAGACTCCTTTTGTGGCGTTGCGCAAGAAGAAATAAATACTGCGGATACAAACATTAAGACTAATAGCAAGCACGCCTTCACTACCCTTATCATAGTTTCCCCCCTGAAAAAGATTATTTTTATTAAATACTTTATAGAATAATAGATAATGATAAACCATCAATCAGGGTATGTCAACCACTGTTTTATTTTTATGTGTACAAAATATCACTGCTGTCCGGTTAAACAGAATGGTTTGCATTGATTCTGCTTTTAAAACATATAGTTAGGTTGCTTTAGCAGCGTTATCGATTTCAAATGCCATCGAAAAAAATGTTACGCTAAATCAATAAGTTAGAACTCAAAATGTGGCATTTTAAGCGTAAACCGG
>JAJRZU010000056.1 GCA_024275075.1 Deltaproteobacteria bacterium | reverse complement strand
ACCCTTCTCTCCACGAGCTTCCTGTCAAGGTGCAGCTCAAGGTTACCGGTGCCCTTAAACTCCTCGAATATGACTTCGTCCATACGGCTGCCGGTCTCTATCAACGCGGTCGCGATAATTGTAAGGCTCCCGCCCTCCTCGATGTTCCTCGCGGCGCCGAAGAACCTTTTCGGTCTTTGCAGCGCGTTCGAGTCTACACCACCAGAGAGGATCTTGCCAGAAGGCGGCACAACGGAGTTGTATGCCCTCGCCAGCCTCGTGATACTGTCAAGCAGGATAACGACATCCCTGTTATGCTCCACGAGCCTCTTTGCCTTTTCGACCACCATCTCGGCCACCTGTACGTGTCGCGTCGCGGGTTCGTCAAATGTCGAGCTGATGACTTCCCCCCTTACAGAACGCTGCATGTCAGTCACTTCTTCCGGGCGCTCGTCAATGAGGAGTACGATCAGAACAACGTCCTTATCGTTCGTCGTGATGCTGTTGGCAATGCTCTGCAAAAGCATCGTCTTACCCGTTCTTGGCGGCGCAACGATCAGCGCGCGCTGCCCCTTACCGATCGGTGTCATAAAGTCCATCACCCTGGTGGATATATTCTTCTGATCCACCTCTAACTTAAACTTTTCATCAGGGTATATCGGTGTCAGGTTATCAAAGAGAATCTTATCACGCGAGGCGTCGGGGTCTTCAAAGTTAATCGCCTCGACACGTAGCATCGCAAAATATCTCTCCCCCTCTTTCGGCGGCCTGATCTGACCGGATACCGTGTCACCGGTTCTTAAGCTGAACCTTCGTATCTGCGATGGCGAAATGTAAATATCATCCGGCCCGGGCAGATAGTTATAGTCCGGTGCACGCAGGAACCCGAAGCCGTCGGGCAGTATCTCAAGGACACCTTCCCCGTATATCAGACCGTTCTTGTCGGTTTGCGCCTGCAATAGCGCAAAAATCAGCTCCTGTTTCCGCAGCGAGCTGGCATTCTCTATTTTCATAGTTTTAGCGAGCTTGTTAAGCTCACCGATCGTCTTTGCTTTGAGTTCTTTAAGATGCATTGTTTCTCCTGTAATAGTTGTTGTAAAATGTGTTATTTTTTTAAATGATGATGCTCATGTTATTTTAAAGTATGCGTGCAATTATTGGGCATTATGCCCTCCTGTTTCTTACAAAATTATCATTTGTCATTAGTCTGCATCTGAATTGTATGTTTCATTTGGCTCATAAATAAAATTGGCAGTAATTAATTATTTAACAGATCATGCGATAGGAAATAGTTTAAATTTTTACCCCTGAAATAATACTAACGCAAATAACTTACTTTATCATTGATTTGAAAAAATATCCTTGTTGCTTCTTTTTGGGAAGTTTAAATCGTTTAGGTCAATATGCATTGATTACCTATTATATAACCAATTAAACCAGATTGTCAATACTTTTTTAAAAGAATTTTTTAAAGAAATACAAAAACACCGCATTTCAGGTGCGCCGATCCTCCCAACCAATGGGCGGCCGATAGCTGTACACATTATACAATTCGTAGAGAAAATATTCTACATGGCGGCAGTTCCATAAGGTAGCCGCGCAACATTACCAGTAATTCACCATTATCGTATACGTACCCTTTGATGTGGAATCATACCCTGTGACCTTGACGTAATACGTACCCGAGGTAACGCAAGACCACGTTATCAGTGACGCGAACCCTGAGCCGCCATCATCGTCAAAAGTGATTGACGTCACGCCATCGGTATCGTACAAATATATTATCGTATCGTCAAGCGTAGCAAGCGTCGTCTCGATAGTGTATGTAATACCGGCGCTCGCGCTGAAGCTGAAATAGTCGACATCGCCGCCGGTCTCGAGGTCTCCGCCGGTGGTAACGCCTACGGAGACGAGTGTCGCGCTCAAATAATCATCACCATGATCATCGTTGCCGGCTACCAGCGTATAAGTACCGGCAGAGAAGCTGTACAGCCCCACGACCGCGACATAATAAGTACCAGAGGTTGTGCATGGCCAAACGATCTTTGACGCGAACCCTGAGCCGCCGTCATCATCATGGGCTATCTCGGTGTAGCCATCGGTATCATACAGGTAGATAAAAGAATCATCTAATGTCGCGAGTGCGGTTTCTATCTTATACGTCACACCTGCCGCAGCGTAGAAGCTGAAATAGTCGATGTCGCCGCCTGCCTCTATATCTCCGCTGATGTAATTTGCTAAAGTGAGCTGAGTCGCCACAGGGTAATAATCGCCATGGTCGTCGACTTTTACCAGCAGGTTGTAAGTGCCGCTTGAATATGACCAGAGCCCCTCCGCTTTGATATAATACGTCCCTGTAGATGGGCATGACCATGAGACTAAGGAGGCGAGCCCGAACCCGCTGTCATCGTCGGCAAGCAGGTAGTCAGTACCGGTCGTACCATACATGCTAAGGTACGAATCGTCTAATGTGCCAAGCGTCATGCTTATCGTGTAAGTCGTTCCACCGGTCGCGTAGAAACTGAAATAATCGGTATCGCCGCCGGTCTCGAGATCTCCGTCGATCCAGACGCCCAGCGTCAGAGCGGCCGCGGTCGTATAGTCATCCCCGAAATCGTCAACCTTTATCATCAGGGTGTATGTGCCAGTTGAACTTGTCCAGTACCCATCCACCTTGAGGTAATATGTACCGGCCGCCTGGCATGTCCATGAGATTATTGATGATGCGCCGAACCCGCTGTCGTCGCTGAAATCAAGCTGTGTTACGCCGTCTGTCCCGTACAGGGTCAAATATGAGTCATCCAATGTGACAAGCGTGGTGAAGATGGTGTATGTCGTCCCCGCAACCGCCTGGAAGCTGAAATAGTCGATGTCGCCGCCTGTCTCGAGATCCCCGTTCGTCGTAACGCTAATGGTTGCAGGGGTCGCGGTGGTATAGTCATTCCCGTGGTCATCGATGACGCCGCCGCCGCCGTCAACTCCGTCGCAGTCCTGATCGATACCGTCACCGGGCGTATCCGTCGCGCCGGGATGCACCGCCGCGTCGGTGTCGTCGCAATCGGTGTTGTCAACGACATAACCGCTTGGCTGTGACGTGTCCGTCACCGAGTTGGCAGGGTCGCCATACCCGTCACCGTCGGCGTCTCTGTAGTAGGTGGTCGATGTTCCACCGCCGCCGCCGCAGGAAACGTCAGTTCCGTCACAGTTCTGGTCGATACCGTCACCGCATATCTCTGTCGCGTTTGGGTGGATGGACGCGTTGTTATCGTTACAGTCAGTATTATTCAAGACATATCCAGTGGGCTGGGTCGATGCGTACAGTGAGTTGTTCGGGTCGCCATACCCGTCGTTATCCGCGTCGAAATAGTAAGTGCCCGATGTGGGGCAAGTAAGGTCAGAGCCGTCGCAGTCCTGATCGATACCGTCGCCGCAGACCTCAGGGGCGCCAGGGTATATTGCCGCGGAGGTGTCGTCGCAGTCGGTGGCATCCTGGACATACCCTGCCGGTAATGATTCCGCGCTCACCGCGACGTTCGGGTCGCCGTACCCGTCACCGTCAGAGTCGAGGTAGTAGGTATAGGTGGGCGGACACGCCAGGTCAGAACCGTTGCAGTCCTGGTCGATACCGTCGCCGCACTGCTACGCCGCACCAGGATATGCCGATGCGTTCTGGTCATCACAATCGGTGGAGTCGGTCACATACCCTGCCGGCTGGGTCGAATCTATGATAGAGTTGAACGGGTCACCATACCCGTCGCCATCTAAGTCGGCATAATATGTGAAATTAACGCACTCTAAGTCGTTCCCGTCGCAGTCCTGGTCGATACCATCACCGCATATCTCCGCCGCGTTGGGGGAAATAAAGGCGTTTGTGTCGTCACAATCCGCACTGTCCGTCACATATCCATCGGGCTTTTGCGAATCGATCACCGCGACGTTCGGGTCGCCATACCCGTCACCATCGGCGTCTAAGTAGTAGTAGGTAGAATCGTTGCCGTCACAGTACTGATCGTTGCCGTCACCGGGTATTTCGGTAGCGGTGGGATATACCACCGCGTCGGCATCGTCGCAATCGGTGTCGTCTAACACGTAGCCGTCTGGTTGAGCTGACCCTTCATAGAAAATGTCATGGTCGCCGTACCCGTCGCCATCGGCGTCCAGGTAGTAAGTGAGTATCTCTTCAGAGCCGGTGGAAGTAGGTTCAAGGCAGCCGGCAGTGAGAAATGGCAAGGAGATAAACAATGCGAGTAAAAGTGGTAATACCGGTTTTTTTGATAGCAGGCTCTTCACAGATCAATACCCTCACGCAGTTTGTAAGTTACAATTATACATGATTATAGTTTAAATGTCAATACCGGGGAAGTCCGCGATATGATTGGTTTTGGGGCAGGGTTGAGCTGCACATCTATTCAGAGCGTATTTATTTAAAGGTATCTATTTATTTCATCCATGCGGGTACGGACGGATACGATCTCGTTGAGAAGATACGCCTTCTCACCGACAGTCCACAGCTGCTGTTTGTTATCATCAAACCCTGCGTTGATCAGGCCGTTGCAGATGCAGAAGTTGCGCTCAGGTTCATCCTTTGCCGCGCATATCATATATTTCCCGCTGACGCTCTCTTTTCGAAGGACATACCCTTTATCGCAGACCGGCGCATTCGCGGATGTATCAAGATACATAGGTGAATCTTTAATTATCCTGAACGGCAGGCCGCAAGGTGAACCCGGAGGCTCGTGCTTCGGGTCGACTACGATAATATCATCCTTTTTGCAGGAGGTTATCGCGGCCTTGAACTTCTTGTTCGCGCCGCTCTCATCCGTTGCGGCAAATAATGTCCCGAACTGAACCGCGTCCGCGCCCCGCTCATTAAGCCAGAACGGCATATCTTCGGGTACGAGCCCGCCGGCGACGATCACCGGTATATCACCGTTTTTATCGGCAAATTCCTTAACTGCCGGAAATATATTCTCTAACTGGTGCTCTTGTTTCTGAATGTCGATATATTTAAAGCCAAGATGCCCGCCGGCTTTGGGGCCTTCCACAACTATCGCGTCGGGCATACGACCCTTCCAGTGACGCTTTATCAATATATTTAACGCTCTGATAGATGAGACTATCGGTACTAACGGGAGCCGCTCCTTCGCGATGAATGGGAGCCTTCTTGGTAAGCCGCCGCCAGAGACAATTACATCCGCACCGCCCTCTATCGCGCCTATTACGGACTCGTCATAGTCCCGGTCTAACGCGGCCATGATGTTTACCCAGATCTGACCTTTACCCTGAGAGGCTTTCTTCGCTTCCTGCACCTCATGTTTCATGGCGGAACGCGTATCCAGCTTCTCACCGAGCTCCTGTGACACAAAGTAATCTATGCACGCACTCGAGATCGTGCCTACTCCACCTTCTATGGCGACTGCCGCAGCCAACTCCTTCAACGATACTCCAGTACCCATACCACCTTGAACTATTTTAGGTATTCTAATCATACACCTCTCTTTTACTCATCCTGTGATAATAGACGGGCGGGCTTAACATGACAATAATATCAACATAAACAGGACCTCTTAAAAATGCGCCGCTATCACATTCTTCTGATTTATCTCACCATAATTTTTTACAGTAAATAATCATTACTATAAAAATGAACAAACTCACTCTTTGCGCTTAATAAAGAGAGTGTAACAGATTATCTTTGATTCTACAAACAAAATAATGAACAATCAGACGAAAGTCCGATAATGTCTATTATAACCACATAGTTACGCGCAATGAGCTAAACAGCAATGGTGCCTAGGGCCGGAATCGAACCGGCACGGGGTTAGACCCCGAGGGATTTTAAGTCCCTTGCGTCTACCAATTCCGCCACCCAGGCACATAATCCTGTGAAGATTCTTATACAAAAAAGAGGGATAATTGTCAAGATAAATTATCCCGATGCACATGCGGGTTATACAACATCAACATGCCCATTAAGTAAACCTACTTGCACTCACTTCAAAAAAACTCCTTAAAAAAACGCAAAAATCCGGTTTTTTTTACCAGATCTATTCACTTTTTCCTGACAGCTATTCCACAGGGTTATTATAACCTGTCGTAATACTTTAAAAAACAGTACAAAAAAAAGTGAAAAAAAGTTTGTTTTTTTGCTTGACAGCACAACATGTTGTGGCTTATAGTTATTTTAGGTACAAAATAAAGTATATGTACCTGATGAAAGGGGGTTGAGAGTATGGGAAAAGTTACAAAGTTAAAGGAAGTGAAAAAGGCAAAGAACTTACCAGCCAGTGATACTACTGACATGGTGCTCTTCGTCAGAACTTCTGATGAAGACTTAAGGGACTGGGACAGGCAGAAGATTGTCGCCGCCCTTGTCAAAGAGACTTACGTAGATATAGATACCGCGCAGATGATAAGTCTCGAGGTGGAGGAGCAGATCAAACGGTCTAATATCAAGCTGTTGACCGCGCCGCTAATCAGGGAGCTTGTCGACGCGAAGCTTATCGAGCATGGTCTGGAGCGCGCGAGGCGTATGCACACCCGTCTTGGTATGCCGCTTTATGATGTCGAGCAGTTGATATTGCAGCCGAACAAGGAGAACGCGAACGTCCCGCACGGGCCAGAAGCGACGAACCTTACGCTGGCTGAGAATATCAAGAAGGAGTTCGCGCTGTTGAACGTGTTCTCGCAGGAAGTCGGTGACGCGCACATGAGCGGGGCGATGCACCTGCACGATTTAGGTTTTGTCGACCGCCCTTACTGTAGCGGCCAGTCGCTCGAGTATATAAAGAAGTACGGGCTTAACCTGCCGAATTCGCTGTCGATCGCGAAGCCGGCAAAGCACCCTGAGGTGCTGTTGGCGCACATGGTAAAGTTCGCGGCGGCGCTTCAGAGCAATTTCGCAGGCGCGATCGGTTGGGATGCCGTCAACCTCTTCTTCGCTCCGTACCTTGTAGACAAGACTGACGCGGAGGTCAAGCAGCTTGCGCAGATGCTCATATTCGAGTTCTCACAGCAGGCGGTAGCCAGAGGCGGTCAGGCGATCTTCACCGACATCAACTTGTACTGGGAGGTACCCAAGCACTTCGAGGACGTACCGGCGATCGGCCCCGGCGGCAAGTTCACCGGTAAGACTTACAAAGAGTACGAGAAGGACGCGCAAAGGTTTGTATGGCTTTTGTTTGACGTTTACAAAGAGGGTGACGGCACCGGCAGGCCGTTTTTCTTCCCGAAGCCGCTCGTTCACATCACCGAGAAGCTCTTCAAGACAGAGGGTCACATGGATTTCCTGAACCATATATGTGATATCGCTACGGAAAAGGGTAATACATATTTCGTGTTCGACAGGGGCAACACCGCGAAGATATCTGAGTGTTGCAGGCTCAGCTTCAAGCTCGAGGCGTCTGATCTCGAGGATGCCAAGCAGCCCTGGAAGATGCGTTATTCCGCGTTGCAAAACGTTACACTGAACCTGCCGCGGATCGCTTACGATTCTAACGGCGACGACACCAAGATGTTCGAAAAGATAACTAATCTGTTTGAGACCGCCGTCAACGCGCATCTGCATAAGAAGCAGTTTATTGAGAAGCTCCTGGCGCTTGGTGACTCCGGTCCGCTCGCCCTGCTCACTATGAACAAGGACGGGCAGGCTTATCTCAGGATGCACCGGGTCTCCTACCTGATCGGTATGGTCGGGCTCAACGAAATGATCCAGATCCACACCGGTAAGCAGCTTCACGAGGGTGAGGACGCTATCAAGTTCGGGCTCAAGGTAATCGCGCACATGAAGCTTCTCGCTGACAGGTTCACCGCCAAGCACGGTATGCACTTTGTCCTTGAGCAGACACCGGCGGAGAGCACCGCGTACCGGTTCGCTAAGCTTGACATGAAATATCACAGGGAAGAGGCACAGAAAGTGATCAAAGGCGATATCGAGCGCAACGAGATATACTATTCGAACTCTACCTACATCGCCGTCGGTACCCACACCAACCCGATAGACAGGGTACGGTTAGAGGGGCTGTTCCACCCGATCATCGAGGCAGGCGCGCTCACGCACATCTGGCTTGGTGAGGCGAAGCCCTCGAAGGAGGCGCTGGCCAATTTTGTCGTCAAGACGTTCAGGCATACGCAAAACGATCAGATCGCGTTTTCACCGGAGTTCACCTCCTGCAACGATTGCAGTAAGACGGCACGCGGCCTGACCGAAACGTGCACATACTGCGGCAGCACGAAGGTGGAGGGGATCACGAGGATCACTGGTTACTTTACGAAGACACCGAGCTGGAACAAGGGCAAGATCGGTGAGCTGCACGACCGGTACAGGAACAATGGCTACTTCAAAGATGACAAAGTAGACGGGGAATTCAGGAATTATAATTAATACATCATTTAAATAAGGGGGGGAACTGTATGACATTATTTACAAAACCAGACTGTAAGAAGTGTGAGTATATCAAGGAAGCGGTAGACTTGAAAGATCTGGGCGTCAATATTGAGGAGCTGACGTCTTCAAATCCGGACTCTTTGGCGCATCTTGCGTGGCATGAATTAGTATCCAAGGCAGAAATCTCGCTGCCTATCCTGGTTCTTGATGACTCGTCGACCATGACGGGCGCGATAAACATCAAGAACTTTTTATTAACCCATCAGGGAGTCCATTAATGTTCGTGTAGTAAAAGCTTTTTTCATTTTCCTCTTGGCGCGTAGTAAACACGCCGTATACAGAGGGACAGCAGTAAGAAGTTCGGTAAAAGAAGCAGTCTTGACCAAAGGGGTTAGGTGTTAGCGCACCTGCCCCTTTTTGGTCTCTCTTCTGCTTAACAGCAACCTACCTAAAAATTCAGGTACAAATACCTTGCGATGAAGAGTATGCTGAATATATGTATGATCCAGTGATCTTTTGAAAGTTCCCCTTTTATCAGTTTCAGGAACGTATATGCGATGAAGCCGAAAGCGATTCCCTCTGTGATGCTGAAGGTGAACGGCATGACGATGATGGTAAGGAATGCCGGTATCGATTCTGACGCTTCATCCCAGTTGATCTCCTTTACGCCGCGCATCATGAGACAGCCTATGATGATGAGCGCCGGTGCGATGGACGGATACAAGAACACGCCATCGCCTATCGGGTATCCGCTGGCGACCATTTTCACAAGCGGTGAGAAGAAGAGCGCGAGAAGGAACATAACGCCGACGGTGACGCTGGTCAGTCCCGTCCTGCCGCCTGCCGCAACGCCCGCGCCGCTTTCGATATAGCTTGTGATAGTGGATGTGCCCAGTACCGTACCGACTGTCGTACCGATGGCGTCGGCGAGTAGCGCCTGCCGCCCCCTCGGGAGCTTACCGTCCTTGAGCAGCCCTGCCTGTGAGCAGACCCCGATCAGCGTACCGATCGTGTCGAACAGGTCAAGGAAGAAGAATATGAATATAACGGACAAAAAATCCTTTGAGGTGACGACCCCGACTATATCCAGCTTGAACAGCGTCGGTTCCAGTGAGGGCGGCATGGAGAAGACCGCCCCGGGGTACTTGACGATACCAAACGGCAGCCCGACGATGATCGTCGCGAGTATGCCCCACAGGATCGCGCCCCTGACTTTGTAGGTCATAAGCGCGGCGATGACGGCGATACCGAATATCGCAACCATTACCGGTGCGGATTTCAGGTTGCCAAGCCCGATGTAGACACCGGGTTTCGCAACGACGATGCCCGCCCATTCGAACCCGACGAGCGTGATGAGCAGACCGATACCCGCGGCGATCGCGTTCTTCAACGATGCCGGTACCGCGTTAAGGATAAGGTCGCGGAACCCGACAAAAGAGAGGATGATGAACAGTGCGCCGGAGATGAAATTCGCACCGAGCGCCTGCTGCCACGTGAACCCCAGGGTAAGGCAAACCGTGAACGCGAAGAAGAAGTTGTGCCCCATCGCCGGTGCGAGCGCAATCGGGTAGTTTGCCAGAAACGCCATGCAAAAGCACGCTATGGCCGACGCGACGCACGTTGCCACCATTACGGCACCGAAATCCATCTGAACGTTTGATAAAACGGCCGGCTGTACGAAGATTATATAAGACATCGTCATGAAGGTGGTGATCCCTGCGATCACCTCGGTAGCGGCGGTGGTGTTGTTCTGCTGTAATTTAAAGAGTTTGTCTAACACTTGAGCCCCCCTCACCCAAAATATTTTTGAAACTCAAACTGATATGATTAATTTATATTGATTTATATTGAAACAAAAAGAACTATTTTGTCAAGGATTTTCTTCCATCAAGATGGTTTTCAGTCGTCGGGTTAGCGAGGTTTTTATTCGCGTAACCCGACAAAAAAGGTATGATTGATAATAAAGGCTTGGATATAAATGAAACATTATCGTCTGGTTACCGATGGCGCCTAACCCGACAACTACAACTCTGTCACCACGAAGCGTAGCGACTGTTAGGGCTTATCCTTCCAGTTCCACCACTTCAGGAGCTCTTTATCATGATCGGTATTGGTGGCGAAGTAGACAGCTAAGCGGAAGACATACAGCACGCACCTGTCGATCTGCTCACCGGTCACAGAGCAGAGCCGCAGATACATCTCCTCGGGGTCATGCCCCTTTAGGTCACTGATATTATTATAGCCAAGCATGAGAAGTTTCTCGGCGAGTTTCGGTCCGATACCGGGGATTCGCGTGATATCGGATGCTTTTTGTGATTTTGTGTCACACATGAACTTCCTCGCAGTAACCTGACGGGAAACCTGTTTTAAATATCGCAACAAATTGTAAGAATTCAATCCACAGATAAAAAACCGGTGCGCCTGTCGATAAGTGGTCGGGACGACTGGATTTGAACCAGCGACTTCTTGCTCCCGAAGCAAGCGCGCTACCAGGCTGCGCTACGTCCCGAATGAAGCTTTAACATATACAGAAATAAAATGGTGCCGAAGGGGGGACTCGAACCCCCACGAGCGTAACTCACCACCCCCTCAAGATGGCGTGTCTACCAGTTCCACCACTTCGGCGTCATTAAAAACCGGTGCGTTTTTATGGGCATGTTGCCCTATGCAATTTAAGGAATTTGTACTGTAAAGAAATTCCCCCCTTCGCTTCCGCTCACGGTGCCCCCTTTTCCAATAACTTACAAGCGTTACTTGATGTAAAAGAAGGAGGTTTTTCTATTTGGCTTAAGTCCCTTAATGATTCTCTTGCGCGTCGCCGCCCTCTGCTGGAGGAGGCATTTCCGATGATGGTACATCACCCTCTATCGGTGGTAACGTAACGCCTTGCGGCATTGTCTCTGCCGGTATCGTTACCGGCGGCGCCTCTGCCTCAACATCGCTCATCACGGACACAGTCGCCATGTGGCTCGCTCTATATGCAAGCACGAGGCATGTGATGATGAAAAGCGTCGCGACAAAGGTTGTCAACTTTGTCATAAAGGTGTTTGCGCCAGTCGCCCCGAACAGTGTCCTTGACGATGACGAGCCGCCGAAAGCCGCCCCCATCTCCGCGCCCTTACCGCTTTGCAAAAGGACGATGAAGATCAGAACTATACTGATCAGGATATGAAATACTTTTATTAATAGTTCCATGCTCTTATTGTAACCCCCACTGAAAAATTTATCAATATATTTATCTATTTACTGAAATTTAACGATTCTCGCAAATGATTCAGCTTTTAGCGACGCGCCGCCGACCAGGCTGCCATCGATATCTTTTTGTGACATAAGTTCGTCAACGTTCTCTGGCTTTACGCTGCCGCCATAAAGTATCCTTACCGCATTGGCGACGTCCTTACCAAAAAAGTCGTTCAACTTCCCGCGGATAAAAGCGTGTACTTCCTGCGCCTGCTCTTTTGTCGCGGTCTTACCGGTACCGATCGCCCAGATCGGTTCATAAGCGACAATGACATTCTTCGCAAGCTCGTTCTCCAGGCCGCCAAGCCCCTCTTTTAATTGTGTTTCTATTACGTTGAACGTGAGATCAGCCTCTCTTTGCTCCAGCGACTCACCGATGCACATGATAGGTGTCAGATCGTTCGCAAACGCCGATTTTATCTTTTTATTGACGATATCGCTCGTCTCTGCAAAATATCCCCGCCGCTCTGAATGACCCAAAATCACGTACTCGCAACCGACATCCTTTAGCATGACAGGTGAAACCTCACCGGTATACGCACCGGAATTCTCGAAGTACATGTTCTGTGCGGCAAGCTTGATATTAGTACCGATAAGCAGAGCAGAGATGATTGAGAGCACCGTAAATGGCGGCGCGATAATGATATCCACTTTCTCGACATCTTTCACGAGATTCTTCAACGCTACGACAAGCTCTTCAGCGTCATCTAAAGTGCCGTTCAGCTTCCAGTTCCCCGCAACTATTGGTCTACGCATAGGCCATTTCCTCCTTTGGTCTGTCTGTGAGCGCCGCGATACCCGGCAGCACCTTACCTTCGAGTAGCTCCAAAAACGCTCCGCCGGCAGTTGAGATATACGAGAAGCTGCTTGACTCGCCTGCTTTGTGGATAGCCACATCAGTGTCACCGCCACCGACGATCGAGAGCGAATAACTGTTTGCGACCGCGGATACCATCGCATAAGTCCCTCTGCTGAAGGCATCCATCTCAAACACGCCCATAGGTCCGTTCCATATAACAGTCTTTGCGTTGGAGATAGCCTCAGTGAACAGCATCGTCGTTGCAGGTCCTATGTCAAGCGCATACCAGTCATGCGGTATCTCTTGCACCGTAGTGACCTTCGTCTCGGCATCCTCTGCAAACTTGTCAGCGACGACACAGTCGACAGGCAGGTACAGCTTTACGCCTTTGGACTTGGCATGTTTTATGACATCATAAGCCATCTCAAGCATATCGTCTTCGACAATGGATTTACCGACTTCATGCCTGAGCGTCTTCAGGAAAGTAAACGCCATCCCGCCACCGATGATCAGCTTGTCAACCCGCCCGATCAGGTTTTTCAGTACGCCCATCTTGCTCGATACCTTTGCGCCACCAATCAGCGCGACGAACGGCCTCTTCGGGTTCTCCATGGATTTATTGAAGTAATCCAATTCCCGCTTCATCAGGAAACCCGCGGCAGATACCTCGACATGCTTTGTTATCGCCTCAATGGAAGCGTGCGCCCTGTGAGCAGTGGCAAAGGCATCGTCGATATAGACATCTACGTGTTTCGCCAGCTCCTTCGCGAAATCGTCATCATTCTTTTGCTCTTCAGCGTGGAACCTGAGATTCTCAAGAAGGAGAATATCCTCAGGCTGCAAACCCGCCTTGAGCTTGTCGACCTCATCACCGATACAGCCGCCAGCCATGCAGATCTCTTTTTTCAAGAGCCGCTTAAGGCGTTTCGCCACCGGTGCGAGGGTCAGCTCTTTTTTATACTGACCTTTTGGCCTGCCCATGTGAGAAGCGAGAATAACAGCCGCTCCTTCGTCGAGCAGGTAGTCGATCGTTGGCAGTACCGCCCGAATCCTTGAGTCATCGGTTATATTAGAGTTGCCGTCCATCGGTACATTGAAGTCCGTCCTGACAAATACCTTTTTACCTTTAACGTCAACATCTTGAATAGTCAGTTTATCTTGCAATTCCACTCCCTTGCTACTGCATGATATACGTTGCCAGATCGTTCATCCTGCAAGAGTACCCCCATTCGTTATCATACCATGAGAGCATTTTTATCATGTTGCCGCCGATAACTTTCGTTGAGGCGGCATCGACGATGGATGAGTGTGAGTTACCGTTGAAGTCAGCGGATACCAAAGGCGTTTCGCAGAACTCTAACACGCCTTTCGTGTCAGCCTGCGCCACGCTTTTCAACGCGCTGTTGACTTCTTCGGCAGATGTCGTTTTCTCAACGTTCACAACGAGGTCAACGACAGATACATTCGGTGTAGGCACCCGTATCGCCATCCCGTCCAGCTTCCCTTTAAGCTCGGGCAGCACCAATGAGACCGCGGCCGCGGCGCCGGTTGTTGTCGGAATCATAGACAGAGCCGCCGCTCTTGCGCGCCTCAAGTCCTTATGCGGGAAATCAAGTATCCGCTGGTCGTTTGTATATGCGTGGATCGTCGTCATCAAGCCGCCTGTGATAGTGAAATTATCGTTGATGACTTTTGCTACCGGTGCGAGGCAGTTTGTCGTACACGAAGCGTTTGAGATAATATTGTGCTCAGAAGCGTCATACATTCCCTCGTTTACACCCATTACTATGGTGATGTCCGGTTCTACCGCGGGCGCAGAGATGATCACCTTCTTCGCGCCGGCCTGCAGGTGCTTTAGTGCAAGTTCGCGCTTGCGAAACAGACCGGTACACTCTAATACAACGTCCACTTCTAACGCCTTCCATGGAAGGAGCGCGGGATCCCTTACCGCTGAGATCTTTACTTCCTTACCGTTTACAATAATAGAGTTTTCCGCCGCTGTTACTTCCGCGTCAAATATTCCGTGAATGGAATCGTACTTCAATAGATGCGCCAGCGTTTTTGCGTCCGTCAAATCGTTTATCAAGACGATGTTGATATCGTCCCGACCGACCGCCGCTCTGAAAATATTCCGCCCAATCCTGCCAAACCCGTTAATCCCGACATTAAAAGCCATCATTACCTCCTCTATGATAGAATTCCACAAATTGTGTTAATAAATTAAAGTTCCATTAATTCAAGCTAATTTAAGACTACTATATAATAAATTTATTGCAAGAGCATTAAAAAAATGTGGTGAATAATATATTTCCCCTATTCATAGTCCGGTTCATACTCATAATGCGCGTCGTCAAGGTTCTCAAACTTAGTGTATTTATTTATAAACGCCAGCCTGACAGTATCTATCGGCCCGTTCCGCTGCTTCCCGATGATGAATTCTGCGATACCCTGATCCTTGCTCTTGGAGTCATACACTTCGTCCCTGTAGATGAACCCGATAACGTCAGCGTCCTGCTCAATAGCGCCGGATTCCCTAAGATCAGACAGGCGCGGCCTTTTGTTCGGCCTTTGCTCCAACGACCTGTTTAACTGGGAGAGCGCGACAACCGGAACCTTAAGCTCCTTCGCGAGCGCTTTCAATGAGCGGGATATCTCAGAGATCTCCTGCTCCCTTGAGTCGCTCCGCCCTTTCCCTCTTCCCCGCATCAACTGGAGGTAATCAACGATGATCAGCCCCAGCCCGTGCTCCGCCTGCAGCCGCCTGCACTTTGCCCGAAGCTCTAACACAGAGATAGCCGCCGTATCGTCTATAAAGATAGCCGCCTCGGAGAGGGAGCCTGCCGCCCGCGCTAATTTCGGCCAATCACTTTTACTAAGATAACCGGTTCTAAGCTTATGCGCGTCGACCTGCGCCTCAGAACATAACATCCTTAGAATAAGCTGTTCCTTTGACATCTCAAGCGAGAAGACGGCGACGGTCGTTTTGTGCATAATAGCCGTATTTTGCGCCACGTTAAGGGCGAACGCCGTCTTACCCATACTCGGTCGTCCTGCGATTATTATAAGGTCTGAGGGCTGGAAGCCTGAGGTCAGCTCATCAAGCTTCTCAAATCCCGTCGCGACACCGGTAATAAGCTCCTTTTTCTGGTAAAGTTCCTCGATCGTCTTAAAGCTTGATTTGATGATATCTCTTACAGAGAAGAACGAAGGATTTATCTTCCCCTGCGAGATATCAAAGATGACCTGCTCGGCACGATCCAAAAAAGCGTCGATATCCTCCGCCTCTTCATACGCCTCAAACGCCAGACCGGTGGCGGCATGGATAACCTTTCTTAAAAGAGCCTTCTCTTTCACTATCTTCGCATAATGCGTCACGTTCGCCGCTGTCGGTACGCAGGAAGATAATAGCGTTATGTATGCGGTGTCCCCGACGTTCTCAAGGAGTTTGCTCTGCTTTAACCGGTTGTTCAACGTGATGACGTCAACCGGCTCACCCTTCTCGTTCAGGTCAAGTATCGCGGAATATATCTTCTGGTGCGCACTCACAAAGAAATCTTCGGGCGATAGGATCTCTATCACCTTGTTCAAAGCGAAATTATCAAGCATAATGCCGCCTAAGACAGATTTCTCCGCCTCTATATCCTTTGGCGGAACTAGCAGCTCTTTGTGCAAAGATTGCTCTAACTTTTCTTTATCCATTAACCTTCTCTTACTACCCAAACCCTCAGGTTAGCTATAACATCTCTATGAAGCTTTATCTGAACACTGAAGTTACCAATACTCTTGATCGGTTCTTCGATTATCACAACCTTTTTCTCAATATTGACGCCCTCGTTGGATAACGCTTCGACGATATCCATCGATGTGACAGAACCGAACAACTTGTCCTGCTCTCCGGCGGTTTTTGTGATCGTGATCGACAACGCCTCAATCTCTTTGGCGAGGTCTTCCGCGCTTAGCTTCATCTTGTCCAGCTTGTTCCTTATATGCTGTTTCTGGTTATCAAGCTCTTTCACATTACCCAGAGACGCTTTCATGGCCTTACTCTTTGGCAATAAATAGTTCCTTGCATAACCCGCAGCTACCTTGACGATCTCACCAGCCTTACCAAGATGCTGGACATCCTCTTTTAATATTACTTGCATTCATTCCTCCTGTTTAAAAAAATCATTTTAACCACTAAGGGGACAGAGAGTTCTGTTTTAAACAGCTTTGCTCTGTGAACTCTGTGGCTAACTCCGTGTTCTTAGTGGTTAGTTTTGTTTTATGGCAGGCACAACCCTTCCATAAAAACATTGTCCTAAGTGGTTCTCTTTTTTATTTTCCGAAAATCAAACCAAATGTCAAACAGCCCGATACCGATTAGTACATATTTAAGCCCGCTTATTACGATAAGTGCGAAATATAATGTCATCTGAACAAATACCGGCACCTTTTTTATCCTGAAAAAATAATTCGCTACGCAAAGTCCGCAGAAAAAATAGATGCTGAGAAAGACTATCAAGCCATTTTGAGCGACCATCCCCGCATAATCATTTTTTACAAATAACAGAAACCCGAAGAGGATGACCCCCCATACCAGATTCTCATTCGGTGACCAGTTTAAAAGCTCCCTCGTGTCAAACTTCTTGTTTTCCTTCAGAAAGAACCTGTTAAGAACCAAAAGGTTGACAGTCACGATGACTTCGAGCCCGATAAAGATGATCGCTGGATATATCTGCTTAAAAAGATCGGTAATACTCTTATAAATCGCTTCTATCTGCGTTGCCTGCTGCGCATCCAGCTCCGCCTGCTTATAGAGCTTCGCTATCTCGCTGATGGTGCTGTCAACAAGCTCGCTTACCACGTTGTGTATGTTGACATTATATATGATTGCCAAAGAACCGACAACAAAAAAAACAGCCAAATAGGTATAAACAGATGATCTGAAGATAACGCTGGTTATCTTAGATTCTCTTTTTAATACTAAGAGCAGGAATACATTTAGTACCGCAAACTCATAAGCGTAATATAAAACACCCTCGTAGCCAGCGAACAGAAAGACAGTAATGGTGACCAACGCGATCACAGCCACGGCATCTGCCAATCTGTCATGCTTTAAATACAGCAGTGTCGGTGGCGCGATAAGAAAAAGCGCCGCCATGCTACCAGTCAGCCCCTGCGACAACGATACAACGCTTAGAAGAGCGGTGACAATAAAGTACCGTGCAATCTCTTTCAAGCGGTCATTATCCGCATTCACCCTGCCCAACGCTAAAGAGCGGTTGTAGAGGTAAAGGGCAGTAACGCGATGTTTCGAGCTCGCTTGATAGCCTGCGTCAACTCTCTCTGGTGCTTCGCGCAGTTCCCTGAGATTCTGCGCGGGATGATCTTGCCCCGCTCAGAAACAAAATATTTAAGTATCTTAAATTCTTTGTAATCTATGACAATGTTAGGCTCTACGCAAAACTTGCAGACCTTTTTTCTGTAAAAGCCTCTTTTTCTTCTATATCTGGGATTCTCCAATGTTAATTTCCTCCGTTAAAATGGTATATCATCTTCACTTACTGTTTCGTAATTTCCGCCAGAGCCTGATGAGCTGTCCTTTGGTCTGCCACCGCCGCTACCGCTACCACTACCGCTGCCTAAGAATATTACGTTTGACGCCACGATCTCGATTTTACTCTTATTCGCGCCATCCTGCGCTTCCCAGCGCCGCTGCTGCAAGCGCCCCTCGACTAATACCGGGCGCCCCTTCGATAAGTACTCATTGCAGTTCTCCGCCTGCCTCGCGAAGACCACTATATCAAAGTAGCTGACTTTCTCGACAGTCTCTCCATCTTTTTTGTACCTGTCGTTCACGGCTATCGAGAGGTTTGCTACCGGTGTACCGCTTGGCAGGTACTTTAGCTCAGGGTCTCTTACAAGATTACCCATAATAATGACTTTATTAAATTGCATGGTTGCCACCTTTTCACTATTCTTTTTCTTTTGCGGGGACGCTTTCCGGCGCCGCTACCGCTTCTTCGGGCTCACCAGCAGCCTCTTCTTCTGGTGCCGCCTCTGGTGTAGCTTCTGGTGTAGCTTCTGGTGCGGCCTCGGGTGCGGCTTCGGGTGCGGCTTCTGTGACGGCTGCCTTTACAGCTGCCTCTTTAGCGGCCGCTTCCTTTGCCGATAACTTCTTGTTTAATCTCACAACCTCTTCTTTGGTCAGCTTGACGGACATAAATTTGATCACCTCATCAGTGACTTTCATTATGCGTTCAAGCTCAGAGATCGATGCGGCAGGGCCGTCATAATTGACCAACGTGAAGTAACCCTTTACCTGCTTCTTCACGCGGTAAGATAACTTTCTTTTGCCCCATTCCTCAAAATTGATTACATTTGCGCCTTTTTTGGTAATGATACCTTTTAACTTATCATTCAAGGCTGAGAGTTTTTATTCTGGTGTGTCTGGATGCACGATGTACATCGTTTCATAAAGCGCCAACTTACTACCTCCTCACGGTTAATTTTTATTTGCAGCCCCAAGCGGCAAAAATGCTTTTTACCCCCAGAGCAAGGAAGCGAAAAAAGCTTTATACACCATAAAAAATAATAATGCAAGCTTTTTTTACGGGCGCCGCCGCGAAAAAGTGAAAGTGGAATTATACGGTATCCCTAACGACACAAAAGCAAAAGCAAAAAAAGGCGGTTACACTGAATAATCAGTAATAACCGCCTGTAACGTCAAGAAAAAATGTGCATCTGTTAGAATTCAAGTGCAAACTGACACGTCAATACATCCGTGAGGTCATCGTTATCGTTCTTTGTCCTGATAAACTCGATCGAGAAAGCAGCGTCACGGCTGATATCGTACGTGATAATCCCACCGATTTTTGTTATCGTGGTACCCTCTACCGTATCTTCTGCAACTAAAGCGCCACCATCTTGTGCGGCAAGGGTTGATATCGATTCTTCCTTCTTATCGTCACCATTAGTGCCACCGCTTGTATCACCACTTGTATCACCACTTGTATCACCGCTTGTATCACCGCTTGTATCACCATTCTTTATGAAACCGACAGTGTCAGGGAAATTTTTGATAGACTCATACTTTACAGCGAAAGTATAATCCTCAATGAACGACGCGCCGATCTCCACATTAAGAGCGCTTGGTTTCTTTATCGATGATTGGTAAACAGTTTCCGCCTCATCGGCTCCTATCGTTGTAGTTTCTATATCGTTTGCGGCAGTCACATATTCGACAAAAACAGAACCGGTTCTTGCTTCCGCATTGAAAGAAGCGCAATATCCGGCGACTTTATCCTTGTAGCCTTCTGTCGCATTGTCCGCGCCGCCTTCTTGTGCGATACCAAGCAGGTCCGCGTCAGTGTCTGTGATGTCAGAGATATACCCGGCTTTGACCGACATATTGACATCGTCGCTTTTTACCGGCATGATAGTGAGCGCGGCGAAGATATCATTCACTTTATCATCATCTTTCACTTTCCCGACATCACCGTTGAAAGCGCCAACTTCGATATTCAGCATGTTAAGGTCAAGCTCAAGCTTGATGACTGTCTCCCGCGTCTCCCCAAGATCCAGTGTGGCAGGGTCAGTGACAAAGTTTGTCTCACCGTCTGCAAACGGCAGATATGTCTTACCGAAAGTTATGCCAAAGTTGCCTCTCTCTAATGAAAGATAAGCTTCATCTACTATAACCTCAGCATCATTTTCCTCCTCTTCATATAACAAAACAACGTCCGCCTTAAGGCTTTCCGCCAAGCCAGCAGAAAAAGCGATCGTTAACTCATCTACATAAATATCCGTAGATT